>CAYRQW010000001.1:0-34490 GCA_964426505.1 uncultured Caldisericota bacterium
TCGCTGAGTCCAGGCGCTCCACGTACCGTCGAATCTCCTCAGTCGACAAGGACGGCGCCCGATCCGTGATGGTATCCGTCAGGGAAGCCAGTGCAACAACGCGCACGCCCCCGATGGACCGCCGAACCCGGACCTTGGCCCTGCTGAACACGACCAGAGCCCGCACATGGCACGGGACCTGTGGTTTCAGCCATGCTTTCACATACATTGCTTCTGACGAAACCTGGCGTACGAAATCACGAGTCAGACGGTCACCATTTCTGCATAGACACCCATCTCGCACGCTGATGGTGCCGGAGTGGTTCTTCGTCTCGACGATGAAGATGCCGGTCGGTCCAATTATGATGTGGTCGATGTCGCCCGCATAGAAACCGAGGCCGTTGAACACGTGGAACTCCTGTGGCAGTCGAGAAAGAATGACACCGACAACATACTCGCCGCCCGCTCCACCATAATACCGGTCAGCTGCAGCTTCCAGGCTGAACACGTGACGAACACACCAGAAACCGAGAGCCACGATGACACAGATCGTTCCGGCACCAGCAAAGCCGATTGTCGGAATACCCCGACGGAACAGAAGATACGTCAGGACTCCCAATATCAGCATGGAGGTGAGAGCACGAAACATGAGCCGATCACCCTTGCGGTATGGTGCCGCTCCGGCCTTACCATGAACCTGTGCCATTCATTCTCCCAGGAACACCGATCTCGATTGGACAGAATCCGCTGATTGCGCGCTGACACTTTCAGTCTAGCCACCTGCGGTCCCGGTTCAACCCGATGTCCTCACCGTCTGCTGTGACCGTCTCTCTTCCCGCTCTGCCTCCTCCCGGGGCCGCCTCTCCACGAACATGCAGGTTTTCTTTTCGCATACAGCAAGTATACTGACTCGCACAAGTGTATGGAGGACTGTCATGATCAAGTCAGTCAAAGGAACCAGCGACATAACGGCTCCCGAAATCCTTCTTTGGCAGCATGTGGAAAGAACGATGGCCACGACTGCCAAGGCCTATGGGTACGAGGAGATACGAACGCCAACCATCGAGATGGAAGAACTGTTTTCCACGTCAGTCGGACAAGACACCGACATCGTCGAGAAGGAGATGTATGCCTTTCCTGACAAGAAGGGGCGCCATCTCGTCCTCCGCCCCGAAGGGACAGCTGCAGCATGTCGGGCCTACATCGAACACCAGTTGAACCTGCAGCCTTCTCCGACCAAGTTCTATTACATGGGGTCGTTTTTCCGATATGAACAGCCTCAGAGCGGGCGCAAACGCGAGTTTCACAGTTTCGGTGTCGAGGCGCTCGGCGAGCAATCCCCGGTCCAGGATGTTGAGGTCATCGATATGGTCATGACGATGCTGTCAAGGCTCGGTCTGGCACACCTGTCGGTCGATGTCAACAGTATCGGCGACGACGACTGCCGACCCGCCTACAAGGATGCCCTGCGGGCTGCGTTGGCGGCGCACGAGAGCGAGCTCTGTGAAGACTGTAAGAGGCGTATGAGCGACAACCCTCTTCGCGTGTTGGACTGCAAGCGCGAAGACGCGTCACTCCTGGAGTCGCTGCCGAAGTCGGCGGACTATCTGTGCACAGACTGCGAGGACCATTTCCGCCGCCTGCTGTCCATGCTGAACGCCCTGAGGATTCCATATCGGCTTAACCATAGACTGGTTCGGGGTCTGGACTACTACACCAGGACAGTATTCGAGGTAGTATCCGAAGATCTCGGCGCACAGAATGCCCTCCTGGGAGGAGGCCGCTATGACTATCTCGTTCGCCACCTGGGAGGACCCCCTACGCCTGCAGTCGGATGGGGTCTAGGCCTTGAGCGTCTCACGTCGGTGCTGACGGCTCGCTACCCCGAATTGACTGGTTCGCTGACGATTCCCCGAGCATATATCGTTCATTCTGAGCCAGCCACTGCCGTGGCCTTCGAGTTGAGGCGTACGCTGGCTGACACAGGCTGGGCTCTGGATATGGATGCCCGTCAGGATGGGTTTGGAAAGCAGTTGGCACGCGCATCCAGGAGAGGTGCGCGCATGGCACTCATTCTTGGCGAGGACGAAATCGTGGCGGGGACGTGTACGATCAAGGATCTGGCATCGGGTTCGCAGTCGACGGTGCCGTTGGCTGCCGTACCCGACTGTCTTGCCAGTGCAGATCGGAAGTAGAGCCGGGACCACTGGAGCATGCGCCGACACTTGCGTTGGTTTTCCTGCATTTTCAGGTATAATAGGTCCATGTCACCCTGCGATGCCCGTGAACCACTTGACGGGTTTGAGCCAACACAAATCACTCGGAAGCAGATGCCCTGTGGATACGAGCGCTTCGCAGCGTTCTTGAAGCCGGGAACTTTATGCTCCCACCTGCTTAGGCAGGTTCAAAAGCTTCGTCAAGGCACGACCTTGTGGGGTGGCACTTTGACAGCTGTGCTAGGGCAGGGCTCTCATGCAGACTGATCGAGGACTGGTGATTTCGCGTCATGGAGATGTAGTTATGGTTCGACTGCAGCCGCATGCCGGGTGCACGTCGTGCTCTCTGACGCAGTTTTGCATTGGCGGAAAAGAGAGCGGCTCTCCTGTCAAGGCGATCGCTCCCCCCGGAATCGATCAGGGAGACCTGGTTGAAGTGTCGGTCGACGATTCGATCATTCTCAAGGTCACAGCGATCATGTATGGCGTTCCACTTGTGGCTTTTCTTGCAGGAGTGCTCGGGGGTTATGCATTCTCGTCTCTGGCGGGCCTGACCGGAAACCCCTCCATGGCGCTTCCTGTGGTGGTCGGATTCTTGATGCTTGTTCCCGGCATCATCCTTTCACGCAGAGTGACTACGCGACTGAATCCCACCGCTACCGTTGTCAGCAAACTCGATCAGGAGGTGGCCGGGTGCCGGTGAACACAACTGCAATATGGGTACTGGATATCGTCATTGCCCTCGGGATGGTCTTCATGGCGGTAGCCGGACTCATTATCGGACGAAAACTTGCAGAGTTCTCGAAGAGCCTTTCTGCCACGATTGCCAACGTGCAGGGACAGGCTGATGAACTGAAGTCGGAGGCAGTCAGGCTGATGCAGTCGACTCAGGTGACAGAGCAGCACTTCGACCAGCTGACAAGACAGCTGGTGAAGCTCACAGCATCTGCCGACACGGTTGTGAAGGCATTGCCCGCAGTAGCTTCTGGTCGCGATAACGGCCTCCTGCCAAGATTGATGAGCACGGCCGTAGGAGTGATATCGGCGTACAGGTTTTTCAAAACCATCTTCCTGAGGAGGAAAACATGAGTGAACGCAATGACTTCGGATCGTTCATGGGCGGACTGCTGATGGGAAGCATCGTTGGAGCCTTGGCGGCGTTGGTTCTGGCTCCCCAGAGTGGAGAGGAAACGCGCAAGCTTCTGAAAGACAAGGCGTTCGAACTGGGCAAAGAGATCAGCGATCAGACCGAGACCATCAAGGAAAAGGGTCGTGAACTCCTGACACAGGATGGGATCGAGATCGGGGAGTCCACAGACACGAATCCCTGAGCTCCTCCAGACGGTTCTTCGGCTGGACATCTTGATTCACTGCAAGTTCTTGGTATACTCTCGGTTGTGTTGGGGAATCGTCCAACGGTAGGACAGTAGCCTCTGGAGCTACCGATGATGGTTCGAATCCATCTTCCTCAGCCAAATATGGCGCTGTAGAACAGTGGTTAGTTCGGGGGGCTCTCAATCCCCAAACAGGAGTTCAATTCTCCTCGGCGCTACCATGTAAAAGACAAGCATGCAGATAATGGAATAACAAGCGGATGGCCTTTCGGCCATCCGCTTGTCTCTTCTGTGCTTGTCTCTGCGTGTTCAGTGTGAGAGCCTCTGGATGAACCTCCACGCGCTGTCGACCACGCCATCCCTGTCGTAATCCATCGTTACGACATGGGCCGATCTCTCGAAGACGACCATTTCCTTGTCCTTGGAGGCGACATGCTCCATGATGAACGGGCCGCACTCATGTGGAACCACATGATCGTGTACTGAACGCATGACAAGCAGTGGCTGGGAAATGAGTCCCAAGTCCCTGCGTGTGACTCCAAGGAGCTTCACCATCTCATGGGCACCGGCCGTCGGGGTTCTGTCGTAGGCAGGTTCGACGATGCCGGGTTCCATGATGTCAGACGCGATGGCAGGAGTCGATGCAATCAGGTATTTCATGATGGGCAGAAAAGGCGCACGCTTGTCCGTCATGAAGACGGGTGCGTTGACAGGAATGACGCCGGCGATCTCGGGATGGTGCTCTGCAAGATAGAGAATGAGCGTTCCGCCCATGGAGAGTCCCGTGACGAACACCTTTCCACAACTGGCAGTCAGCACCTGATACGCCTGTTCCACATCTCGGATCCAGTCTGTGTACCGAGCTTTGTTGACGTCCTGCCATTGGGTCCCGTGACCGGTCAGGCGTGGAGCCTCAATCGTGAGTCCTCTTGCCGCGAGCTGCTCTGCATAGTACCGAATACTCCCGACTGTTCCCGTGAACCCCTGCATGACCAGACAGCCAATGCCACTCGTGCCAGTCGCACTGAACGGCTTGCCTTCTTCGCGAACATCCATCTCCCGCCTCCATGTCAGGTGCATATCGTTCATGCTGCTTTCATTATCGGCAACCCAGCCTCTCGTGCAACCGTGTCGACGCTGAGCCAGACAGATCTGATACCCCGGCCTCGATCAGGAGTCCAGCGAACTGTCCTCGATTCCCAGCGAGGAACATGCATCCAGGTCGATGGCTGCCGGCGTACCCAGCATTGCCCGTCGTACCCCGGCGTAGGCAATCATTGCACCATTGTCGGTGCAGTACTTCATCGACGGGAAATAGACCCGCACACCCCCGGCTTTTGCGAACCCGTCTCTCAGCCGTCTGTTGGCAGCGACGCCGCCCACAACCGTCAAAGCTCGCGGTGAGAACTCGCGCACGGCTCTGAGCGACTTGTTCACAAGCTCCCCGACGACTGCTGTTTCGAAGCTGGCCACAACATCTGGGAGGCGGGCTTCGAGCTCCTCCGATCTCAGAGACTTCACGTAGTTGATACCAGCAGTTTTGAGGCCACTGAAACTGAACTCGTATCCTGCCCGGCTGAACGTGATTCTGGGAAACGCATGGTATGACGGATCGCCCGTTGCACCGATCTTCTGGATCACGGGGCCACCCGGATACCCGAGCCCCAGATATTTGGCGAACTTGTCCAGCGTCTCACCCGCCGCATCGTCGCGGGTGGCCCCCAGAACTCTGTAGTGAAGCCAACGGTCCGTATAGACTAGCTCCGTGTGCCCGCCCGATACGATCAGCGCCAGCAATGGAAAATCATCTCCCGAGAGTGGTTGCAGGTCGCTTCCGGGATCTCGAAGGAACGAGGCCATGACATGGCCCTCCAGGTGATTCACAGCGATGAGAGGCTTGCGGCTGGCATACGCAAGACCCTTTGCCGTCTCTACACCCACCAGAAGGGAACCGATCAATCCGGGACCGTAGGTGACGGCGATTCCGTCTACATCCCCGATCCGCATGCCTGCCTGGAGAAGGGCTTCATCAATAGTGGCGATTATCGTCGCTGTGTGCCGGCGAGAGGCGATCTCAGGAACAATGCCGTTGTACTTCCGATGGAACGAATCCTGGCTCGAAATGACGGATGACAGGACCAGTCCGGTGTCGTCTACGACAGCTGCTGCAGTATCGTCGCAAGACGTTTCAATCCCCAGTATGCGCACTGCGCAGCTCCTTTGTCATGAGCAGACCATCTTCAAGGTTGTCAGGGTAATACATGGGTTTCAGGCCCGTTACTGCAAAACCCAGCCCCTCGTAGAGCCTCTGCGCTGCCACGTTGGACCTCCGAACCTCAAGAAAGGCGCTTTCCATCTTGAGATCGCGGCCCAGGTCCAGCAGAAACAGGACGAGCTGCTTCGCTACGCCGGATCCACGAGAAGAGGGGTTGGTGGCGACATTGACGATATGGAGCTTGCCTTCCTTGAACCAGCCGCCTATGAACCCGACAATGTGTCTTTCGATCATGGCGACAAAGTACTTCGCGTCTGCGTTGAATGTGATGTCTACGAAGAAGGTCTCTTTGGGCCACGGCGTGGCATAGGATGCCTCCTCGATCTCCCAGATAGCCTTGAGATCCCGGACACTTGCCGCCCGGACCATGATCGATCCTTCGGATGTCACGACGGCGCCTTCGAGTTGTCGAACAATTCCTCCGTGCTGCGAAGGTACAGCGGCTCAAGCGTGAAAGGGTCTTCCCTCCGCGCTCTCACCGAAGCAGCAAGGATGCCTGCACAGCTCGGATGCACGTCGAACAGCCACGTGACCTTCTCGCCTTCGTGCGGGCGCTGGTTCTCCGGAACTGCCGCCTGCGAGAATGAACACACGGCAAGCCCGCCCGCCTCACGCACTGCATCGAAGACGCCCGGTCCCATACACGCAGATGCTGCACGCGGTACGACCACGCCGCCGCGCACCCCGAAGCTCTGCACGTAGAACTCGTGACGACGAGCATCCAGAAGCGCCCACACAGGGCCCCTGTCGACACATGCTACGCCGATCAGGAACCCGCTCCAGGCCACTGCTTCCAACGTGGTGACAGAGAGAAGTGAGCAGGGAGTCGCATAGGCTATCGCCTTGGCGATACTTGCGCCGACCCGCGACCCAGTGAATGTTCCGGGACCCTTGACCAGTACAACCGTCTCCACGTCATCAAGCGTGCATCCTGCTTCTACGAGGACCTGATCGACAGCAGCCAGGACCATGTTGGACGCAACTGCCAGCTGAAGTGGAACCTGCGTCACAACTTCACCTCGCTGGGCCAGACCGACAACGCCCGAGACAGTTGCGGTGTTAATGAGAAGCAGGGACTCTCTCGACACCGAAACACCTCGCTACAATGGAAGGCTGGTAGAAATCGCGGAGAACGATACGCCTGACTTCGTCGCCCAGGACTTCAAAGTGGACCTCGATACGCTCGTACATCTCAAGAAGTCCTCCAGATCGCTCAGCCCACTCGATGACTGTCACGCCGCGCTTGTCCAACTCCTCCTCGAAGCCCATTTCAACAAGCTGTCCGGGATCATCGATGCGATAGAGGTCAAAGTGCCTCACGGGTTCCTTGCCCTGATAGTTCCGCTCCAGGACAAAGGTCGGACTGGCGACGCTTGCCCGATCGACACCAAGGGCTGTGGCCAGCGCTCCGGTGAGGACAGTCTTGCCGGCACCCAGGGGCCCAACGAGTCCGACGATCAATGCGTCGCGGCGCCCCTGTGCCAGCGTCTCGAGCAGACAACTTCCAAGCAGGATGCCGATGCCCTCAGTGGACTGACGGCACCGGCTCTGGAATGGAACTTCTATGCAGGTTTCATAGGTCATATCAAGGTAACTATCTTAGCAGGAACCCCGGTTTTGTGCAACACTCCATTTGCCCGCTCCATCAGGAGACCACGCTGGACTCCTCCCATACTTGACAGCTCAACGCGCTCTCCTATAATGAGTTAGCACTCATGCAAAGAGAGTGCTAATCCATTCAGACTTTCTAGTACAGGAGGTACGACAATATGGCAAAGCTTGTACCAATCGGTGATCACGTGGTCATTAAGGTCGAAACAGTCAAAGAAACCATGAAGAGTGGCATTGTCCTGCCTGATAGCGCCAAGGAAAAGCCCCAGCAGGGCACCGTGATGGCAGTTGGCTCCGGCGTCATGCTGGACAATGGCACCAAGGTTCCACTTGAGGTCAAGGAAGGCGACAAGGTTGTCTATTCGAAGTACAGCGGCAACGAAATCAAACTCGACGAAGAAGAGTATGTCGTGCTGTCTCAGCATGATATCCTCGCCATCGTCAAGTAAGGAGGAATGACTATGGACGCGAAACAGATCATCTATAACGATGAGGCATATGAGAAGATTCGCACTGGCGTCGACAGACTGGCCAATACGGTCAAGGTTACGCTAGGGCCAAAGGGCCGCCACGTAGCACTCGAGAAGAAGTTCGGTTCACCGGTCCTGTCCGACGACGGCGTCAGCATCGCCAAGGAAATTGAACTGGCGGACCCAAACGAGAACATCGGTGCCCAGCTCGTCAGGGAAATCGCCCAGAAGACTGAGGACCAGGCCGGTGACGGAACAACCACGGCGACCGTCCTTGCCCAGGTCATGATTCAGGAAGGCATCAAGAACGTCACTGCCGGCGCAGACTCCGTTGCACTCAAGGCTGGCATGGACAAGGCGACGACCGCTGTCGTCGATGAACTCAAGAAACTGTCTCGCCAGGTCAAGACTCGGGAAGAGAAGGCTCAGGTTGCCACCGTGTCCTCGAAGATGCCCGCCGTTGGCGAGGCAATCGCAGACGCAATGGAGAAAGTGGGCAAGGACGGCGTTATCAGCGTCGAAGAGTCCCAGGGTCTTGAGATGAAGGTTGAGACCGTTGAGGGCATGCAGTTCGACCGCGGCTACATCTCGCCGTACCTCGTGACCGACCCCGACCGCATGGAAGTCGTGCTCAAGAACCCTCTTATCTTCATCACCGACAAGAAGGTCACGTCCATCCAGGAGTTCCTGCCCGTGCTGGAGAAACTCTCCCAGAAGGGGCGTCCGTTCCTGCTCGTCGCCGACGACATCACGGGTGAAGCACTCGCGACCATCGTCCTCAACAAAGTGCGTGGCACGTTCTCATGCGTTGCCGTCAAAGCACCGGGATTCGGCGACAGGCGCAAGGCCATGCTGGAAGATATCGCCATCCTTACGGGCGGCAAGGTTCTCAGCGAAGACCTCGGCCTCACGTTCGAGAAGGTCACCGAGGACATGTTTGGTACTGCCGACGAAGTCAAGGTCGACAAGGACAACACGACTATTGTTGGCGGCAAGGGAGCCAAGGAAGAGATCAAGTCCCGCATCGGCCAGATCCGCAAGCAGGTCGAGGAGACCAAGTCAGACTACGACAAGGAGAAGCTTCAGGAGCGCCTGGCGAAGCTTGCTGGCGGCGTCGCTATCATCAAGGTCGGCGCACCCACTGAGACAGCCATGAAGGAACTCAAGCACAGAGTCGAGGATGCCGTCAATGCTACCAAGGCAGCCGTGGCAGAGGGCATCATCATCGGCGGCGGTGCAGCTCTCGTGAAGGCAGGACGGGCCATCGACGGCCTGAAACTGACTGGCGACGAGAAGACTGGGGCTGAGATCGTTCGCAAGTCTCTTCGCGAGCCGCTCAGAATCATTGCCGACAACTCCGGCTACGAGGGCGTCATTGCTGTCCAGAAGGTTCTTGAGGGCGACGACGATCTCGGGTTCAATTCTCTCAACAACAAGTTCGAGGACCTTTTCAAGAGTGGTATCGTTGACCCTCTCAAAGTCACGCGCCTCGCGCTGCTGAACGCAGAGAGCATCGCAAGCCTCCTCCTCTCGACAGCGGCCATGGTCACGACTGTTCCGAAGGCGGAGAGCTCGGCGCCTGCCGCTCCGGCTTATCCTGAGTACTAGGACACTACTGCTTCACTTGCCCGTTTGCAGAGACCCCGGCCTTCTCGGCCGGGGTCTCTGCATAGATGTACTTCGACACGAGCGCCGACAACCGCACCCCGAACACATCAAGAAACCTTGAAAAAAGCCGTGACTGTGCTACATATATCTTCAGGCTGAACTAGGGCTAATTCTTTAGAGGAGGAAGAGAGAGTGAAGAAGCTGCTGACAATATTGCTGGCATTCATGCTCGTCGCAGTCCTGTTTACTGGCTGCAAGAAGGCTCCCGTTGATGATGGTACCGGTGCCAAGTTCCATATCGGTGTCGTTACCGGCACAGTCTCCCAGTCCGAAGACGACCTCCGCGGCGGCGAACGCCTCGTGGAGCTGTACGGTAATTCGGCCGATGGTGGCATGATCACGACCGTGACCTACCCGGACAACTTCACGTCCGAGCAGGAGACGACGATCTCCCAGATAGTTGGCCTTGCCGACGATCCTCTCATGAAGGCCATTGTCGTCAACCAGGCAGTCCCTGGCACAGCTGAGGCTTTCAAGCGCGTGCGTGAGAAGAACCCGGACATCTTGCTCTTTGCCGGAGAACCACACGAAGATCCAAACGTCATTGAAGCTGCAGCCGATCAGGCCGTCAGCGCCGACAACGTCGCCCGCGGCTACCTTATCATCTGGGCCGCCAAGGAGATGGGTGCCAAGACGTTCGTTCACGTCTCGTTCCCTCGTCACATGAGTTACGAACTGCTGAGCCGCAGACGCTACATCATGGAGGAAGCGTGCAAGGATCTGGGTCTCAAGTTCGTCTTCGAGACTGCGCCTGATCCCACCAGCGACGTCGGTGTGGCCGGCGCACAGCAGTTCATGCTCGAGAAGACCCCCGCCTGGGTACAGAAATACGGCAAGGAGACTGCATTCTTCTGCACTAACGATGCAGAGACCGAGCCGTTGCTCAAGCAGCTCATGAAATACGGCGGCCTGTTTGTCGAAGCCGACCTCCCATCACCCCTGATGGGCTATCCGGGAGCTCTCGGCATTGACCTCAAGGCTGAGCAAGGTGATTGGCCGGCCATCCTCAACAAGGTTGAAGAGGCTGTCGTTGCCCAGGGTGGCTCGGAGCGCTTCGGAACATGGGCCTTCTCCTATGGATACACAACAACTGCCGGCCTCGGCGAGTATGCCAAGCGCATAATCGAGGGTTCAGCGAAGTTGGGCAACAATGCAGACCTGTTTGCCTCCTACGCGAAGTTCACGCCGGGCGTGACATGGAATGGATCCAACTACATGGACCTGAACACCAATACCGCATCACCCAATCACGTACTGGTTTACCAGGACACGTACGTCTTTGGCAAGGGCTACCTCGGAACAACGAAGCAGACAGTCCCTGCGAAGTACTTGACGTTCAAAGCTCCAGGAGCATAGACCGGAAACGACGATATGGCGCCGGGGTACACAGCCCCGGCGCCATATTTGAAGGTAATGGGGTCCGGCAGAGGCGGCCCGAACGAAATTCGGGTCGCCCTGCAGTGGTTGGAGATCGTGCTTCAAGCAGGCGTGTCTAGTCGGGATTCCTTGCTTTCTGTCGCCGTGCCGTACTCGATGTGCGCCGCAGACACCGTTGATTGACGCCTGTCGGGATCAGACTCCAGAATCGTGTCTGGGCCGACGGCCATCAGATGAACGACGGAGTTCGAGCGCAGCATCTCATGGCGATCAATCTCTGAGAGGTGGTACTGATGACCGAACAGCAGCCCCTGCTTCAAATGCAGGGCATCACCAAGGATTACTTTGGAAACAGGGTCCTGACCGACGTATGTCTCGATGTCAACCGCGGCGAGGTGCTTGGTCTTGTCGGCGAAAATGGAGCTGGCAAATCGACCCTGATGAACATTCTCTTCGGCATGGGCGTCATTGCCCAGACTGGAGGATACACCGGCAAGGTTTGCATCGACGGCAAAGAAGTCGTCTTTCAGAATCCGTTCGACGCACTCAGAGCAGGGATCGGGATGGTTCACCAGGAATTCTCGCTGATTCCTGGCTTCAGCGCCACGGAGAATATCCTCCTGAACGGCGAAATCCTTCATGATAACGTCGTCACAAAGGTCTTTGGTCCGCGCATGAAAACTCTCGATCTTCCAGAGATGCGTGCCGTTGCTGAGAGATCCATCGAGTTGCTGGGCGTCGAGATCAACCCCGACACTCTGGTCTCTGAGATGCCCGTCGGCCACAAGCAGTTCACAGAGCTTGCGCGTGAGATCCATCGTCCCGAGATGAAGGTGCTTGTGCTCGATGAGCCCACGGCCGTTCTGACAGAGTCTGAGGCACAGGTTCTTCTGACTTCACTTCGCAGGCTTGCCGCTACCGGCATTGCGATCATCTTCATCACACACCGCCTGCAAGAGATCCTCGACATATGCGATCGTATAGTCATTCTCAGGGATGGGCAAGTCGTGAAAGAGGTTGCAACCGGCGACACTGATATCGGGCAGATCGCCGAACTGATGGTTGGCCGCAGTGTGAATACAAAGCCGATCACCACCGGAACACTCTACGAACAGCAGGAGACAATCCTGACCGTCAGCCATCTGTGGGTCGACATGCCGGGCGAAACCGTAAGAGATGTGAGCCTGGAAGTCCACAAGGGTGAGATCTTCGGTATCGGCGGGCTGGCGGGACAAGGCAAACTCGGTATCCCGAACGGCATCATGGGTTTGTACGCGGCGGGAGGCGAGATCACTTTGCACGGCAAGCCAATTCGCCTGAATGACCCTGCGGCAGCGCTGGCCGCGGGCATGGCATTCGTGTCCGAGGATCGTCGAGGTGTCGGGCTGCTGCTCGAAGAAGCTCTCGACTGGAACATTGCCTTCAATGCGATGCAATCCCAGAACAAGTTCCTCCGCCCGCTTCTCGGAGGGTTCATCAAGTGGCGGGATGACAAGGCCATCCAGAGTGTAGCTCTGGAATACATCAAGGCCCTGGACATCAAGTGTACAGGCACCGACCAGAGAGCACAGGAACTGTCAGGTGGCAACCAGCAGAAGATCTGCCTCGCGAAGGCGTTTGCCGTGCAGCCGGATGTCCTGTTTGTCTCGGAGCCAACGCGCGGCATTGATGTCGGCGCAAAAGCGCTCGTCCTGGAAGCGCTTCGCACATACAACCGCAAGAACGGCACGACCATCATCATGGTATCGTCCGAGCTTGAAGAGCTGCGGTCCATTTGCGACCGGGTGGCCATTGTCGACGAGGGACGTATTGCGGGCATCCTGCCCCCATCGGCCACGGCCAAGGAATTCGGCCTGCTCATGATCGGAGAACTCAAGAGTGAAGAAAGCGAGGTGGACGGCCATGCATAGTATCCGCAGATTCGTCGACAGAGCGGGCTGGCCTCGCATCATCATCGGCCTGCTGCTGCTGTCGCTTTTCATTGCAGCTCCGTCGGTGGGCGTCAGGGTCGACCAGTCGATTACCGACACGATCGTTCGCTTTGGCATGAACGGCATCCTGGTACTCGGAATGATTCCCATGGTCCAGACCGGCTGCGGACTCAACTTCGGACTGCCCCTTGGCATTATCGCAGGGCTGCTCGGAGCGACCATCAGCATCGAGCTCGGCCTCACTGGTATTCTGGGCTTTCTGGGAGCCATCGGCCTTGCTGCCCCATTCGCCCTGCTCCTTGGCTGGGGCTATGGCAAGCTGCTGAACCGGGTCAAGGGCGACGAGATGATGATCGCGACATATGTGGGCTTCTCGTCTGTCTCGTTCATGTGCATGATGTGGATGCTGCTCCCCTACCACAGTCCAAAGATGATCTGGGGATATGGTGGCAGCGGACTGCGGACGACGATATCCCTTGAGGGATTCTGGATCCACATTCTCGACAATTTCCTGGCGATCAGGATAAGCCGCAACTTCATGATCCCGACCGGCATGATCCTGTTCTTCGTGTTCATGGCCTTGATCATGTGGGCGTTCTTCCACACGAAGACGGGAACAGCGATGACCGCCGTCGGCTCAAACCCCGACTATGCACGTGCTGCAGGTATCAATGTGGACAAGATGAGGACCATATCTGTCATCATGTCCACCGTCTATGGTGCCATCGGCATCCTGGTCTACCAGCAGAGTTTCGGGTTCATCCAGCTTTACAACGGGCCGTTCTTCATGGCGCTTCCCGCCGTCGCGGCAATTCTCATCGGTGGAGCCAGCGTTAACAAGGCTAACATCACGAACGCTGTGATCGGCACGATCCTCTTCCAGGGAATCCTGACGATGACGCCGTCTGTCATCAATAGTGCGATTCAGTCTGATCTGTCTGAGGTTGTGCGCATCATCGTCTCTGACGGCATGATCGTCTACGCACTCACCCGAGTGACCAGGAAGTCCAGGTGATACCATGACAAAGAAAACCGGATTCAAGGATACTATCTCGCACTTCTTCATTGGCAACGCTGTCCCGATCATGTTCATAGTCTTGATAGCCATCGCGATTCCGCTGTCAGGATTCTCAACAGGTTACCTTATCGAGGAAATGGTGACGCGCGTGGGACGCGATTCGTTCCTCGTCCTCTCACTGCTTCTCCCCATCATGGCTGGCATGGGACTCAACTTTGGCATCGTGCTCGGAGCCATGGCCGGCCAGATAGGGATCATCCTTGTCACGAACTGGGGGGTCAGCGGAGTAGGTGGCCTGTTCCTTGCCATGGCGGTCGCGACGCCTCTGGCAGTACTGCTGGGCTGGATCGCGGGTGTCGTGCTCAATCGCGCCAAAGGACGAGAAATGGTCACCTCGCTTATCCTTGGATTCTTCATCAATGGCGTCTATCAGCTGGTCGTGCTATACATCATGGGCAAGATCATCCCGATCTCGAACCCAGCCCTCATTCTTTCGCGTGGCTACGGAATCCGAAATGCTATCGATCTCAAAGACATGCGTCAGAGTCTCGACAAGCTTATTCCGCTGAAGATTGACGGCATCACCATTCCTGTAGCCACATTCATCTTCATCGCCCTGCTGTGCGTGTTCATCTGGTGGTTTGCCAAGACCAAACTGGGTCATGACATGCGAGCCGTCGGTCAAGACATGAGCGTCTCCGAGGACTCAGGCATAAAGGTCGAGAGGACTCGCATCATCGCGATCATCCTGTCGACCGTCCTCGCGTGCTACGGGCAGATCCTGTTCCTCCAGAACATTGGAACACTGAACACTTACAACAGTCACGATCAGACAGCGACGTTTGCTGTAGCAGCACTCCTCATTGGCGGAGCCACCGTTGCCAAAGCGTCGATACCCAACGTATTCGTGGGCGTCATCCTGTTCCACCTGATGTTCGTGGTGTCTCCCATGGCAGGCAAGCAACTGATGGGTTCAGCCATGATAGGCGAGTATTTCAGGGTCTTCGTATCGTACGGCATCATCGCGGTGTCCATCGTCCTGTATGCCTGGAAACGCCACAAAGAGAAGGAACGAGCGAGACGATCCTTGCGCGGGATAAGCGAACCTTAGCTTCCTCATTTCTGACCGTCTGAGAAGAAGGCTGTCGGCAAATGCCGACAGCCTTCTTCTCGCTCGGGATGCATGGCTGGGAGGCAGACGCCTCATGGACGCGGACCGAGGCGCTATTGCGCCGGGGGTCCGGACCAATACAATGCTTGAGACAAATGGGGGTGTCGACATGGGCGGACTGATAGAACTGGACAGTGCGTGGGCGCTTGATCGCATCGATCCCGCGGAGATCGACAGAGGAACGGCAGATGCCGCCCTTCAGTTGCAACTCCTGCTTGACAGAAAGGGCCCCGGCTCCAAATACGCGGGATGGCTTGACCTCCCCGTCAACGCAGATGCGAGTGTTGTGACCAGGATCGAGAGTATCGCTGCCGGAATCCGCGGGCAGTCTGATACTGTGGTCGTCTGCGGCATTGGAGGCTCCTACCTGGGGGCTCGAGCGGGTCTGGAGTTTCTTGCCGGCGGCCATTCGCGCCCGGAGACCGAGAGCATGCCTGACATACTTTTCGCCGGGAACAGCCTCAGTTCATGGCAATTCCGAAGACTTCTGGACATGCTTGAGAACCGCCGTTTTTCTGTCGTTGTCATCTCAAAATCCGGCACGACCCTTGAGACAGCAGTTGCCTTCCACCTCCTGCGGACAGAACTGGTTCGACGGTTCGGCGTGGAAGAAGCACGCAAGCGCATGGTGGCGGTGACAGACCCTGAACATGGGACATTGCGCCGTCTTGCCGAGGACGAGGGTCTGGTCACGTTCGACATGCCTTGCGATGTTGGAGGACGCTATTCGGTACTGACTCCGGTGGGCCTTCTTCCATTCTCGATCGCAGGCATCGATATTCGGTCGATGCTGAAAGGAGCTGCCGATCAGCGCACTGCCAGCCTCAGCCTGCCCCCGACGGCAAACGACGCGCTTCGATACGCTGTTGCCCGGCGCGTTCTTAATGCCGCTGGAAAGAGCATCGAGCTGTTCACAGGCTTTGAGCCCTGCCTGCACTACATCGGCGAGTGGTGGAAGCAACTATTCGGCGAGAGCGAGGGCAAAGACGGCAAGGGGATCTTCCCGGCGTCGGCTGACTTCACCACTGATCTTCACTCTCTTGGACAGTTTGTGCAGGAAGGAACACGCTCCATCTTCGAGACAGTCGTCGACGTAGCAGTCCCTGCCGACATCATGTTCCTCTGCGATGCCGATTCGCCCGACGGGCTCACCTATCTTGACGGCCGGAACCTCTCTTCCATGAACCACGCTGCACGGACTGGCACGCTCCTTGCACACCACGATGGTGGTGTTCCCGTGCTCCAGCTGGCAGTACCCGATGTCTCAGAACACAGTTTTGGAGCAATGACATACTTCTTTGAGGTCGCCTGTGCAGTTGGGGGGTATATGCTTGGCATCAATCCCTTTGATCAGCCCGGCGTAGAAGCCTACAAACGCAACATGTTCGCTCTCCTGGGTAAGCCGGGCACAGAGGATGAAGCTGCCGATCTCCACCTGCGACTCGCAGGGGCAAACAATCAGGATCGGCTTGAGTCAACCCCGAAGAGCGGCTCCATAGGACGTCAGACGACTCTAGGCTGAGTAGACGGCCTGTCCCTCAAGAAGCCGGTCTGCGAGAAGGGCGGCTCCGACAGCGGCGGCGTCGTTCCTGTAGTGCGCCATGGCGAACTCGATGCCCTCAAACAGCCATGGGAGAGAACGTCGTTCAGCAACTCGCTTCATCCCGTCCATGAGCAGTCCCGATTCGGCGACGCCACCACCGAGCACGACCATGTCGGGGTCAAGCGTGTTGATGAGTGTTGCAGTCGCCCGGCCGAGATGACGCGCGGCCTGCCTGAAGGCTGCCTGGGCGAGCAGATCACCGTTGTGGGCGAAACCGGCGATACTCCTGGCTGATCCTGCGTCATCTAGCGTCATGAGACTCTTTGACCCTCGCGCCAACGCTCGCTGGACATATCGTTCGATGCCTGTTCCGGAGGCTACAGTCTCAAGGCATCCATGGCCGCCGCAACCGCACGCCAGACCCCGATCGACCATCGGACCGTGCCCTACCTCGCCTGCAAATCCATGGCGACCGATGTAGAGATGCCCGTCCACAATGAGAGCCCCTCCGACACCGGTCCCAACAGCGAACATCACGACGTTGCGGCGGCCCAGGGCAACGCCGCCGACCCACTCTGCGAAGAGTGCGCAGTTGGCATCGTTCTCCAGATACGCGGGAGTTCCGGTGGCTCTGGCGACGATGTCCGCTAATGCCACGTTCCTCACCCGGGGCATATTGGGCGAGAACAGCAGAATCCCACGTTTCTGATCAGCCATACCAGCACACCCTATACCGGTCGCTGCGATGACAGTTCCCGCATCGTGTGCACCCCTGAGGAGGTCACCCATTCCTTCCAGAATGAGTTTTGTGAACTCAGGGCCGGACCTGGCAGCGTACGGCAGCACTGTCTTGTGTGTCACGGAGCCACCAGACCAGAGGATGAATGTGACCTTGGTCCCGCCTACATCGACACCGGCCACTGTCCGTGTTTCCGCTCTTGATATCTCCATGTTGCCAGCCCCTCAATCAGTTTTGTACGTAACGTTACTATTCAGGTCATTCTACGTTGGCAGCGGGAACTGTCAAGCCGGCAGGGCGAAGCACCTCAGCGATGGCGTTCTTCTCGATTGTTCAGGAAATCGTACGGGTTCTCGAGGAAGTCGTCCAGCACGACGGTCATTGCTCCAAGAAGGGTACTGTTTTCGGACAGGGAAGACAGCGTTATGGAGACTTGATCAGCAACATGATAGAAGCAACGTTCGGCGATGATGCGCTTCATGGGCTCCAGAATCGGGGCACCAAGAGCCCCCACCTGGCCCGTGACGATGATTCGCTGAGGAGCAAGCAGGTTCACCAGATTGACAATGGCATATCCGACGAGCTCACCCTTCTCTTTCAGGACCCCCAGTATCCTGGCATTCCCCTCGGCGGCCAGTCGCTGAAGCTCCGCAAACGACAACTCGCGACCAGCCTCAGCGGACGCATCTTCAAGAATGCCACGCAGACCCGCATACAGCTCGACGCACCCACGGTTTCCGCAGTCACACCACTTCCCATGACGGCGATCGACCGACGTGTGGCCGATTTCGCCCGAGACTCCGAAATTGCCCGTATACAGACGCCCCCCCACGATGATACCGGCACCGATACCATAACCGAGGTGCACAAGGACGAAATCCGAAGTGTCCCGACCCTGACCAAAAAACTTCTCCGCTACGGCTTCCGCATTTGCGTCATTGATGACGAACGTCGGAAGACCGAAGCGTGCCTGCAGGAGCTGCCGGGCCTGAAAGTCACGGATCGACGGAAAGTTCGGAACACTTATGACCACGCCCGCCTCAGAATTGATGAGGCCTGGCGCGGAGAAACCCAGCCCGATGACCTTGATGCCACGATGACGGTTCAGCAGTTCCTGCACAGCCTCGAGGACACTCTCGAACTCTGTCTTGATCGAGCCTCTGGAGTCGATGGTGCGTTCAGTGAGGTCAAGAATGCCACCACCCAGGTCCATGAGCGCCGTCCGAACATGCGCCCACGAAAAATCGATGGCTACTATGTAGCGCGACCTGCCGTTGAAATGCAGCACGACCGGCTTGCGTCCTACGCCTGTACTTGCTCCCGGCGATTCGGTCACGACACCCTGCGCGACCAGAAAGGAAACGATGCGTGAGACCGTCGGAGCCGTCAGACCAGTGAGTCGGACCAGGTCGGCCCGCGAAATGTCGTTCGTTTCATGAACGGTTCGCAGAATACTGGACGTGTTCTCTGCCTTGATACTCGTCTGGTTCTTGCCAACGTGCTTGCTTCCCCTGGACTTCATGGCCATGACATCTCCTCGTTGCAGGGATATGCGCCGACCTCTACCAGAAAGAAGTATAGCGGAATTGGTGCACGAGTCCTGTTGTCCCGTGGAGTCATCTCACTCCACCGGAGACTTCCGTTGTCGTGTGGCGACAAGTCTGTCCTGAGCGACAAGTAGCGGCCGTGACGCTCACATGCAAAGCAAGTCAGTCGTTCGTCAACTTGACTCGATCGTCAGGAACCAGCCATATACCGCACTTTTCGGGGAACGCCTGTGATGTTCATTGCCAGCCTTCGAGTGCCACCGATAGCCGTCTCATCGAACAGGACCCCCATCGAATCGGTGGCCCCCGGGTTGGCTCTGACGGCTGACTCCTATGTGTATCTTGCGCCCTCGTCAGTATCCAGAGTCTTGTTCACAAACACGGAGGTTCCACGCAGACAGGCGCCGTCTTCTGCCTCTCAGTCTGGCTCGACACACCCGACGCGTGTCACCAAGCGACTTGTGCAAACCGCACTCACGCTTGTAAGCATGGCGAATCAACGTACAATTCATATGATAATTGCCAGATTGACACTGAACGAGGAGCAGCAAATGCCAAGCACGATAGACGAAATCCGTACAGCCCTGGAGACGAGACTGACTGCCGCTCGCAATACTCAGGACGTTCGAGAAGCACAGATCGAGTACCTGGGAAAGAGAGGCGCAGTCACGACATTGCTCAAGCAGATATCGGGTGTGGCCGAAGACCAGCGCAGACAGTATGGCGAACAGGTCAATGCACTCAAACAATGGGCAGTGCAAGCCTTCGAGCAGAGACTGTCCGACCTGTCTTCAATGACGCACATGTATGACATCGACTTCTCCCTGCCAGGGCAGCTCATGTCCGACGGCAAGAGACATATCCTCAGCCAAGTGGAAGAGGAGGTCGAGTCCGTCTTCCTTTCCATGGGATTCGACATAGAGGAGGGTCCTGAGGTCGAGCAGGAATACTACAACTTCGAGGCACTCAACATCCCAGCGGACCACCCCGCACGTGACATGCAGGATACGTTCTACCTGGCGCCCGGGATGCTCTTGCGTACACATACGTCGCCCATTCAGGTTCGCACAATGAAGCGGCAGAACCCGCCGATACGAATGGTCGCCACAGGCCGATGCTATCGCCGCGACGCGGTGGATGCAAGCCATACTCCAGTGTTCACGCAGGTTGAGGGCCTCGTCATCGACAAGGGCGTTACGTTCGCAGATCTGAAGGGAGTGCTGCAGGAATTCGTGAAAGGAGTCTTCGGCTCATCCACCAACGTCAAGCTCCTTCCTTCATTCTTCCCGTTTGTTGAACCGGGTGCTGAGACAGCGATCTCGTGTCCCATCTGCAGAGGCAAGGGCTGTCCGACCTGCAAGAACTCCGGATGGATCGAGATGGGCGGCTCAGGAATGGTCCATCAGAACGTACTGCGCGAGGTCGGATACGATACCAGCGTCTACCAGGGATTTGCGTTTGGGTGGGGCATCGAGCGTATAGCCATGATCAAATATGGCATTCGCGACATTCGCATGTTCTACGACAACGACCTGGACTTCCTGCGTCAGTTCTGAGGTGACTGGATGAGAATCAAGCTTTCCGCACTGCGTGCCGCGATCGATTTTGACTACACTTCCGAGGAATTGGTGACAGTGCTGGGCAACATCGGCATCGAGGTCGAATCCACCGAGAGAACTGAAGTCACCTTCAAGGACGTCTTCGTCGCACGGGTCATTCATACTGCGCCGCACCCGACACAAGACAGGCTTCAGGTCATAGGCCTCGACCTGGGTCCACGTGGGATCACAAGCGTATGCACGGCTGCCAAAAACGTCCGTGAAGACGACATCGTGCCCGTGGTGATTCCAGGTGGCAGAACCGCCGATGGCATGGATATCACGTCACGGACGTTTGGCACCGTAGAGTCACTCGGCATGCTCTGTTCGTGGAAAGAACTGGGCCTCGACGGAGATCTCCTGTCGTCTGAAGAGAAGGACGGTATCCTGCATCTGGGGTCGGGAGCGATTGTCGGGAGCCTCTTCGAGGAAGCCTGGCCGGTGGCAGACACCGCCTTCGAAATAGGTGTCACGCCTGACCGGGGCGACGCCCTTTCAGTTCTCGGATTGGCCCGGTGGGTAGAAGTGCTGAAGGCGAGAGAGGCGAACCGGCCCTTCGACATGGATGACATAAAGCTGCCCCTGCCCTCAGTCCTTCCGCACGCTCGGAATGACGGTGACCTGGTTGTGACCGTAGAGGATGCGGATCTGTGCAGTACCTACATAGGTGTCCTGGTGCAGGACATCGTCGCCGGCCAGTCGAGTCATGCTTTCCGGACTCAGCTTTATCAGCTGTGTGTGCGCCCTGTCAGTCGCATTGTCGACATGACCAATCTCTGCCTGAAACAGTACGGACAGCCGACTCACGCCTTCGACTACGACCGCGTTCAAGACCACCACATCATCGTACGGAAGTCCTTGCCTGGCGAAACCATTGTCACCCTGGACGGCGTATTGCGCACTCCTGAACCCGGTACGCTCATCATTGCAGACACTGCCGGTCCAATAGCTATCGCCGGAGTCATGGGAGGACAGTCTTCCAGCGTTACGGCCGCGACAACGCGCGTCGTATTTGAGATAGCACACTTTGACCCGCGAGCCGTCGCACGAGCGAGCAGGCATCTCAACATCAGGACTGACGCCGCGTATCTCTATGAACGCGGTACCGATCCAGGGCTCACTGTCGGTGCCGTCCCTTCGGTTCTTACGGCGCTCGCCCGTGAACAGTGTTTTGGCTCTTACGTGTCACGTCTGGCTTGTGCTGGGGTCCCTGTTCCTGCAAAGTCACCACTGAAACTCGATCTGGATCGGCTGAATGGGTATCTGGGTTCGAGCCTCGACCCGTTGGACATACAACGGCTCTTTGGCTACGAAGGCATCAGGTCGTCGATCGCAGGAGCAACGATGTCAGTGACCCCACCGTCGTTCCGCGGCGATCTGACATCCTGGCCCGAGTACGTTGAGGAGATTGTCAGAATGGAGGGCTATGACGAGTTTCCCTCCCACTCCCCAAGCCTGGTCCTGCGCCGCGGTTCGGAGTCTCGTCTCAAGACGCTGTGCAAACAGCTGCGTCAGCTGCTCGTCGGAATCGGACTTGTCGAGTCACGCACCGTCAGCTTCGTGCGTGAGAGCACGGTGTCGGCGATGGGACTGCCTCCAGCGCCTCTCCTGCTCAACCCGCTCACCGTCGACTGGGATGCCCTGCGCCCCACCATGGTCGTCGGCCTTGCCGGAGCCGCAGTACGGAACCTGTCGCGAGGCCGCGAAGGCTTTGCCTCCTTTGAGATAGGCAAGACGTTCAGTACCTCAAACCGGTCCTTCGAAGAGGAAACGAAGGTCGGGGTTCTTCTCGTGGGGAAGTGGCAGGACGCCAACTGGACGACGCCCGCTGCCGCTGCCAGCGTCTTCGTGTTGAAGGGCATCATCGAGTCTGTTCTTCGTGCTCTGCATGTGCCATGCAATGTCGCGCCATCCACCAGTGTCCTCCTGGAAAACGGTGCTGGTGCTCTGGTTTCCTCGGATACCACAGCACTCGGCACACTCGGCATTCTTAACCACGAAGTGGGCGTCCTGCTTGGCCTGGATCGGGAGGCCTTCTACGCTGAGTTCAGTGTCGATGCATTGCTCAAGAACATCCCGACCATAAGCTTCAAGGAGTTCTCCAGGTTCCCGTCAGTCCGCCGTGACATTGCTGTCCTTGTAGACAGCGGCATACCGGCAGGCCAATTGCAGGCAATCGTCGCTGAACAAGGGGGGGTCCTTCTGAAAGCAGTTGTCGTATTCGACAGTTTCCAGGGGGGCAGTCTGCCGACAGGCAAGAAGAGCGTGGGCTTCTCGATGGAGTTTGCCTCACCCGACCGAACGCTATTGGGCGAGGAAGTCGATGTCCTTGTCAGTTCCGTCGAGACCGCCCTCGCAACTCGTGTAGGGGGTATACTACGAAGAACCCTGGTATAGAGGCTCAGCAGGCGTTTCGCGCGTACACATATGGCAAGGTCGGCTTCGACCGCATCCAGGAGACTCTGGCATCGCATGCCGAGTCGGTTCTGGGTGCCGAAGAAGCGCGTGGACTCGTTCCGCTCGACAGTATAGACGCCATCAGGGCGGCCCAGGCCGAGACCGATGAAGCGTCTTCGTACCTCGAGAGATTTGGCGATCTGACGCTCAGCAATCTCCTCGACGTGAGGGCCGAACTGGACAAGGCCAAGGTTCGCCTCCAGCTCGCCGGTCAGGAAGTGTGGAGAGTCTGTGTCGTCCTGAATGAGTTGTCGCGGGTGCGAAAAGCCTTCGTGACAATCAAGGACCTCTATCCCGCGCTGTTCAGCGTTTCTCAGGACGTTAAGCCATTTTCCTCTCTGGCACAGGAGATTGAGCGCTGTGTCAATCAGGATGGCGACATCCTCGACGATGCATCGATCAACATCGCAGCCATTCGTCGTGAGAAGATCGAGTTGCAGAAGACGATCAACAAGGTACTGCAGGACATTCTCGGTAGCGAGACCTATGGCCGTGCCGTTCAAGACCGCATCGTTACGATGCGAAACGACCGGTACGTGATCCCGGTGAAACGAGAGTTCAAGGATGCAATTCAGTCGGTTGTCCACGACCAGTCCGACAGTGGCATGACCTTGTTTGTCGAACCCACGCGAGTGATCGACCTCAACAATCGGCTGCAGATCTTGCAGTCCGATGAGAAGAAGGAGATATCGCGTATTCTCCTCTACCTTACAGACCTCATCGCGAAGGCCGCCCCAGACGTGGAGAAATCGCTGAACGTGGCGGGTCACCTCGACTTCACTCTGGCCAAGGGACGCCTGGCCAGGTCCTGGAGCGGTGTCAAGCCATCTGTAAGCCCCAACCTGGAGACCAGCTTGCGCAACGTTCGCAATCCATTCGTCGCGGACTGCGTTCCGATCTCGTTCTCCATTGGCAAGGACTACTTCATGGTAGTCATAACTGGCCCAAACACGGGAGGCAAGACTGTTGCACTGAAGACTCTCGGCCTTACAGTCCTGATGAGCAAGGCTGGGCTGTTCATCCCAGCTTCGGATGGATGCACAGTAGGCCTCTATGACGAGGTTTTCGTGGACATCGGCGATGAGCAGAGTATCGAACAGAGTCTGTCGACTTTCTCAGCGCATACATCCAACATCGTCCGCATCCTGGCACAGGCGACGCGCTACTCCCTTGTTCTACTGGATGAACTTGGTGTTGGCACTGACCCCGAAGAGGGCTCAGCGATTGCCACCGGCATCGTTGACTTCCTGTATCAGAAGCGAGTGACGACGGTCATCACAACACACTACAGCAGTTTGAAGCTGCTTGCCTACCGTTATGACCAGGTTCGAAACGCATCAGTCGGATTCAATGTCGAGACTCTCCAACCCACCTACGAGCTCATCCTTGGTTCGCCAGGCGACAGCCACGCATTCACCATCTGTGAGAGACTGGGGCTGCCTGAAGCCGTGCTCGCGCTCGCGCACGACGAACTGAGCAACGAGCACAAGGCAACCACCGAGCTGATGAGCCGCATCGTGACTGATTCCCAGGAGATCAACCAGACCAAGGAAACCATGAATGTCAACCAGCAGGAACTCGAGAAGCTTCGCGATGACTATGAGGAGAAACTTGCGCTGCTCGAGGCAAACGAAAAACAGGAGCTCAAGACAGCCCATGCCGAAGCCCAGCGCATCGTCGACGATGTCAGCAGACGCATGGACGATCTGATGAAGCAGTACCAGGAGAGCCTGAAAAACCAGCCGCAGGCCGCCCGCGATGCCAAGCGGGAGGTCGAAGCCACGCGCGAAGAGCTGGTCCAGAAAGCGGAACCATATGAAGAAAAGCCTCCGTTCACACCAGTCGAGGAGATCCTGCCGGGGGATCTGGTCATCATTACGTCGGTCAACAAGCAGGCCATCGTCATCGACGTCATGAAAGAGAAACGCAAACTCGTCCTTCAGTCGGGTTCCATGCGCACGACGGTGCCTGAAGCTCAAGTACGCAAGCTGTCCGAACCTGAGCTCAACTCGTATCAGAACCGTGCCATGCAGTACAGCGGAGCACATGAACCGACGCTGCCGTTCGTTCCCATGAAGATCGACCTGCATGGGAGCCGGGTCGACGAGGCGCTCGAGAAACTCGACAAATACATCGATGTAGCCTATCTGTCAGGCCTTTCATTTGTCTACATCTGCCACGGCAAGGGTTCGGGCATCCTGCGAAAGCAGATCCATGAATTCCTCAAGACCTTGCCAAGTATTGATCACTTCAGCTTTTCGAGCCCCGAAGAGGGTGGCGATGGGGTGACAATTGCCTACTTCAAGTAGAAAGGAATCACTTGAAAAACGAACAGGAACTCGTCTTCTTCGATCTCGAAACAACAGGTCTCGACCAGGCTTCCGATCAGATCATCGAGATCGGAGCCGTCAAGGTACGTGGGGGCAAGGAGGTTGGCCGGTTTGAACAGTTCTGCCGCCTGAAGGAAGGGGCACGTCTCCCTGAGTTCATCTCTGCCCTTACAGGGATAACCACTCTCGATCTCGAGCCGGCAGAATCGGTCGATCAAGTCGTGGACCAGTTCCTGCAGTTTGCAGGTGACAGTCCCCTGCTGGCACACAACTCCAGGTTTGACGAAGGCTTCTTGAGAAGAGCCCTCCACGGCCAGCTTGCGAACGCTGTCTTTGATACGCTCGAACTCGCGCGAATCTTCTTCCCGGACCTGCAGAGCCATAGCCTCGTCGCATTGGTCGACTCTCTCGACATCAAGAAGGAAGAAGCTCATCGAGCACTGGGTGACAGTCTTTCGCTATTTCGCTTCTATCGAAAACTGAAAGACAAGATCTCTCAGTCTGCACTCCCTGATTCCATCGTACAGCGACTACAGTTTCTTTATCCTGTCGTGGCGGACCTGGGACTGCTGGACTCTGGTGATTCAAGGGTCTCGATTCAGCCAGCGAGCATGGCAGGCCTGGAGATCGTGCTGACTGACCTCGACCGAAGCCGTCTTCCACACCTGAAGACCTTGAGACTCGGCGTCGTTGCCGCAGAAGCGCCGTCTCCAGAGAAGCCGTTGCTCGATTCGGGCCATGATGTCCTCCTGCAGTGTGACCCTCAGTCACTGAGGGCGAGGTATCTCGGGGACATCCAGGCATCGATACATCCGTGCGCGGTGCTGCTGCGCGCCCCGGCATCCATCGAACCACTTCTCGAAGATGCGCGTCAGGGAGATTCACGGCCTCTCTGGATCTCCCAGGAGAGCCCCAACAACCTCGTCTGCCTCATGCTGCTTGATGCAGCGACGCGCAGCCCTACGATGCGTCGTGAATTTGGCTTTGAGCTCTCAGCTCTCGTCGTCTATGAGTGGGAAACACGGTCAGTCTTCATTCCTGGTATGCCGCTGTTCCTCAAGAAGTCTCGTCTGGTGAACCACATATCGGCAGCACACTGCCAGCTCGAGTCGAACTGCCCATTCCACGACGTGTGTCCCGTCCGCGAGTCACTGGCCCGTGCACGCGCTGCGCGCCTTCACGTCACGGATCTTGCCGAGGCACCACACGTATTTCGCGAACTGGGTGAGTCGATACCTGTTCTGGTTTCGTCGCCCGAGACTGAGAAACTGATGAGTGACGCGCTCGACGTGCCTGAAGTACAGATTGCGTCAACAACACTCCGCATCATCGCCGGCATAGCGGGCGAGCAAGGCGAAGCCTCCGGTCTGGCAGCGGCTGCCGATGCTGCCGCACACGCCGGGACCCTTCTCGATCAGCTCTATCTGAAAGTGACCCACCAGGACAACGCCGGGGTCCGTGGACGCATTGCAGTCGGCGAAACGCTCTGGTCGGCCAGCGAGTTTGCGACGCTGAGGTCCACGGCAGATCTCCTGGTGAAGGCCTTCACAAACGCAGGAAATGCGCTGCCGGAGACGATGAGAATGGCGTACCTGACACAGTGCCGAGATCTCGCATCTGTCCTGGACAACGCCGACAACCCTGCATGTGCCGTATGGATGGAACGTCAGGGACAGGAAGTCATGCTGGCGAGCACAAGAACGGTGCTAGCCTCACGCGTCCGGGCATGCAACGCTCATGCCCAGTTCTTCCTTGCTGGAACGAGCGTGTGTCCAGCGGGTGACCAGCAGTTCCTGCCCGAGACATTCGGCCTCACGGATCCTGTGCCTGTCACCGTCGTTGTCGACCATGAGCCAGACGCCCCTCGCGTCCCCACGTTTGTGACGCTGCACCTGCCAAAGCCGAATGAGTCTGGATTCGAGAAGGAAGGTGCCCGTCTCATTGCAGAAACGATGAGGCGCTTTCCCGGAAAAGCCATGGTCGCCTCGAACTCCCTGGAGACACTGCGCCGCATGCAGTCGTTTCTTGCGCGAGAGCCAGGGTTGTCCGAGTACAGCCTGTTGCTCCCAAAGAACGGGCACACTCGTACCCAACTAATGGAACAGTTCTCCGGCCAGAACAGAGCCATTCTGCTCATCCCATTTGACTACCTGAGTTTCGGCGACATCGTGTCAGCGAAGTTTCTATTCATCACAAAGCTGCAATTCCCCAACTCGTTCCTTCCAACGGTAACGCGCCTGAAGCAGATACTCAAGGAGAGACGAGGCGATCCATTCCGACAGTTTGACCTTCCATATGCGCTCACCCTGCTGCAGTACACTCTGCACCAGATGGATCTGCACACACTTCGAAGTGTCTTCATGCTGGACAATCGGAGCTTCAGCTCTACCTACGCGGATCGCATCCGGACTGTTCTCCCGACACCGTCGCTGTTTCTCCCTATGGAAAGTCAGGAAAGCCTGCTGCAGCATCTTGACCGATGGATGCGCAACCAGACTCTCTAGATCTCTCGCCAGGCATCGTGGGCGAACGATACGTCGACGCCTCACAATCCTGGCATTGAAGGAGACATGAGATGTGTGATACGATTGCGGCTCTTGCACCACCTTCTACAGGCTGTCACAGCCTTCTGGCCAAGAACAGCGACCGTGAGCCAAACGAGGCCCAGCTCCTGACAGTTGTGGCACACAGGACCCACCGCGAGCCCAGGCTCAAGGTGACCTACATCGAGGTCGACCAGGTTCGCGAAACGAACGCTGTCCTGCTCTGCAGGCCGTTCTGGATGTGGGGCGCCGAGATGGGCGTCAACGAACACGGTGTCGCCATAGGCAACGAAGCAGTCTTCACTCGTGGGGGATACGGTGCTGCGGGACTGACCGGCATGGACTTGTTGAGGCTAGCCCTGGAACGCTGCAACAGTGCTCGCTCAGCAGTAGACGAGATCATTGTCCTGCTGGAACAGCATGGCCAGGGCGGCAACTGTGGCTTCACCAGGAGGTTCTTCTACAACAACAGCTTTCTGGTTGCAGACAGAAGCGAGGCCTGGGTCCTGGAGACGGTCGGAAAGCAATGGGCTCGGAAAAAGGTTCACAGAACCGGGGCGATCTCCAACCTCCTGACCATAGGTTCCGACTGGGATGAGCTATCGCCGGGAGCCGAGGCTTTTGCCGAGATGAAGCGCCTGCGACGTGGTGACGGCAGGATGGATTTCGCCGCCTCGTTCTCTGATCCTCTGTACACCAGGTTCTCGAGAGCGCGCACGCGCCGTGCCGGCAGTCTGAAATGTCTCGGTTCGAGCGTTCCGGCCACCACAGCGATAATGAAAGCAGCATTGCGCCATCATGACGATCCCGACTACGCTCTCTCGAAAGGAAGTGTCGCTTCGGTGTGCATGCACTTTGGCGGCCTCGTGGGCGATCAGACAGTCGGCAGTATGGTGGCAGACCTTGACAAGTCAGGACCAATCACATGGGTCACGGGATCATCGGCACCGTGCATCGGTCTTTTCAAGCCTATCGTACTGGATGCTCTGGGCGCCGGGCTGTTCGGTGAGGATCAGCAAGAGCAGGCACTCAGCTACTGGCTCCAGAACGAGCAGATATCGCGGAACCTGCAAAACAACTACATTGAGAAGCATGAAGCCATCGAGAGGTTGCGGGGTCCACTCGAGCAGCGTTTCGAGGAGACTATGGCCAGCGCAGCACCGGAGCATCGGAAACAGGCAGCACTGGAGTGCTTCGAGCTGGAGAAAGAGTACCGCCTTGCTGTCTGGAAAGCGATTGAGCCACTTGACCATCCGACGAGGCACTCCCCCTTGTTCTCGCTGCAATGGCGACGCGAGAACAAGGAACTCGTGCGTCGGTGGCCAGACTACTCGCAGCCTTCGGCAAACGCCTCGACCGTGTAGGTGAAGATACTCAGACCGGGCTGATGAAGGCTCTCAGGGCGGAGTCCTGCTTTGTGACACAGAGCCTCGAGGAAACCATTGACGTCGGGCAGCTGCTCCCATACCTGTGGAAGGAACGTGGCCTGACAGGCACCTCGCCGAAGAATGACGCCGGGATGCGTCGTGGCCAGCTTCGACTGAACGTCAGCCAGCGAGGAGAATGCGAGCTCGGCCGGAACGGACAGCAGCGAGATCTCAATGCACAGGTCCGCAAACTCCGCTTCCTCGATCGGTTCAAACCGCGGATCACCGAAAGCCGCCGACAGCGCGTTTGACGCAACCGCCTGCACTAGAGGCGATACCGGCATGATCGTTCCGATGCAGCCTCTGAGTTCGCCATGTTCGGTCAGCGTTACAAATACCCCCTGGTTCTGCCAGAACTTGCTTTCGGGGTACTGCTCGTGCGTCGGCGTCAGTTCATGCGCGTCCAGCAGCCTCATGCGAATCGATTCGCGCGCCAGTACGAGCAACTGCGAGCGTTCACGTTCATTCATGCCCATTTCGACCCTCCCAGAAGACAATTGATGCATATCCGACGACAGCGGTCTTGTCTCCTGCTGTGTCGCCGGAATTCCGATAGTCGACAAGCCGCGATTTCCAGCCGCGTACGTGTGCCATGGCCAGTACTGTCCTGATCGGCATGAATCCGCATGCGTCGTCACCCTCCAGCTTGCCGCCTTCTCCTTTCAGAATGCGCTCGATTGTGATGTGATCGTGCTCCACAGCCGCGTCATAAGGCTCGTAGTGGCTGAGGTCGCTGGAAGCTACCACCACCATGCGGCCGATGTTCAGTGCCAGGAGCTCTCGGGCCAGCACCGCCGGGTCCACGTCTCCCAGCACCAGCGGAATGATGCGGAAATCCTTCAGAGACACCTGCAGGAATGGCAACTGCACTTCGACCGAGTGCTCCAGGGCGTGGGCCTGGCTGGATGTAAACACTGACGAACCCTCCGTCAGGATCTTCGCGGTATCCGACACGCTGACGTCTCCCAAGGGTGTTCGAAACACGTCTGCCTCCGGGAGCGCAGCACCTTTGAACCACACGTGGTGACTCGGGGCAAGGATGACTACAGTCATGCACTCGTCTGGGTCCAGGCCCGTGAGACAGGCGTAACCCGCCCCCGCCACCGGGCCCGAGTACATGTATCCCGCATGAGGAACGATCAGCCCCCTGCTCACCTCAGCCGACCTGATGGTCGCCGAACGCGAGTCTTCGATGTATCCCTCGATGTCTTCACGTAGTTCGCGAGCCTGCGCCGGATAGAACTGTCCGGCAACAACGGCATTCCGTATCATCGATCCACTCCCTTGATGCGCGTCCCGCACGCCGGACAGGTCAGGCCCGTCCTGGCTTCCACCCTGTAACCATGCCGTTCCACGACTGTCGCCCTGCATTTCGGGCACATCGTGTCACTGGCTTCATCATGGTCCGGCAAGTTCCCGGAATAGACATGGAGCAGTCCTTCCTCACGTCCGATTCGCACAGCCATCTCGATGGAAGCAGCTGGTGTGATTGGCGTATCCTGCATGCGATACATCGGGAAGAAGCGCGAGACATGCCACGGCACCGCGGGGTCGATCGATGCGACGAAGTGCGCCATGGCCCTCAGTTCGTGCTCAGAGTCATTGAGTCCGGGAATAATCAGCGATGTGATCTCCTCCCAGGTTCCTGTGTCATGAATCGCTCGTATGGCATCGAGGACGGGCTGAAGACGTCCACCGCACACGCGTCGATAGAAATCATCGGAAAACGACTTCAGGTCGATGTTGTAGGCATCGATAAGTGGCAACGCTTCATCCAGAAGCGCACGGGAGTAGAAGCCATTGGACACGAACACCGTATGCAAGCCAGCCTTTCTTGCCGGCACCGCGATGTCAAGGGCATACTCCGCCCACACCGCAGGCTCATTGTATGTGCAGGCGATCGATGACGCTCCCTGCTGCAGTGCCAACTGCACGACGGCTTCCGGATCCAGAACCGACAGTCGGGGTAGTTCGTCACGGATGTCTCGCGTCTGCGAGAGCTCGTAGTTCTGGCAGAAGGCGCAGGTGAAATTGCACCCGAACGTACCCAGTGAGAGAGAGGTCGAGCCTGGAAGAAAGTGGTACAGGGGCTTCTTCTCGATGGGATCGAGGGCGACTGCTGCCGGGAGACCATAGACCAGTGACTGCAGTTCTCCTTCAACGTTGCGACGCACACCGCACCGCCCCGTCCTCCCTTCGACAATGACACAGGCATGAGCACAGGCAAGACAAGTGACAGTGCCGTCCTCATCGAAGTGGCTGAGCTTCGCCTGCATCATGTTGTCTGCTTCACCCGGGACACTGCCTTCTCCACGAGCCGGATGGCCAGTCTCAGGGCAGCACCCGTCGAGAGGGCGCGGATGTGGCTCCGGTCGCCGTCCAGACACAGCCGCTCCACCACACAGCCCCCCGGCGCAGCACACGCCACAAACACCGTCCCAACTGGCGTGCCTCTATCGTCTGATGTGGGTCCGGCAATTCCTGTCGTCGCGAGCCCGACCTGCACGTTCAACCTCTCTCTGCAGCATTCAGCCATGGCTTCCGCCACCTCGGCGCTTACGGCGCCATACTTCTCCAGCAGTGCTGCCGATACGCCCAGCAACAGCGTCTTCTCCCGATCCGAGTAGCCGATCACACCGCCCGAGTATGACATCGATGCTCCCGGCACAGCCGTGATGCTTTCTGCGACCATCCCGCCGGTGAGCGACTCGGCCGTTCCCATGAACCAGCCCCGCCGAGCGAGAAGGTTCAGGAGGCTCCCGGCAAGTGTCAGAAGATCCTCGGCCACGTATTCGCTCATCGACCCGCCAGGCGACGCGCCCTCCGTGCAACCTCAAATCGAACCCTGTCGATATCGATGCCCATCAGCTGCCTGCGCTCCATGACCCACGAACCGGCAACCATGACAGAGTCCACAGCCCGACTGTTTGCCGACCAGATGAGATGCGAGACCACATTGTTCTTTGGAGAGAATGACTCATCATCAAGATCCCACAAGACCAGGTCGGCAGCTGCACCCTCGCTCAGCACTCCAACTCCATCGAAACCAAGCGCTTTGGCTCCATTGCCCGTTGCCATAGCAAGGAGGCTGGCATTGCCGATACCGGAAGCATCCATGGTCGAACCTTTCATGACCAGACCCAGCACCCGCAGTTCCTCCAGCATGTCGACGTTGTCGTTGCTGGCTGCGCCGTCCGTTCCCACGCAGAGGTTCACTCCGCTGCCCAGCAGGAGTCCGTAATCAGGAATACCAGACCCTAGCTTGAGGTTGCTCTGAATATTCAGAGCGATGCTGGCTCCTGCGTCACGCAGGATCTCGACATCACGGTCCGTTACGTATACGCAATGGGCGGCGAGCAGTCTCGGCGGACTCTCGAAGCATCCCTGGTCAGCGTAGTACGAGATTGGCGACGCTCCGTGCGCTGTGGTGAAGTCTTCGACTTCTTTGCGGGTCTCATGAAGGTGAAATTGCACGATCACGCCGAGATCGCGAGCTCGCTCAAAGTTCTCCCGAATGAAGGCTGGCGTCGTAGTATATGGCGCATGCGGCCCGAAACTGGTCTTGATCCTTCCGTCAGCCTTGTTGTTCCAGCGCACAACGAACTCTTCGGCTTTCTCCAGCTTGCCCCGCTCGTTTTCCAGAGAGGCGGTGCCGGTGGAAAGATTGGCACGCACGCCTGCCTCGCCTACAGCCCGGGCCACATCGTCCTCGAAGAAGTACATCTCGGCGAACGTCGTTGTTCCGGACATAACACCTTCAGCCAGCGCAAGCAAGGTGCCATAGTAGATGTCGTCACCATTCATGAGTGCTTCGCGCGGAAACATGTATTTCTGCAGCCACACGTCGAGAGGAACTTCATCGGCGAGCCCTCGCAGGAGCGTCATGGCCAGGTGACCATGGGCATTGACAAACCCAGGAGTCACCAGGTATTTCGACGCATCAATGACGCTGGCGCCCACGGGCGGATCTACATGGGCGGCGATACGCCCGAGCTTCGTTCCGTCAATGAGGATATCCACGACCCGCGTCGCGTCATCGCTTCCCAGCCCAACATCAAGTATCCTCGCAGCCTTGAGCATTCGTACCATTGTGCACGCTCCCTTTTCTATATCATAGCGAATCTCGCACAAATCTCGCTAGCAAAAAGCCCGCCTCTGTGGGGCGGGCTGAAGAGAACACCGTACGAGAACCAGAAGACCTAGATGCCCTTTGGAATGATGCCGAATGGCTTGCCGTCTTCAAGAGGTTCACCTGGCGGAGCAAGCATGCTCCGTATGTCCTTGGGCATGCGAAAGATGCGCTCATGCGTGATCCCATCGTAGAATCTCAGCAGGCTTGTGTCGTCAACGCGGTCTGCCAGGATCCTGTCCACCACCGCAGCATCCATGGCCAATGGATCGTTCTTTTTCGAAGCCAGAATGTACGACCAGGGAACATCGTACGCACCAACATACGAATACAGCGAACGAGCGATCGGAAACACAGACCGGATGGTGTCGAGAATCCTCTTGTGGACCGCCACATTCGTCGGCTTGAGATACGACGAAGTAACACACAGGGTACCACCCTCGTCCAGAACGCGGAACGCATGCTGATAGAACTCTCTGGTGAACAGAACGATAGACGGCCCACCCTCGAAGAGATCGGTCAGGTCTTCAATGATCACACTGTAGGAGTGGTCAGGCTGACGCTCGATGAAAGCACGAGCATCCTCGAAGTGCATGCTGACCCTCGGGTCATGAAACGCACCCTGATGATATTCCGGCAGGTACTGCTCGTACAACTGATTTGCCTCTTCGTCAATGTCGCACATATCGATGTGCTCGACCGACTTGAAGCGCAGAAGCTCACGCAGAGACGCACCTTCGCCGCCTCCGACCACAAGCACCCTGCGCGGGTCCGGATGACAGACCATCGCCGGTTCGTTCAGGCACTCATGATAGATGTACTCGTCCTTGACAGAACTCTGGCAGTCACCATCGAGGATCAGCATCTTGCCGTAGTGCTCAGACTCGACTATTTCTACCGTTTGAAACCTGGTCTTCCTGGTGGCGATGACACCGGTCAGCGCGTGAAGGTGAACCTCGCCAGGCTCAAATGTATCATGATACCACTGCCATGCCATCGCGCATTACCTCCGTCTCGACGACCGAGTGCCCATATACTCCAGGGCGCCCCTCGATCTCCTGTCCACGAGCAATCTCGGTCTTGACGATTGTCGTTGCCTCAAACTTCTCAGCAGCATACTCCATGGC
>CAYRQW010000002.1:0-31257 GCA_964426505.1 uncultured Caldisericota bacterium
ATGCGAGACCGCTTCTGAAACGCGTCTCGCACCTCGGGGTTGACGATGAGGTCGACGTATCGCTGCCGATAACGAATCTCCACATCGGTGAGGCCATGGAATTTCTCGGGCAGTGTACGGATCGCTTTCGACAGAATCCACAGCCTTGCGACGGCAATGGTCTTCTCTCCCGTTTTTGTTACAAACAACGTCCCCTCGACCCCAATGATGTCACCGGAATCGACATACTTCTTGAACCAGTCATAAGCAGGCTCCTTGAGGTCGTCAGAGCGCACATAGAGCTGAATCCGGCCGGAAATGTCCGCCAAAACGAGAAAACACGCCTTTCCATGGCCACGAACAGCCATGACGCGTCCCCTGGCACGAATCGTTCGGTCTCCCAGGTCATCGAAGTGCTCTGCGATATAGGCTGCCGCCAACGCATCGCCAAAACTGTGCCCAAACGGGTCAAACCCCTGCTGGCTCAGCTCCCCTATCTTGTCCCGGCGGCTTTGCTCAACCTCGTTGAGTTCCAGCACGACTACACCTTCTCGATAGAGAGGATCTTGTATGAGACGCGACCTTTGGGGATACGCACGGCGACGGTTTCCTTCTCTCTCTTTCCGACAAGTGCCTTGCCTACCGGACTATCGATGGAAATGCGACCTTCCGTAGGATCGGCTTCAAGGTTGCCGACGATGGTGAACCAGCGAATCTTGGCGGTTTCCACGTCTAGCACCTGGACTTTGCAGCCCATGTGCACCTCGCCCGTGCCTGTATCGTTTGCTTCTACAACTACAGAGTGTTCAAGCTGGCGCTCGAGGTCCATGATCGTGCCCTCGATGAACGCCTGCTCCTTCTTGGCCTCCTCGTACTCAGCATTCTCAGAGAGATCGCCGAACCCTTTCGCTTCCTTGATGCGTTCTGCAATGCGCAAGCGCTCCTTGGTCTTCAGCCTGTCAAGTTCCTCAAGCATCTTCCTGTGCTGGGAGGGGCTGATGTACAGCTTCTCTTCCTCATCTTCACGCACATTGGTGATTTCGATCTCTTCGTCAAAACGCTCTTCTTCGTCATGCATCATGATGGCAAACCTCCTCGCCGACACCCGTGCACAATGCACGGTACTCATTCAACAGCTTCTTCAGCTGGTCTGCTTCCTTCACCTGGTTGATACGTCCTCGATATGTCGTCGCCTCAGGCAGACCCTTGAAATAAAAAGCGAGGTGCTTGCGCATCTCCTTGACTCCAATGATCTCCCCCTTGAGAGTCACCTCGCGGTCGACGTGCTCCTGCATGACCCTGAATCGCTCGTCGATTTCGGGCTCTCGAGGACTCCTGCCTTCAAGGACATCGTTTATCTGCTCGAAGACCCATGGATTACCCAGAGCTGCTCGCCCTATCATGACGTAGTCAGCTCCAGTGTACTCAAGAAACCTCTTCGCGTCCTCAGCCTTCTTGACGCCTCCGTTCGCGATGATCGGTATGGTCGCCTTCGCCTTGGTAGAAGCGATGACGTCCCAGTCCTTCGAACCCGAGCGTCCCTGAACGGCGGTACTGCCATGAACCGCAAGCGCTGCCACACCGTTCTTCTCGCAAATCGCCAGAATCTCCTCGGCAACATTGTCGTCGAGCAGGAACCCCTTCCGAATCTTCACTGTGACAGGCAATCGCGTAGCCCTCACAACAGCGGACGTTATTGCATCAACAAGAGGCAGATCCTTCAGCAGAGCCGACCCGGCACCGGTCTTTACGATTTTCGGCTCGGGGCATCCCATGTTGATGTCAATGGCATCGACCCCAGCTTTCGCCAGCACCTCCGCGGCTTGCGCCATTGCATCGGGCCGAGCTCCAAACATCTGAAAGTCCACAGGGTGTTCTACAGGATCGAACACAAGCATCCCGAATGTCTTGGTATTGCTGAACTTGATGCCAAGCGACGAAACCATCTCGGTGTATACCATGGCGGCGCCATACTGCCTGCACAGAATGCGAAAAGGGCTATCGCCATATCCCGCGAGGGGCGCAAGAAAAGCACGCCCATCAAGCGTCAGCGGTCCTATCTTCACTCGACCCTGTCCCTGTTCAGCTCAAAGATGATTCGCAGACCGTCAAGCGTCAGGTTTGGATCATGCACACACTTTGCCTGCAGGCCGGGGACGACCACACCCGCCAATCCCCCTGTCAGGATGACTCTGGCATCCGGACAATTCGTGTCCTGACGGATACGCTGAATCATGCCGTCGACCATGAAGACCTCACCCCAGACGACGCCAATCTGCATCTGCGTGATCGTGTCAATTCCGAGGCTTGTTACGGGGCGTTCAAGCTCAATGCGGGGCAATTTGGCGGTCTTGGTGAACAGAGACTCACTCGAGTTCAGAAGGCCGGGCGCTATGGATCCTCCCAGATACCTTCCATCAGCACTCACGAAGTTGAACGTCGTCGCAGTCCCAAGGTCGATGATGATGCACGGTCCCCCATACTTCATGTACCCACCAACGCAGTCTGCAACACGGTCGGCCCCCATCTCTGATAGAGACTCGACCTCCCACGTAATGCCGGTGTTGAGAGCTGTTGAGATGACCAGGGGCTGAAGCTGAAACATGCGATCAACGAGGCGACGCATGATCGGGGTGAGCGGAGGAACGACAGAAGCCAGAACAACGGACTCGACGTCCCCCAGCTCGACGTCGGAAAACTGAAACAGACTGCGGATGAACACGCTGTATTCATCGGCCGTCTTGCCCCGGTCGGTCGTCAGGCGCCAACTATCGCGCAGGACAGTACCGTCGAACAGGCCACAGACTATGTTGGTATTACCGACATCAATGGCAAGAAGCATCCGGCGCGCCCTCAAAATCAGAATGGCGGAGAGACCGGGATTTGGACCCGGGAGGCGGTATTAGCCACCCACTCGCTTAGCAGGCGAGTGCCTTCAGCCACTCGGCCATCTCTCCGTGCTTTGGAATCTGACAAACCCGTACTATTGCAGGGGCTCTGGTGAATTATACCGGCTTCCCGCACTTTATCAAGAGTCAGAGTCTTCGCGAACGTCAGAATAGTACATCTTCCGCACCACGGGTGACGCTATCATGGCCCTTGAGATACCGTCGGCCCAGGTCCGTTATGACGCGTCCCTGCGATGTTCGCGCGATGAAGTTCAGCTGAACCAGATACGGCTCGATGACGACCGACACTGTCTCAGGGTCCTCGCTGATCGCAGAGGCCAGACTGTCGAGCCCCACGGGGCCGCCTCTGAACTTCTCGTCGATCGCAGCAAGGAGCCGTCGATCGATGTCCAGAAGCCCGTACTTGTCGATATTGAGGCGCGAGAACGCCTCATCGACCAGCTTGACATCGACGACAGGAACTCCCGCGTATGCCAGGTAGTCTCTTATGCGCTTCAGGTTCCGAAGCGCTATGCGGGGAATACCCCGCGAGCGACCGGCTATACGTCTGGCAGCAGTTGGCTCGACGTCTGTCTCAAGCCGACAGGCAGCATGGGCAATAATCTGAGCCAGCTCGTCTTCATTGTATGGGTCCATGCGCATGATGATGCCAAACCTGTCGCGAAGTGGGGCCGACAGCATACCAAACCGCGTGGTCGCGCCAATGAGAGTGAATGGCTTGAGGCGAATCGTCAAGGTCTTGGCGCTCGGCCCCTTTCCAAGGATGATGGGCAACTGGAAGTCCTCCATCGCAGCATATAGACCTTCTTCCACTGCTGGAGGCAGACGATGAATCTCGTCGATGAACAACACGTCCCTCTCCCTCAATGATGCCAGGATGCTGGCCAGGTCGCCTGCCCGAGTCAGTGCCGGACCACTGGTGTACTTGAAGCGTACACCGAGTTCAACCGCAATGATCTGCGCAAGGGTTGTCTTGCCCAGGCCAGGGGGTCCGTACAGCAGGCAGTGGTCCAGAGGCTCTTTGCGGCTGAGAGCAGCCTTGATGAAGATCGTCAAGTTGCGCCGCAGCTGTTCCTGCCCTACGAAATCCTCAAGACGTCGCGGTCGTACGGCTGAGCCAACCGCGTCAGCTTCAGGTTTGCCCGCCGACAGTGCGACTGGAGCAACAGTCGCCTTTCGACGTACGCGCTTCTCCTCTCCCGCCGCCACGTCCTACTTCCTTGAAAGATGCTGCAAGGCGTCACTCACGAGTTCCTCGGCCGTCCTGTCCTTCGCTGTGCCCAGCTCCCGGAGAGATCCACTGATCTCTCGCTGAGAGTATCCGAGAGAGCGAAGCGCCATCTCCACCTCCGCCAGCACAGTGGGTTCCGCCCCTGTCATCCCCTCCGTGGCAAGAAGCTCAGCATACTTGCGGTTGACGATCGGGCGCAACTCTATGAGGATGCGCTCAGCGTTCTTCTTCCCTATACCGGGCGCGGCAGTAAGCAGCCCGACATTTTGCTCGCGGACGGCTTCAATGAGTCGAGAGGCAGGAGCCGCCCGCAGAAGGCTGAGCGCCGTCTTGGCGCCGACACCCGGAACATGCTCGATCAGGTCGGCGAAGACCTCATAGTCGAGCGCTTCGACGAAACCGTAGAGCTCCTGCCGGTCTTCCTTGACGACATGGTACGTCCGCAGTTCAACGTCCTCCCCGACCTCGAACACTGCAGGGTCCACCACCCTTACCTCATACCCGATGTCGCCGACAAGAACGATGATACCGGAATCCAGTCTGCGATGAACGGTCCCTCTAATCAGAGCTATCATCGGTCTCCTCCGCCAGGACTGCTTCACGATATGCCCCCGTGAACGTATGACAGAGCGCGATGGCAATGGCATCTGCCGTATCATCGGGTGTGATGCGCTCTTCAACACCGAGAATCTGGCGCACGGCAATCTCGACATTCTTCTTGGTCTCCATGCCATATGACGAGACGGCCTGCTTCACCTGCTGAGGTGTGTACTCGAATGCAGGAACGTGACATGTGCCAACCGCAAGTACGATGACACCACGCGCCTCGCTGACCTTCATGACCGTTCGGGCGTTCCGAAAGAAGAACAAGGACTCAAGAGCTACTGCGTCTGGCTTGTATCTGCGAACAAGTCGGCGGACGCTATCATAGATGTACTTGAGCCTGTCTGCATAGGGTGTGCCAGAGTGAGTCTCCAGACACCCGTAGTCGAGAAGGGCTACGGTGTCACCGTCTGACAAGACGACACCGTAGCCGATGCGTGCCAATCCGGGATCGATTCCCAGAGTGAGCATGGACTCTCTAGCTTTCCTGCTCCAGTTGCTTGATGACTTCGTCGCTCATCTCATAGTTGGAGAAGTAGTCGCTGACATCATCGTGCTCATCCAGCGCCTCCTCGAGCCGTGCGATCTTTCGCGCATCCTCGATAGCGACGGCAACGAGAGTCTTGGGAATCATAGTGAGAGAAGCCGACTTCACCAGGACCCCGGCTGCCTCGAGAGATTGACGTACCTTGTAGACATCCTCAGGTCCGGTGATGACAGTCGTCATCTCATCGTCCTGCTTGAGGTCTTCTGCACCGCAGTCGACCGCAACCATGAACAGATCGTCGTACGCCTTGTCGGCCGGATCGATTTCGAGCGAACCCTTCCGCTCGAAACCCCAACTGACCGATCCGTTCTCGCCCATGGCACCACCGTGTTGAGAGAGAATCCTTCTGATCTCCGAGGTAGTACGATTCTTGTTGTCAGTTGAAGCCTGAATGATGAATGCAGTACCATTGGGGCCATAACCTTCGTATGTGGTCTCCTCGTAGCTGACACCCTCCATCTCTCCGGTCCCGCGCATGATTGCCTTCTTGACGTTGTCATTGGGCATGCCTGCTGACTTGGCCTTCTCCACAGCCGCCCTCAACCGCGTGTTCGTGTCGGTGCTTCCACCGCCTGCCTTCGCCGCGATAATGATCTCGCGGGTGATCTTGGTGAAAGCACGACCGCGCTTGGCGTCTTCTACGCCTTTCTTGGCCTGAATATTGTGCCACTTGGAATGCCCAGACATCTAGACCTCCTGATTTGGACTCTGTTCTGCCAGTCGCAGAAAATGCTCATGTACTCTCGTATCGCTTCCAAGTTCCGGATGGAACGAAGAAGCAAGGAGCCTTCCCTGCTGCACATAGACGGGCCCCTGTGCTACGCTTGCCAGTACTCTTACCGAAGGCCCTGTCCGGATAATCACCGGCGCCCTTATGAACAGCGCTTGAAATGGTGAATCCAGCCCCTCGACTGCCAGGTCTTCCTCACTCGACTCTTTCTGACGCCCAAACGCATTGCGCTGGACCGTCACATCCAGGAGTCCCAAGTGGGGTTGCACCTGACTCCCCTCAATCTCCCTGGCCAGGACGATCATTCCTGCACATGTTCCGTAGATTGCCAATTTGCCTGCATTGAAGCGGTCTACAATTGCCCGGTCCACTCCATACTCGACCATGAGCTTCCCCATGGTTGTGCTCTCACCCCCGGGGATGATGAGCCCATTCACCGATTGAAGATCCTCGGGCGTACGAACGAGTCGTACCTCAACCCCCAGAGAATGTGCCATTCTAGCATGTTCTCGGAAATCGCCCTGAAGAGCGAGGACGCCAATTGCCACGCTTAGTTGTCCCTCACCTGCATCTTGTCCAGTTCGACGAGCGTGCGTGCGTCTATGCCCGACATACCCTCCTTGAGTCCCCTGCTCACCTCAAAAAGCACCTTGGGGTCCTCCCAGTACGTCGTTGCCGCCACAATGGCTCTTGCTCTCGGAAGAGGATCTGAACTCTTGAAAATGCCGGAACCCACGAACACGCCATCGGCTCCGAGTGTCATCATGAGTGCGGCATCGGCAGGCGTAGCAATGCCGCCCGCCGCAAAGTTGACCACAGGAAGACGCCCCAGTGTGCGCACTTCGCGCAGAAGCTCAACGCTAACCCCAAGGTCCTTCGCTTCGACCACGAGTTCGTCCTCAATCATCGACTGCACCTTGCGAACCTCGTTCATGACGGCTCGCATGTGGGTAACCGCCTCAGAGATGTCTCCGGTGCCCGGCTCGCCCTTTGTCCTGATCATCGCAGCTCCCTCGCCCACGCGCCGCAGCGCCTCGCCCAGATTCCGAGCGCCGCATACAAAGGGTATCTTGAACTGCCACTTGTCGATGTGGTATACAACATCAGCGGGAGTGAGTACTTCACTCTCGTCGATGAAGTCGACACCCATATACTCGAGGATTCGTGCTTCGGAGATGTGCCCGATCCGCACCTTGGCCATGACGGGAATCGATACCGCATTCATGATCTGCTCAACGAGCCCCGGGTCAGCCGCCCGTGCAACGCCGCCTTCCCTGCGAATATCGGCCGGAATCCGTTCAAGCGCCATCACTGACACGGCACCGGCTTCTTCGGCGATTTTTGCCTGATCGACCGTCGTGACGTCCATAATGACGCCACCCTTGAACATCTCTGCCAAACCGCGCTTTACTCTGATCGTTCCGATTTCAGCCATGTCGTTGTCACCTCATTAACCTTTAAAGTTTACTGTCATTTGATGATTTGGCAACGTATTCGGCTGCACACTTTCCAGCCAGGAATCCGGTCGAAAAAGCTGCCTGCAGATTGTAGCCGCCAGTGACAGCCTGGAGGTCCAGTATCTCACCGGCGACGAACAGCCCGGGAACAAGTCGCGACGCCATGGACCGTGGGTCGATCTCTCGAAGGGGCACTCCCCCCTGGGTGATGATCGCGGAGGCAAGCGGGTCGGCTCCCGTGCATCTGAGTTCAACCCCCTTGATTGATCTGGCAACAGCTGCCAGGGTCTTCCGAGGCAGTGGTGTTCCACCCATCGCGTCGATTCCCCACACGTGCATCAGTTCTAGAACCATGCGCCTCGGCAGGAACCTTGACACATACACCAGGATCCCGTCGGCGTTTCCGCAGGCCTCGACTTCGTGCAACACGTAGTCCAGCGTCTTCTCAGGCCGCAGGTCCATGCGCAACAGAACATCCTTGTTCTCGGCCAAGGCGGGTGTAACGGCCAGACTCAGCGAAAGGACGGCGGGCCCACCAATTCCACGATCCGTGATCATGACTTCTCCGTGACTTCGACCCAGCAGTTGAGAATCGACCCACGCCTCGACGGCAACACCTTCAAGCGAGTTTCCTGCAAGTTCTCTCAACCACGTCTCGGGACAGTGCAGAGAAACCAGACCCGGCAGCAAACGACCGGGATGATGGCCCACGGTCTCAAGCAAGCCGTATCCATCTCCAGTGGACCCTGTGCCAGGATAGGACTTCCCGCCTGAAGCCAGGACCACGGCCCGACAGTGAGCATCTCCACCAGATTCCAGTCCAATCGTCCAGCTGCTGGAACCAGGTTTGACATGCTTGACACGAGCCGAATAGAGAACATCGACGCCCTCCCGCACAAGCAGCAACCCAAGAGCCTGAACCACATCTTGAGCCCTGTCTGTCACCGGGAACACCCTGCCCCCTCGTTCCGTCTTCAATTGCAGCCCAGCTTCAGCAAAGAGGGCAGCGAGGTCATCCGAGAAAAAAGACTCGAAAGCTGGGTACAAGAAACGGCCTGAAGGGCCGAAGGCCTGGATAAACTCATCAATTGAGCGCGCGTTCGTCACGTTCGCTCTGCCCTTCCCGGTGATAGCCAGCTTCCTGCCAAGCACCCGGTTCCGTTCGAGAATGATGACTGGCCCATCACGACCAGAGGTCTTGAGGCGCCTTGCAGCAGACAATGCCGCCATCATCCCGGCAGCACCACCACCTATGATACAGATCTCGGCTCTTGTTTCCATGGGCAGGTAGATTATAACAGATTTGTGCGCGCCACTACTGCCACGTTGCTCTGCAATCCTCACTGTTCTTCTTGCCAACCGGGGGAAATGGAATACAATCATCGTTGTGCGCCCGTAGCTCAACTGGATAGAGTGACGGTCTACGGAACCGTAGGTTACAGGTTCGATTCCTGTCGGGCGCACCAGTCCTGACATGGCTCTTACCGATATTGACTGCATGCTCCTTGCTCTTGATGAGGCCAGGCGTGCTCTTGATGAGGGAGAGATCCCTGTGGGGTGTGTTGTTGCGAGGGCTGGTGAATTGCTCGCTTCCGCACACAACATGCGAGAGCAGGCGCACGACCCGACGGCGCACGCCGAAGTGCTTGCGTTGCGATTCAGCGCTCAGTGTCTGCAGGACTGGCGGCTGGACGGATGTGTTTTGTATGTTACTCTTGAGCCGTGTCCAATGTGCGCTGCCGCAATAGCACTTGCGAGAGTGCAGCGAGTGGTGTTCTCGGCGTACGATTTCGACAATGGAGCAGTAGGCAGCAATGGCAATATGCTTACGAGGCCCATCTTTGGATATGCTCCGGAGGTGGTTTCTGGTTTGTTGCGTAATGACGCTGAGGCCGTCCTGCAACAGTTCTTTGCGCGCATCAGGTCCAAACGGAGAGGTGGCTGAGCGGTTGAAAGCGCCTGCCTCGAAAGCAGGTGACGGGGTTCCCTCGTTCGTGGGTTCAAATCCCACCCTCTCCGCCAACATGACACGGATGCTGGAGCTCATGTCGGCTTGTTCGACGCGTGATGCCGAAGGGCAGTCATGAACCTGGGATCGGCTCCGAGATATGGCATCGGCTTCGCGTCCCTACTTGATGAGACTTCCAGTGCGCACCTTAGCGTTGCGGGCACCATCCCTCCCGCCCTGCTGGGCACGCTGTACAGAATCGGTCCTGGCAGATTTCAGATTGGCGGTCATACTGTCGGACACTGGCTGGATGGCTTCGCCCTTCTCGCATCGGTTCGATTTGGACCACATGGGGTGGCTTGCAGCAACCGTTTCCTTGCCAGTTCCTGGTATCGTCGAGCCCTGACGGAAGACGCCATACCCGCCGGCAGCTTCGACTCCCAGTCGGCCCGTCGGGGAAGACACCTCTCCAACGACAATGCTAACATGAACCTTACCCTGTGGAGAAGGGAGCTGGAAGCTCATGGCGACACACCACGGAGCGTCCTGATAGATCCCGCGACGTTGGCGACCATCTGTACGAGAGAAGGAACTCATCTGCACAGGTGCTGTGCCTCGGCGCCGCACCCCTCTTTCGACCAGCTCACCGGAGAGCGGTTCGACGTGGCAGTCTGCAGTGGGGACCCCGCTGGATATGTCATCACAGTCACCGGCCCTGGGGGAACGATACGACACCTGTGCACCATCCCGTGTTCGCGCCCTGGATACCTGCACTCTTTCAGTGTGACGTCACGATGGGTCGTTCTCGTCGAAGGACCCTTCACGGCACATCCGCGCTCCCTGAGTTCATCGAGACGCCCGTACCTGCGCAATTATGTCTGGGATGCAGGACGGGGAAGCAGAATTCTGATCGTCGACCGGAAGACCGGTGTCCTGAAGACGACACTGTCCACACGCCCCCTGTTCACACTCCACCACATCAATGCCTGGGATGAAGGAGACCGGATCTTCGTCGACCTCGCCGCCTATGCAGACCCGAGCATTCTCGACTCTCTGACTTTTGACGGTGGACGCATTCCTTCAGGTGACTTCCCTGCTCCTCTGGCGACGCGCCTTGTCATTGACCTGGAGCACCAGCGTGCGCTCTGCTCGCCGCTGAAGTGCCCGCCTGGAGAGTTCTGCACCATAGACGCCAGGTTCTCGATGCGTCAGCACACGGTTCTTTTCGCAGCAGGGCCCACGAGAACCGGCGAGCCGATCGACCGGCTGTGCCGTTCGGACCTGATGACCGGCCAATACATCACGTGGTCTTCCGACAACTGCTTCCCCGGCGCTCCAGTTCTCGTCCCTGCTGCTGCAGATGGCCCAGAGGGAGAAGGCTGGCTGCTTTCCATTGTGCTGGATGTCCTGGAAAAGCGCTCATTTGTCCTGATTCTGGATGCTGCGACCATGACCGAGCGAGCCCGCGCATGGCTTCCCTGTGCACTACCGTTTGGACTCCATACACTGTTCGTACCGGAGGAGGCTGCAATATGACTTCATCGAAACACGTCAGCCCGTCATCGTGTGACGTTCCTGCCGGAGGACGCTACGAACGTCAACTATGGATGAAACAGATTGGGCAGGCAGGACAGAGGAAGCTGACGGAAGCATCTGTTCTGGTTGTCGGAGCTGGAGGACTGGGCTCTCCGATCCTGCTATGCCTGGCCGCCGCCGGCGTGGGTACCATAGGGGTTGTCGACGGAGATACTGTGAGCCTGTCCAACCTGAACCGTCAGGTGCTCTATGCTACGGGAGACATCGGTCAACCCAAGGCGCTTGTCGCCAAGGAGCGGCTAGCGGCATTGAACCCGGAAATACGTGTCGAGGCTTATCCCAGTCCACTGGATCCGGACAACGCCTATGCTCTCTTTAGTGCCTACGATATGGTCGTCGACGCCACAGATAACTACAGTACACGATATCTCGTTTCCGATGCTGCCGTCCTCTTTGACAGGCCGCTGTTTGTCGGTGCGGTCAGCAACCTCCACGGCATGGCATTCACCGTCATTCCGAGGACGACAGCCTGCTTTCGCTGTCTGTATCCCAAGCCTCCCAGTACCGCCATGGCACGCGAGGAGAGGTCCCGGGGCATTCTCGCCACCACTCCCGGTACTATCGGTTCCATCGTTGCGCAGAACGTACTCAAGTACATCGTGGGATGCGGAGACTGGCTGGCTGGCAAGTTGCTCATCATGGATGGAGAGGACAATCGCTTCGAGCTCGTGCCGCTCGAGCGTGACCATGCGTGCCGCGTATGTGGCGATCGTCCAACGATAACCGAGTTGTTCTCAATGAAAAGGGACTCCCGGCAGAGCTCCTGCTGAAGAGGAAACACCCTGCCGGGAAGCCAACGCACTGCTACTGCCGAAGTGCTCTTACAGTTCCACCATGCACGCTATTCTTGAACCGTCAAGCTCCAGGAACAGAGTCTCGTCCTCGACCGGACCGGTGATCACCGTCACCTCACGCGCGAGGACTTCGCGAGCCACGTCCTGCGTTGCAGCGGTGAGTGCGGCCGTCACTGCGGCATCCGTGCACGTCAGGGCAAGCCGCACCCGGTCTGTTACCTCATAGCCCTTGTCTTTGCGCCGTCCCTGGACAAAGTGCTCGACCTCGCGCACATACCACTCCGCCCGCAACTCCGGCGTGACTGTGGCATCGACCGCCACGACAATGTTCGCCGCCGATGCCGCAAAGAGACCACCTTTCCCTGTGACAGCACTGATAACATCGTCCTTCGTCAGCTGGAATACCGTTCCTTCCAGGTCCAAGGGAGCCTGGCCCCTGCTCTCAAGCTCAGCATAGACCCTCTCTGGATCAGCGGCCAGCGCCTTCTGAATGGCGGGGATCAGTGTCCCAGCCCTCCTGCCGAGGACAGGCAGGTTTGGCCGGAGTGTGAACTCGGCGATGTCTGCCGCCTGAGTGACTTCAGCAATGGACTTGACGTTCAGCTCATCGCGAATGATGTCGCCATGAGAAATCAGCGCTTCATGGGCTTCGGCATCGTGGGCGTAGACGGTCACTGAACCAAGCGGCTGCCTGGTCTTCACGCCCGCCTGCTTCCTTGCCGACCTTCCCAGCGAAACGACATCCATGACGACCTGCATCGCGCCCGTAAGCTGTGCATCAAACATCGACGCGTCAAACTCCGGCAGGTCAAGGAAGTGGACTGAGAGCAGGGCCTTGGCGTCGTCCGACCGGACGAGGTTCTGGTAGATCTCCTCCGACATGAACGGCGTGAACGGCGTCAGCAGCCTTGCAAGATCGACCAGAACTGTGTAGAGCGTCTCGTACGCCGAGAGCTTGTCGGTGTCGTTTTCGCTTCTCCAGAAACGTCGCCTGCTCAAACGCACATACCAGTTGCTCATCTCCTCAACAAAAGCCTGGATGCGCTTCGTTGCCGGGTTGATGTCGTACGCCTCCATGTCTGCGCGCACGTTCCGCACCAGCTCCTGGAACCTGCTCAGAAGCCACCGATCAAGCTCCGGCCGTTTGTCAAATGGCAGCTGGGCCACGTTCGGATCGAAGTGATCGATGTTGGCGTACAGCACGAAGAAGCTGTAGACGTTGCGAAGCGGAATGATGAAGTTCTTGAGCGCGTCGGCAACCACACTCGGCCCGAATCGCCTCGGATACCAGGGCGGACTGCTCGTGTAGAGCGACCATCGGAATGCATCCGCTCCCTGCTTGTCGAGAATAGTCCAGGGGTCGATGACGTTACCGAGATGCTTGCTCATCTTGTGGCCCTTCTCGTCCAGGATCAGTTCCAGCACCATGCATCGCTTGAACGCCGGCGTGTTGTTGAGGGCGGTGGAGATGGCGTGAAGTGTGTAGAACCACCCGCGCGTCTGATCGATTCCTTCAGAGATGAAGTCGGCTGGATACATCTTCTCGAACTCGTCCTTGTTCTCGAATGGATAGTGCCACTGCGCGTACGGCATCGAACCAGAGTCGAACCAGACGTCGATGACTTCCGGCACACGGTGCATGGTACCGCCACATGCTGGGCACTTGAGCTCGATCTTGTCCACGTATGGACGATGGAGCTCAAGCTCGGGATCCAAGTTGATGGCCATGTCGTTGAGTTCAGCAACAGACCCTACCGCGTGCTGGTGTCCGCACGAATCGCAAATCCAGATGGGCAATGGAGTTCCCCAGTATCGCTCGCGCGACAGCGCCCAATCCTTGATATTCTCAAGCCAGTTGCCAAATCGCCCGTCCTTGATGTGGTCCGGATACCAGGTGATCTGCTGATTGTTCGCGACCATCTGGTCCTTGAACTCCGTCGTCCGAACGAACCATGAGTCCTTGGCGTAGTAGAGAAGTGGTGTGTCGCATCGCCAGCAGAACGGATAGTCGTGCTCGATCCTCTCCGTTTTGAACAGCTTCCCGTCCGCCTTGAGCTGACGTCGGATGTCGGGGTCGCTTCCCTTGGCGTCCTTGCCGGCCCATGGTGTCACTTCAGATGTGAATTTTCCGGCAAGGTCCACGAGCTGGACAAACGGAAGTCCCTCTTTCAGCCCGACGCCGAGATCGTCTTCACCAAACGCAGGCGCCAGATGAACGATGCCCGTGCCGTCTGTCGTCGTCACGTAGTCTGCTGTGACGATACGCCATCCACGCACCTCTTCCCGGGGTTCGACCCTGGCGTAGTCGTAGAGGCGCTCATATCGAACCCCCACGAGTTCACTACCGATATATGTGCGCACGAGTGTCGTGTGTTCCGCATCATGACCAAAAACTGCAGCCAAACGCGCAGAGGCGAGCAGATAGCGTTCGCCTTCCAGTTCGACAACTGAGTACTCCACGCCCGGGTTGACTGCAAGCGCGACGTTACTGGGCAGTGTCCATGGCGTGGTCGTCCAGACGAGCGCCTTGACGCCCTCCAGACCGCCTGATGTCAGCGAGAACTTGACGAAGACTGTCTCCTCGGTCACGCTCTTGTAGCCTTGCGCCACCTCATGCATGGACAGGGCTGTTCCACACCGCGGACAGTATGGGACGACCTTGTGTCCTTGATAGAGGAGCCCCTTGTCGTAGAAGGTCTTCAGAATATGCCAGACCGATTCGATATAGTCGTTCGTGTAGGTCGCATATGCATGTTCAGTATCCAGCCAGAAGCCGATGCGGCTGGTCATCTTCTCCCACTCCGCCTTATAGGTGAAGACACTGCTCTTGCACTCCCGCACGAATGCCTCGACGCCGTACTCCTCGATCTGCTGCTTTCCGCTGATATGCAGTCGTTTTTCGACCTCGATCTCTACGGGCAGACCCTGGCAGTCCCAGCCCCCCTTTCGAGGCACATAGTAACCCGTACCCGCCTTGTACCTGAGGACCGTATCCTTGAACACGCGGGCCAGGCCATGGTGCACACCGGGTCTCCCGTTTGCGGTGGGCGGCCCTTCGAAGAAGACAAAGCGCTCCTTGTCCTTGCTCAATTCGAGCGACTTCTCGAAGACATGACTGGCTTCCCAGAATCGAATGGTGGCCACCTCCTGCTCGACAACCTTGTCGGCAGGCACTACGGGTTTGAACATGAGGCGTCTCCTCGTACAAAGGTTTTGCTGCGGAAGTAAGCATATATACTACGTCGCCGGGTAACGTTGTCAACCAGACGACAATCACTGAACTCATCTAGAACAGGCTGGCGAGGCACTCCTTCACAGGGCTGAAATTCACCTTCGCGACCGACCCCAGAACATCCTTACCCTTGTCTGAGGCAAGGCGCCGCATGAACGCCTGCGCTTCGACCGAAGCTCCCTTTGGCAGCCGGATGACTCCGCTGTCCCTGGCCGTACGCTCGAGTCCATCGAGGAATGCCGCCCTGGCAAGAACGGAGGCGGCTGCCACTTCAGGATATCGTTCGGCATGCGTCTCCACGATGAAGCGGAAGCTTTGTGGGGCCTTCCAGAGCGCCGTCGCTCGTCCACCGTACTTGTCCAGAATAACCGTGTGCGCCTTGGACGCAGCTGCCAGTTCCAGCAGCAACTCGGCATAGATCTCGTTGAGCAGGATATTCACGTTGTGCGCGCGCGCATACCGCACGTTGTACTCCTGAGGCATGAGAATGCGAATACCCGACATGCCGATGCCACCCAGCCTCGTCGCGACCGTACGCACTTCCACATCTGTCATGAGCTTGCAGTCACGTGCCCCAGCCTGAACGACCTGCCGCCGCTCTGCTTCGTCATGGGCCGCAAATGCGGCAACGACAAGCGGACCAAACAAGTCCCCCTTGCCAGACTCATCCCCACCGACGACTGGAAATGCTGCGCCCTTGCCCATCGGTTCGTCATGAGCCAGGATGTGTTCCGCAAGCCGGACCTGAGGGCCGCAGTCCGCACCCTGGAACAGCACTTTGCCGCTCCGATAGGCAGTGACGATCGAACCTGCGCTTCTGGCCACGAAGGACGCTCCAGGGGGGGGCTCCGGGTCCAGGCTGGCACCACCAGTGATCAGAGCCAATCGGAGACGTTCCTGCTGTTCCTGCGTCATTGTCCTCACCGTATTCATGGTTGGATTGTCTCCCCTTTTGACAGATGTGCAACCCCGGTCAAACACACGGGGGCCGGCAACTGCCGGCCCCCGTGATGAGTCAATCGATAATCTGCTACGGCTTGACGACGGTGATTCGACCCTCGATCGTCGGGTTGATCTCTGGATGTGCCGTCACATAGGCGATAAGGCCGTCACGCATCCATTCTCCGGACATATAGACGACCTTGGCCCCCTTCAGCATGGCGAAGCCATCGCCACCAGCGGCCGTGAAGTCCGCGGTGCAAAGCTTGTACGTCGCATCCATATCAAGGGGTTTGCTATCCTTGGTGATACTGACCACACGCGAACCCTTTGGCTTGGCCGGGTCGAACGTGAAGCTGAATCCGGACACCTGAAGGAACCCGCCCAACTGGGCCGGATAGGCGCTGACGGAGTTCTCGAGAGCAGCTTTGAGTGTGGAACCTTTGATCTCGAGGACAACGAGAAGGTTGTCGAATGGAAGCACAGCAACGATGTTGCCGACCGTGACGTCACCAGCAGGAACGCTGACGCGAATACTGCCTCCGTTCTCGAACGCGATGTCTGCACCCGTGGAGATGCGCATCCAGTCGGCAATGTAGTTCCCGAGGTTGGTCTCCCTGGTGCGAACATTCGCTCTTTCGCCGTCAAGTGCTACCAGAGCTTTGCCGATAACGACGCTCAGCTTGTCTTTCAACTGGTTGTTGTACCCATCGACGATTGCCTTGATGGCAGAGTCTTCAGGAACAGAGGTTACTGTCGGCACAAGCTCATACGAGACACTCTGTCCGGTGACCTTCCCCTGATACGTCGTGAAATCGATGACTTCCTTGCCGACGTAGGCTCCCGCCGTTCCGGTCTGAGTGATCATGGTCTTGCCGACCATTGCTGCAGTCTTCAGGACCGTATGAGAGTGACCGCCAATGATCAGGTTGATACCAGGGGCACCCGCGGCGATAGCGGGGTCAAGCGGAGCACCACCGTTCTCGTACCCGCAGTGGCTCAGAGCAATGATGTACTGTGCTCCCTGCCCCTTGAGTTCGACGATCTGGTTCTGCGCAGTCGCAATGGGATCTGCAACTCCGACATCGGTCAGGCTTGACGGCGCCACAATGATAGGAAGGTCCGTCGTCACGACACCGAATAGACCGATGTTGATTCCGGCCACATTCTTGATAACATTCGATTTCCAGCCAAGATTAACGCCTGTCACATTCGCGTTCACGTAATCAAATTTCGCGTCTGCGATCCTGTCCTTGAGAACCTGCTGACCATAGTCCCACTCGTGGTTGCCGAGCGTTGCCACGTCATATCCCATTGCGTTGTACGCATCGATGACGCTCTTGCCCTGGAACAGGTTCGCTACCGTAGCGCCCTGAATGGCATCACCGGCGTCCACGAGCAGAACGTGATCCTTACCGAATGCGCTGCGCACATTATTGATAATGGTGGCTTCACGGGCTGCGCCCGCGACGCTGTTCTTGCTGGCGTCAATTGCCGGCAACAGGTTGCCGTGGAAGTCATTGGTGTGCAGAACAACTACTGTCGGGAAGCGCATCTTGACGACCATTTCGGCCAGTTCGCCCCTCGAAAGCTGATGCTTCGGAGCAGCAGCCTGCTCTGCAGTGATGAATCCCTTCGACTCCGCGAACGCCACATAGGGCAGTGCCCAGTCCGAGATGATCAGGTTCATGTTGGGTTTCCTGCCGGACTTGCCGCTCGTACCGCCCGTAGGAATCTCCTCGAAACTGGCAAGGTCAAAGATCGATATCTGGTCGTATTCCTTGCCCAGCGTGATCGCATAGTCCCGCCAGGGGATCGTCGTGCTCACATCGATGTAGGTCTTGCCCTTGTAGTACCAGGTGCCGAGGGCATAGCCCGAGCGGTCCAGCAGCCATCTGGCGTTCTTCATCGTATATGCCTTAAGGTCGCTACCGGTCGGGTAACCGTCAACGACCATGCCGGGGGCCACAGGGAGAGCGATGGCATACATCTCTACGCCACCAAGAGACTGGCCGGAACGCATGTTGATGGTCGCTCCGCCATTCTTCCTCGTGTCCGCTGCCAGGGCTTCCCAGTCCCACGTGCCATCGGCCTCACGGAACAGGTTCGGAACCTTATCCAGAGGCTGTGCACAGAGATCGTATCTGGCAGCCTCGTATCCATATCCGCTTGCTCTCATAAGAGCAGTTACTGCCTGCTCAGTCGTGACCGGAGCCTCGGGTGCAAAGGTTCTGGCCGAGGTACCATTCATCATTTTGAGGGCCTCAACCGTCCCGACTGCCCGGGCGTACCAGCTGTCGCTGGCTACGTCACGAAACGAGCTTCCATGATTGCGGCTGCCGATCGAGGTGTAGGACCCCGTAATGATCGCTGCGAGATCGCCGCGCGTGGCCCTGGAATCAGGAGCAAATGCGGCTGTCGGAAACTCGCTCAGTGCACTCTGCCTGTTGAGCGTATCGATGGCCGCGCGATACTGCGAATTGAGGTAATCCGGCACGATGTGCCAGTTGTTATCGACCGCTGGATCAATCGTCGCAGTCTCCTTGACGTACTGGATCAGAAGGTTCCGAATCTCGTCGCTGGACTGGTAGACAATCGGGGCACCCTTGAATCCAAGGAATCCGCCACCGCCCGCGCGGTAGTTGTTAAGGGCAAGAGTGTAGGTCGCGGCCATATCCATGGGCTTGCCGTGATACATCAGGCCACTGATGCGCTGGCCAACGGGCCTGGTGATATCGATGACGTAGTCGGCGCCCTGCAGCATGTCGTAGTTGTAGCCCTTCACATTGGCGTTGACCAGGCTCGTGGCCGTCCTGTTGAATGTGTAGGTGTTGAAGTAGGTCGCAGACCACTCAAGCTCGTCCTTGATCTGCTGTCCTGTCACCTCGATGGCAAACAACGTGTTCTCGTAGATGTAGAGTGAATACATGTCACGGACCGTCAAAGGCCCCTTCTTGAAACTCGGGGCAGGATCCGGCAGCATGGCTGCGAGTGAGAGGTCGGTGTTGGCATACTTCATCTGGACCCTCTGAATCAGGTCCATGATGGCGCTGTCCTCGGTCCGAGACACAGTGCCGGGGAAGTCACCCGTCGCTTCACCGAGCGGCTGCTTCATGTAGCTGACAGCCGTTTCGTGCTGTGTTTTGGTTGCGTCAAGAATGGCCTGGTCAGCCGCAGTATCCGCAGTCACTGCCAGGTTGGCTCCGGTCTTTGCAGCAACCTTCCAGCCGGTGGCAGTCTGTTCCATCGTGATGTCTGCCCTGCAAATCTCGACACCCGCATTCTTCGGCTGCATCACAAGCACGCCATTGAGCGTCTTGCCTGGGATAGACAGGTGTGTGTGTCCGGTCAATATGACGTCGATACCAGGAACGGTCGTCGCAATGGCATACACCTGGTTCTCGATGGAGGTGCCAAGGTCTTTGCCACTATCGATATCCTTCTCGAGTCCCTCATGTGCCAGGACGACGACAAGGTCGACCTTCTCGGTGTCCTTGAGGACCGTGACCCACTTCTTGGCCTCATCAACTGTATCCTTGAAAACAAGACCCTTGATATTGGCTGGGACTTCCCAGTTCGGGATGTTCTTGGTCGTCAGGCCGAGGATACCGACCTTGACGCCGGCAACCGTCTTGACGACGTAGGGCGTGAAGTAGTTGGTGCCGTCTTCCTTGTAGATGTTGGCCGCCAGCCAGGAGAAATCGGCCTCTGAGCGCGCCTTGTCAACTACGGCAAGCCCATAGTTGAACTCGTGGTTGCCGAGTGTCATGGCATCGTACCCCATGATGTTCATAGCTGCCACCATCGGGTTTTTCGCCGTCGTATCCACTTTGTTGAAGTAGTATGTCAGCGGTGTACCCTGCTGGTTGTCGCCATTATCCAGGAGGAGGGTATTGGGGTTGTCAGCCCTGACACCCTTGACGAGGGTGGACAGCTTTGCCAGTCCGCCGTTCGCGGCCGCGTCCTTGAAGTAATCATACGGGTAGATGACCCCATGAACGTCACTTGTCTCGAGCAAGGTTATCTTCACGGTCGTGGCAGCCGTGGCTGCCTTGAACGGGAAGCTCGCAAACACCAGGCCCAGTATGAGGACCACGCTGAGCAGAACTGACAGGCGTCTCTTCATTCCATTCCTCCCGACTTGCAGAATTGACTTCTACACCGGACATATTGTAGTCTCGTGGCAGGAGAATACAATTTGTGGGCCGCGGTCGAGGCTGATCGGTCGCGACGGAAAGGAGCGGCTATGGAACTCTCACTTGTGCACATCTCGACAGTCCAGCAAGCCCATGATCTCCTCAGCAATCTGGGGTGCTACCCTGTCGGGGCTGACCTGATGGCAACCAAGGCCATATGCCTCGTGGTACGAGTGAACGGTCTTCTCCCTCAAGCCGCCAATGTTCTGAAGCAGGAGATGCTGGCCAGGGGAGGCGAGGTCGCCGTTCCAGCCGGAGCTCTCCACCTGGAAACGAAACGCGTGGATTGCATCGTGATGGGCACACTCACACAATATGCTCGACTTGTCGACATCCTGGGACAGCAACCATTCGAACTGCCAGATCTGGCACGACGATTGCGAGTGTTCATGAAACTTGCAGCAGCCCGTCCTGTTCGGGAGTGGTCTGCCCCTCGTGCGGGACCAGCTATCGGAGGCCTGGTCGACTGTGACTTTCGGCCGTCGGGGGTCCGCGATCATCTGGCCAACACAGTGGCTCTTGCGTGGAATTTGCTCGAACAGCGATCCGATTTTCTCGTCGTTATCGGTTCAGACGTCGCCACAGTGCGGGATGTGGCCCAACGACTTGTCGATACTGCCAGCTGCTCCGTCGCAGCCTGGGCGCCGAACTCTTCACCCATAAGCCTTGCGCCTCCACTGCCTGTCATCATCCAGCAAGGTTATGACCTGGTGAGCTCTGACGGACCGGTTTTTGCAGTGTGCACCGATGAAGGCTCGACGGACTTCATCGAGAAGCTCGTGTCGGCTGGCGTCAGCGCCGAACGGCTTTTCGTAACGACTACACTCCGGCACGGCCCATCCAACGGCATCGCTGGGCAGTTGATTCCCGTCGGCCTCCCTCGACTGGATGCCGTCTTTCTGCGACAACAGGCCATCGCCGCGCTGTCCACAAACACAAGAATCAGCATCCTGACTCGTCTGATCGATCGTGGCACGAGCGTTTTCATTACGGACGCGCCTCGCCATGTCGCTGAGCTTCTGGACGCCATCGGCGCAGATCCATGAAACTCCTTTCTTACTCGACCGTAGCCTCAACACAGGACACAGCGCGACAGGTCGCCCTTGATGGCCACGCGCTGCCATTCGCTGTGTGGGCCGAGACCCAGTCTCGGGGAAGAGGACGGCGGGGCAAGGATTGGGACTCGCCGCTGGGGGGCCTGTGGATGACACTGGCCCTGGCGGTATCGTCGGCTGAGGCAGTTCGACAGTCTGCCATTGTGGCGGCACACGCCGTAGCAGGCGTCGTGCTGACCGAGACCGGCGTTCGTACGCTTGTGAAGTGGCCTAATGACCTGCTTGTCGAGCGCCGCAAGGTCTGTGGCATTCTCGCCGAGACACTCGTTCAGGGTGGATCGACAATTCTTCTGGTAGGCATCGGCGTCAACGTCAACAACATCATACCTTCACACCGGACGTCACAAGTGACTTCACTGCGAGAGGAACTGGGGCACAGTCTCAACGTGCTGCACCTTGCAGCAATCGTTATGAACATGGTGGAACAGGACATAAGCACTCTCATGCTGCGTGGCTTTGACGCCTTCGTACCCTGGGTCGAAGCCAGCCTCGCGCTCAGGGGCGAACTCGTCACCGTTCATTTCAATGACGAGAGAGAGTCGGGCCGTGTGGCAGGGCTGTCAAGAACCGGCGCCCTCCTCCTCGAGAACCCTGACGGGTCGCTCAAGGAAGTGGACGCCGGGAGCGTGTACTACTGGTAGGTCCTGCTCTCGCGCGCTCAGTGCTTATCGCTATTGAGCCGGGCTGCCTTCAGGACGTTGTCGAATAGCATGAGCGTCGTCAGTACGCCTACTCCACCAGGCACCGGTGTGATCAGAGACGCCTTTGCGCGGACTCCGTCGAAATCGACATCTCCTACGATCTTCCCATTGACGTCATTGATGCCCACGTCGATGACGACAGCGCCTTCCTTGACGTACTCGGCGGTGATCGCCCTCGGTCTTCCCATCGAGACGATCAGGATGTCTGCCTCACGCGTGTATTTCACAAGGTCGACAGTCTTGGAGTGGCATATGGTGACGGTGGCGTCACGCTGCAGCAACAGTGAGGCGACCGGCTTTCCCACAATGTTGCTGCGACCGACGACAACTGCATTCTTGCCCTGAATGCGAACACCGTAGTTCTCCAGAAGGGCAATGATCGATCTGGCAGTCGCAGGAACAAAGCGAGGCTTGCCGATCATCAACTGCCCCATGTTGAAGGGGTGAAATGCATCGACATCCTTGTCTGGACTGATAGCGTGCAGGATCGAATCCACGTCATATTCTTTTGGCAGTGGAAGTCCGACCAGGATCCCATCGACGTCCTTCGAGTCGTTCAGCTGGTGGATCAGCTCAAGCACATCGGCAGCCCCGATCGAATCATCGATCTTCCGGAGCTCAACATAGAACCCCAACTCCACACCCTTGTGCGACATGTTCTTGAAGTAGACCATTGTCGACGGGCTGTTGCCAACCACAATAACGCTCAGCGAAGGATTGTGCCCTTCTGACTTCAGGCGTTCTACCTCCTTGATGATCTCGGCTTCGATCTTGCGCGTGAACAACGATGCTTCCATGATGGATCCCATATCGCGCTCCTTTTCGACGTAACCCGCCGGCTATTCGACCGGTCCGGGAGTGTAGTGTTCACAGGGCATATCCAACCGCTCCTCAGCAACAAACTCGAACTTCTGCATGGGCACCCCACACCCGGGACTCGTCTCAGAGGGATTCTCGCCCTGGTACAGAAGCCCGCCGCCCACATCTTCACGAGAATCACTTCCACCATCAGTGTAGTTGGAACGCTAAGGCAATCAACAAACTGCTGACCACCAACACACTAAGCTTGCTCTGCCGTCAGAAGAGGCTTCAGCTGGTCCGAAGTCACACGGATGTCGACCTTCCCTTGAATGACTCTTCCTGCACCGCCTGACCGGGCTCCGAAGGTCTCCCTCATGTGCGCGGTGAAGGTCGCCAGCAACGCCTCGCTTCCGACAGGCACTGAGCAGACAAACTGTCCTTCAGGACCGCTGCCGGGGTAGACGAGCACGCACACCGGACCCTTGGGCGACGCCAACCCGGCCGTTACCATGCGGGCGAGCTCGGTTGGGACCCCTTCGAGAACCATCACGGCAACGCCATATGACGCGATTTCGTCCAGGGCCCTGTGAGCAAGATCATCTGCGGCCATCATCAGCAGACCTTTGACCTGCGCGGTCAGGTCACGGTCCCGCTGATGCAGTTTCGAAATCGATGCAACGATGTCGCCGACCCCACAGGTCAACTCCTGTTCGGCTCCCCGGAGGACAGCTTCGTTTCGCCTGTGGTGTGCCGTCGCCGTTCGCCCTGCAACGAAGTAGAGACGAGTGTTGCCACGCACCTTGTCGGTCCGGACAATCGCGAACGCGCCAATCTCGCCGGTCGATGCGACATGGGTTCCGCCACACGGATTTGTGTCCAGGTTACCGATACGAACAAGGCGAAGCGGCCCACCCGCAAGTTCAGGTACCTTGCGGACGTCATAGGCGGCGACGTCCGCCGCCTCCACGAACAGCGTGTCGACGGGCAGACACTGCCAGATGGTTCGCTCTACGGAATCCTCGACCTGTGCCAGGACTTCACCGGCGAGTGCCGCAACCTCGATCTCGATGCTGGCTTCCTCTTCCGTCATGTGGAAGGACAGCGTGCGGATACCCATGTCATCCAGCACCCTGCTGAGAATGTGCTGGGCTGAATGCAGTTGCGTATGACGTCCCCTCTTCTCCATGTCGACGGCGCACGACAGGTGCTGACCAACGTTCACCAGGGATCCAGAAGGAAGAATGACGAAGGGGCCCGTATCATCCTGCTGAGCGTCGACAATCCTCATTCCGCCGACCGTCCCCCCATCAGCGAGCTGTCCGCCGCTCTCCGGATAGAAGAAAGTCTCCTCAAACCGAACCAACAGGCCGCGTTCCGTCTGCTCGGTCGCTGTCACGATGCCATCGAATTCAAACGTGCAGCCGTTCTCCCAGTATCCTTTCTGCATGTCGGACTCCTCTGTGCCTATTCCGGTTTCTTCGCCCGAAGCGATTTCAGGTAGCCGGTGATCACGTGCTCATAGCCGGCCCCTGTCGGCAGGTAGATGGCACGGTCATGCACATCATCGGGGAAGTATTCCTGATCCACCCAGCTGCCGGGAAAACTGTGTGGATACCGGTACAGTGCCTGCCCAGTCCGACTGTTTTTGAGCTGGACCGGCGTATCGACGTTCTTCGTCTGCTGGGCAAGGTCCTTCGCACGGCGCATGGCGCCCAGTACCGAGTTGTTCTTCCGGCTCCCCGCCAGATAGATGACAGCCTCTGTCAGGTTGAGCATCGCTTCAGGCAGTCCTACGGCGTGTACGGCATCATATGCCGCCATTGCCATCACAGCGGCAAAGGGATTCGCCAGACCGACATCCTCTGCCGCAAAGATGATCATGCGCCGCGCCACGAAGAGTGGGTCGTCTCCCGCTTCGATCATACGCGCCATGTAGTATAGCGCCGCATCCGGATCAGAGCCACGCATCGACTTGATGAATGCCGACGCAAGGTCATAGTGTTCCTGTTCGAAGTTCTTGGCTACCGGGACCTCTTTGAGCAACTCATTAAGATCTGCTCCTTCTACGAGGCTTCCAGACTGAAGCAACCATACCAGAGCATTGATAGCCACGCGCGCATCCCCTGAGCTGAAAGCTGCAACGCGATTCAGTACTGTCGCACTCACCTGCATTCCTGATCTTTCACATCCCTGAGCAAGAACACGGGTGATCTCAGCCGTGCTCAACGGCCCAAATCGCAGCATGAAGATGCGTGACCGCAAGGCTGGCGACAACGCCGCATATGGGCTCTCCGTCGTCAGTCCGACAAATGTCATCAACCGGTTCTCCAGCATGGGCAGAAGGAAGTCCTGTTGAACCCGGTTGAACCTGTGGACTTCGTCAACGACCAGGAGGAAAGGGCGCCCTGCGTGGCGAGCCACAATCTGACGCAGCTCAGGTACGCCCGCCGAGACGGCAGTCACGTACTCCATTTCCTGGCCCAACTGCAAGGCAATCAGTCGTGCGAACGTCGTTTTTCCACACCCTGGAGGACCCCAGATAATCGCACTGAACGGCACGTGATCGCTGACAAACCTGCGAAGTGGTGTGCCAGGTCCCGCAACTGCGACCTGACCCACGAAATCGTCCAGATTCGACGGTTCAAACCCCTCGAACATGCGCTGAGTGTCTTCCATGAATCAGGTTATAGCACGGCAGGGGGGTCAACGCAACGAGGAGGTTGACGTCTCGGTTGCCCATGCAGCATTCCGCAGCACATCACGGCACAGCGAACCGCAACGGACTGGCAGCTCCAGTATTTGGTACTATACTCGTCACACCCCGAGCACACGAGTCAACAAAGGAGAAGCCGATGCATCCTATAGCTCTTGTCATTGGAAACCTCACTATTCGCTGGTACGGCGTCATGATTGCCGTATCGATCGCCATCAGCATCACCGTCGTATACGTCGAGTCGCGGCGCCAGGGCATCAACACCGATGATGTACTGGACCTGGCTATTGCTGCCGTCATTGGCGGCATCCTGGGCGCTCGCATCGGCTGGATTCTGACTTGTCCCGACGTCCTGTGGTATCTCGCTCATCCCTTACGCATCCTTGCCATCTGGGAAGGGGGTCTCTCGTATTTTGGAGGCATCCTTGGGGGCGTTCTCGCTGCCTACTTCATGGTTCGGCGTCGGCGGATGGGATTCTGGCGGATGGCCGATATCGTGGCTCCTCTGCTTGCGCTGTCCTTCGGCATCGGCAAGATCGGGTGCTGGCTCAATGGCTGCTGCAACGGAACCGCTACAACGTCATGGCTCGGCGTCATCTTCACAAACCCCCTGTCCGAGTGTGATCTTCTGAATCAGCGAATCTGGCCAGCTCAGCTGTTCAATTCAGCTTGCGGATTCCTCACATTTGCCATTCTGTTCTGGGTCGTTCAGAAACACAAGCACTATGATGGTGAGGTCTTCATATGGTATCTCTACCTCTATGGAGCCACCAGCTTCGCCGTGGAATTCTTCCGCAGCATTCCTGTGCGCGTGCTCGGTTTGACTCCAAACCAGTGGACAGGCATTGCGATCATTGTGCTGGGAATCATTGTTTCGCGGGTCCTGAGGCGCCGGGCGACAGCCCCTCCCGTTCTTCCTGAGCAATCGGAAACACTTGACGAGAAGCTGCCCGAGGGTGGAGAGCCGGGCAACTGACGCAACTCTCCACATTGTATTGCTTTTCAACGCTAACAAAGTGCGTATACTATGCGTATGACTAAGACACAATCGCAACACACTGAACACACATCTCGACATCACGACATCATCCGCATCACTCCCCTTGGAGGTCTCGGGGAGATTGGCAAGAACATGACCGTCTATGAGGTCAACGACGACGCAGTAATTGTCGACGCGGGGTTCAAGTTCCCCGAGTACGATATGCAGGGAATCGACTACGTCATTCCCAACATGGACTACCTCGACCAGATCAAGGATAAGATCCGCGGAATCCTCATCACTCATTCGCACATGGATCACATCGGGGCTCTCGGCTACACACTGGAGCACGTCCGTGTACCCATCTATGCCAGCAAGTTCGCCCTCGGGATCATCGATGACGTTATCCCTGGCCGCATGAAACCGTATGAGACCAGAGCAGTGCAGGCAGGCGACCGCATCAAGATAGGCAACATGGACGTTGAGTTCGTTCGCGTTACGCATTCGGTGCCCGAGAGCATGGCCATTGCTATCCGCACAACTGAGGGGATTATTCTTCATACCGGCGACTACAAGATCGATCAGACTCCGGTCGATGACAAGCCGATTGACCTTCAGAAATTCAGCGCCCTGGGCCGCGAGGGGATACTCCTGCTTCTGTCTGACTCGACGAACGCTGAGGAATCAGGCTTTGCGGGTTCAGAACGTGACCTGCGCTCGACATTCGACAGCATCGTCCACGAGTCCAAAGGGCGCATCATCTTCAGTACATTCTCCAGCAACATCCACCGGATCCAGCAGATCATGGACGCGGTTGCTCCTCAGGGCCGCAAGATCTTCGTGGACGGTCGGAGCATCATCGGTTCGGTCAAGGTGGCACGCAAGGTCAAGATCATGGATATGCCGGAAAATGTGTTCATCCAGCAGGATGAGATGGGGAATGTCCCCAAGGACAAGATGCTCATTGTTACGACCGGAACTCAGGGTGAACCCATGAGCGGTCTTTCGCGTCTTGCTCGCGGCGAACACGACTTCGTGAAGATCACAAAGGGCGACACTGTTATCCTGTCTGCTGATCCCATCCCGGGCAACGAAGAGATGGTAGCCCGCACAGTCGACAACCTGTTCCGCCGAGGCGCCAACGTGTTCTACCGGCGCGAAGACAAGGTCCATGTGTCCGGCCATGGCGCGCAGGGAGACCTGAAGCTGATGCTTTCGCTGACGCGGCCCAAGTTCTTTGTGCCCATTCACGGCGAGTACCGGCATCTTCTCTGGAACAAGCGACTTGCGGAGAGTGTCGGCATCCCCGGCACGCATGTGTTCATTCTCGAAAACGGCCAGTGCTTCACCGTGGACAGCGAACACCTGACAGCGCTCAAGCGCATACCTGCAGAAGGGCTCCTGATCGACGGTCTTGCCCTCGGTCTACCCGATAGCCCCATCCTCACCGACCGCGCTCGTCTGGCTAAGGATGGTATCCTGGTTTCTGTCGTGAGCATCGACAGGATGACGGGGAAGATTCTTGCAGGCCCGGAAATAGTGAGCAAGGGCGTCGTGACTGATGACGACCAGATTCTGGCTGACCTGACCCGTGAGATGAAGGCGTTCATGGTGACCCACCGCAACAAGGATGTGCGCGCGACGCCTGATTTGCAGCTTGACTTACGCAAATTCTCGGCTAAATATATATACGACAAAACGCGCCGGCGGCCCATCGTCATCCCGGTTATTCTGGAGCGCTAGTCTTAAGCCCATCAGGCGGGGGTGGCGAAATGGCAGACGCGCTAGGTTCAGGTCCTAGTGATCGCAAGGTCGTGAGGGTTCAACTCCCTCTCCCCGCACCACGTGGCAAGAGAACAGACTGTTGCTCTTGATGCTGAAGCACCCTATACGGATATCGCGGGCCCCGAAAGGGGCCCTTCTGATTTGCCGGCCGTGTCAGCCCCGTTGCCATCACGTCGGTGCTGTCTATAATGGGAGTTACGATGAGAAATAGACGCTGCTCGCTGTTCTGCATAGCAGTCCTTGTCATGGTCGTTGCCATCGCCGTAGTACCATCGACACGAGGAGCGACGGCTACCGAGGTACTTGTCGACAAATCCTTTCACATCACTGTTCTGCGAACGGCAGGCGGCACACTGGTCTTCCCGGATGCGACGGGAACCACAGGCGAAAGCATTACGCCCGTTGGCAAGTACAGGGTCACCACGAAGCAGGCCAACCCCAACTGGCGCTGGGAAGGGAAAGTGTATGCGCCATACACTCAGGACAAAGCAAATGGCCTGGGTACTCGCTGGATCGGCATTTCGCTGCCTTCGTATGGCATGCACGGGACGAACGATCCGTTCAGCATCGGCAAGGATATATCGCACGGGTGCGTACGCCATCAGAATGCCGACGTGACGAAAGCCTTCCCAATGATCTCCATTGGAACCACCTTCACGATCATTGAGACCCCGGTCCCCCAGAAGACCGAGAGAATGGTCACCGATTTCCTGGAACTGTACGATCTGCTGGCAGTCATGAGAGGCTCCCACTAGGGAGCCACAGACGAGTCCGCGCCGACGAAGGAGGCGGGGGAGTCGCCCGACAGCGAGCGAGTCTCCATTACTATGGAAAAGATGTCGAAGCGTCAGATTGTCGTCCTGGTTGTCGCCGTTCTTGCCTTGGGAACAGGTATGGGATTGTTTATCGGGTCGCGTCTCACCAATTCCAGGTCGGACCCACTCCCGCAGATCTCCATTGACCCTTCGACAACCGCTGTGACATCCCCAGTCCCGGTTTCGCTCAACGTGTATGTCACCGGCGCCGTCCTCCATCCGGACGTCTACGCACTGCCGGACGGTTCCATAGTTCGGGACGCAGTAGCGGCTGCAGGAGGTGCTGCGAGCGACGCAGACCTCGTTGCGGTCAACCTGGCAGCCCGCCTTGAGGACGGTGAACAGGTGACCGTCCCTGTCAAGTCAGCAGACGGTTCCAGCAGCATTGTGCCACCCACATCACCGGCGTCGAATCCACACGCACGAGTAAGCATAAACCATGGGACGCTGGCCGACCTCGACACGCTTCCCGGCATTGGACCGGCAAAAGCACAGGCGATCCTTGATTACCGGGCACAACATGGACTGTTCAAGCGGCTTGAAGACCTTCAGAACGTCACGGGCATCGGCGTCAAGACCTACGAAGACCTGAAATCTCTCATCACCCTTTAACCCTGGTGATACGACTGCGACTCGTCACGCTCATGGCCCTGACGATCGTGGCTGGGGCTTTGTCGGCTGGCACATCAGAGGCCGCATCGATACTTGTGTTCTCGCTCTTGAGCGGTCTGGGGGCGCTCTATGTCTGGCAGACTCGACGGCGAACGATCAACGTCATTCGTGTTGGCCTCGCACTTGCTCTTTTCTGGCCTGCCTTCGCTATGTCAAAGAAGGCCATCCAGCCTTCTGCCTCGGGACGGCTCCTCCGCGATACCACCGTAGTCACTGGCAGGACCCTTACATCCGCCGTATCGCGAAGTAACGGAGGCATGTCATTCGAGCTTTCGGTGGCAACGGCAAACGGTGTTCTCCTCAGCCATCCTGTGACGATCCAGGTGCAACTGCCGGACAGGCGTACGGGTCCTACCTCCGGGCAACAGATACGCGTTTCGGGGAAGATCGGCACCACCAGTCCCGCCTTGAATCCGGGAGAAGAACGCCTCGGCCCACCACCCCCGGAACCGTTTCTTGCACGCGACACTCAGGTCCTGTCCAGCCATACGCTTGCAGCATGGTGGGGCCGATCAACGGGGCATGCGCGAGACCTCATTGAGCTCCGTGCACGGCCACTGTTGAGCTACAAAGCGTATGGATTCCTCGAAGAGCTCCTTCTTCACCGCAAGATCTTCAGCACCGCCGACCGCCATCTATTCTCCATCACTGGTACCAGCCATCTGCTCGCCATATCGGGACTCCACCTCTCACTGATCTTCGCCTTGATGTCAATGTTTCTCGGTCTGCTGTTCTCCGAGAGAAGTCTCGGCAGGACGCTCGCCCCTCTTCTTGCCACTTTCGTTTACCTGGCATTCATCGACTTTCCCCTGAGTGCTGACCGGTCGTTTGTGATGCTGTGCATTCTCACAGTGACCCACGTTCTTGGTGGACACACGGGCAAGCTTGCATCGCTCTCCTGGGCTGCGCTCATCCTTGCAGCAGTCGATCCTTCCTGTGTCTTCGACATTGGATTGCAGCTGTCGCTTGCCTCAGTTGCCGGCCTGTACTTCATCGGCGAACCACTGTCTCATCTCATTCGAGCCAGAAGTCGTCTTGCCCGGAGATTCCTCTCATCTCTCTGCTCGACGATCGGGGCGTCTGTGCCGACGGCAGCACTTGCAGTGACAACGTTCCATGTTCTTGCCCCGGTTGCCCTTCTGGCAAACGTTCTGGCCATCCCCGCAGTCTCTTTGCTGTTGATCGGTCTTCTCACATGGTCACTGTTGCTTCTCGCGGTTCCGCCGCTCGCAGCACTGATGGCTCCCATCCTCAACGGAGCCTCGACTATCGTGTTTGGTTTTCTCGAACTCCTCGGACGCATCCCGGGATCACACTGGAACGTTCCTGCACCTTCACCGTTCCTGTTCATCTCCTTGGGAATCATGTTCGGAGTCGTCATCGTCGCCGTCGACAATCGGCCACGTATCAAGCCGGGACATCAAGCTGCAGGACCCATAGCTGTAGCAGCCATGCTGGTACTGCTCTTCTGGACACTCGGCACGGTCCCTGCTGACATGCGGGTGACCTTCCCGG
>CAYRQW010000003.1:0-30225 GCA_964426505.1 uncultured Caldisericota bacterium
CCTTTCACCAGCACATGCTACACGTTCGGCCAGAGGGCCTGTCAGCAGACCGTCCGCATGGGATTGGCCGGCAACGCTCCCATCAATGGCATCGTCCAGCCACTGAGAGCAAATGCCCGAGGGGCCTATCCTCACAGAGAGGCCCCTCGGGATGACTGTGGGTTCTGGTTCAACTACATCGTCAGGCCAGGTTCACCGGGTTGAGACACTTGAGGTCGTCGACGACGAACACCCCGTCTTTGCGAATCAGTTCATTGTCGAAGTAGATCTCTCCACCCCCGAATTCCGGTCGCTGGATGCTGATCAGATCCCAGTGAACCGCGGAGTGGTTGCCGTTGCTGGTGTTGTCGTAGCTGTTCCCCGGCGTCAGATGGAAACTGCCGGCGATCTTCTCGTCAAAGAGAATGTCCGCCATCGGTTTAGTGATGACCGGGTTGACGCCGAACGCGAACTCGCCGACGTATCGCGCGCCCTCGTCGGTGTCCAGGATCTTGTTGATCAGGACATCATTGTCGGCACTGGCGTGGATGATCTTCCCATCGCGGAACTCGAGCTTCACATCATGGAACAGGAAGCCGCTTTCCGGCGATGGCACGTTGTAGCTGATGACACCGTTCACTGAATCCCGGACCGGGGCGGTGTAGATCTCTCCATCCGGGATGTTCTTGTTGCCACTCATGGCATACGAACCGATGCCCTTGATCGAGAAACTGATGTCCGTACCCGGTCCCGTGATGTGCACCTTGTCTGTCTTCGCCATGCGTGTGACCATGCTCTCCATGGCCGTGGCCATCTTGCCATAGTCCAGAAGGCAGGCTCTGAAGTAGAAGTCCTCGTATTCTCCGGTGCTCATGCCGGCGAGCTGGGCCATAGCATCATTCGGGTACCGCAGAACTGACCATTTGGTGTGGTTGCATCGCTGCCGCAGGTGCAGGGGGCCCCAGTACTCCTTGTGATAGATGGCCAGCTGTTCGGCGGAGATGCTGTTCCACGCCGTAATGTTGTCGGTGGCTCGGATGTCGATGTAGGCATCCATGTCTCTCATGCGTGTCAGCTCGTAGGAAGTCACATCGCCCATGTGCTGTGTGTCAGATCCAGCAATCAGAGCTCCCTCCAGCTCATAGTCGAAGACGTGGATGAATGGCTGTCCACCTGCCCGATAGGCTTCCTCGACCAAAGCCCTGGCCAAGGCATATGCATGCCCATGCAGTTCAATGAGGATCTTCTCGCCCTGCGTGAGGTAGACCGCCCGATTGATCAGAAACTGTGCAAACTTTCGAATCCTTGCATCTTCCATGCTCATTCGCCTCTCTTTTCTTGTCGATACGAGTATGACGGCCTATCGTCTACTTGATCGTCAGATACTTCTCCGGCATCTTCTCCTTGGTTGCGCCGAGGAATCCCTTGCCGAACACGTAGGTGTCCTGATAGAGCTGGAAGTAGTTGGCTACCTTCTCGCCAGTTCCCACGTCCGTATAGACGTTGCAGTTCCACTCGGCGCCGGGGCTGAACTTCTCATAAGCGGAGAGCATGTCTGCCTGGTTTCCAATTTTGGCAGTACCTTCGATGCATCTCTTGGCATACTCGCCAAGGCCTGCCACAGTCACGTAGTCCATGGAGAATCCCCATGCATTGAAGCGACCTGATCCGCCCTTGGCAACCACGGTATCCTCCACCTTCTTGAGGATCGCCGGCCAATTGCCCTTCTCGGCTGAGAGATCGATGCCAAAAGCTCCCGGATAGCCCAGGGTAGGAGCAAGTATTCCAACAGACATGCCGCCATACTTCATGATTTGCTTGAGCAGCGGCTCCTGTATGGCGAGATTAGTGGTGTAGAATGCAGTGTCCTTTCCGTACTTCTCGAGCCAGGCTGAAACGTGCTCAAGGATGTACTGCTGGGCACCCGGTACACCAACATCGCTGAGTGGGTCCGTGGCACTCTCGAAGTAGGTCGCGATCCCGAGATCTTTGCCTGCTTCCTGCGCGATAGCCCAGGAACGGCTGATGAGCTCAAGGCTCATGTGGCGCGGGAATGACACAAACACGAGACTCCTGGCACCCATCTGTTTGGCTGCCCAGACATTGACGTAGGCGTTGCTCAACTGATCGAAGTCGGCGGCCAGATCAGCCGCAGACGAGATGATGCCGGGGTCTTCCATGGGTTTGCCTGCAAAGAGAAGAATGTCGCTCCTCTTCGCGCGTACCTGCTTGAACGCTTCAGCGGTGCCGGGAACAGCATCACTGACGATGATGGCCCTCATGAGCGGATCGTCGGCAAGGCTGACGATATTGGAGATGGTTGTTTCCTGTTCGGCCTGAAAGTTGTCGGGCCATGTCCTTGTGTCGACGATGCCGCCGTCGGCAACAGCTCCGTACTCCTTGACCAGAGCTTCACCGCCGCGGTATCCATCTTCGCTCTGGGAGACCGTGCCCGTGACGATACCGATGTGAAACTTGGCTGCTGTGGCGTCAGGGTCCGTAGAAGTCCTCTTGCAGCCAGCGACAGCGACTGTCACCAGCATCAACATTAGCACTAGACTGAGCACTTTTTTCACTTGTCGTTCCTCCGGGTGCGCGATTAGCCGTGTTTCGGCTTACGAGAGATATAACGAGATCACGAATTATCACAAGGTTCTATGCGCGAAACGCGAATTCCGATCGTCGGGAGTCCGTGTTCGTATCATCCCGACACGGTGACAGCCGGGCGTGAGCTGTGCCACCGTACAGCTATCATCCTTCACGATTCTTCACGGTTGACATGGAGATTCGACACGCCTCCATGAGGCCTGGTTCACGTACCGCGCGTCAGGGAACGCCGATAAGCCTCCACAGCACGCGAAGCACGTCACTCGCAGCGGTGCCGAGTGCCGCAGCAGGGAGGTCTTCTGCCGTGTCCGTCCTGGCGTGGTACCATGGAGCCTCCCTCCCGTGAGCCGAAAACATGCAGTTGGGGATGCCCAGCCGGCCGAACGTCTCGTGATCGGATCCTCCCGTCCACGGCATGACCGCCAGTGATGCTCCATCCCGGATCGCGCCGGTGACGGCACTTGTGATTGCCTGGTCCGAGGAATCCACGACCGCACCGAGGCCCGACACTGACCGCATCATGTCCAGGTTCAGCACTGCGGACAACGATTGGGCCAGCTCGGGAGCTGCTTTCACAAATGCGGCAGAACCCAGCAGTCCTTCTTCCTCCCCGCTGAAAGAGACAAACCAGATCGATACCGGCGGAATAGCGCCCAGCGAAACCATTGAGCGCGCCACCTCCAGCATGACGGCCACGCCCGACGCGTTGTCATCGGCTCCGGGGTACACGACGCCGGAGCGGTCGGTGCCCAGGTGATCGAGGTGGGCGCAAACCATGATGGGCCGTGTGCTATCACTTCCATCAAGCACGCCGGCAACGTTGAACGCGGTCGCATCAGGTGTCCACGATGCCGTGATACCAAGACTCACTTTCAGGTTGAGGTCGCGCGAGACAACCTGACCAGCCCACGCCTGTTGCGCTATGTCGTCGAAGGAGAGCCCCGCCGCCCAGAACAGTGAGCGAGCTCCAGCCAACGACACCAGAGCCGACACAGGCACGTCGGGAAGAGCCGACACGAACTGGCCCTGCATTTCAAATGGATTGGGCGCCGAAGGCATATCGAGGATCAAAACGCCGGCAGCGCCACGCGAGGCGGCGCTCCCGACCTTAGCCGCCAGGTACGTCTGCAATTCGGGCACAGAACGCGTCGGGGCGCTGTAGCGCAACAGCACCACGACCTTGCCCGCGACGTCCAGGCCGGCATATTCGTCATACCCCGTCATCTGGACCCCAAACCCGGCAAACACGGCATCAGCCTCAACACTCCCGCTGCCTGCGTAGGGCAGGGCCATGCCGCGGTCCGCCAGGAAAGACTCACCGCGCGTTCCGGTCGCCCTGATACCCGTGAATGAACTCACCGCATACAGGGGCACCTCATACGTGGCAAGATACTCCCCGAACCCAGGAGGTTCTCGCAGGCCAATCGTCTTGAACTGTGATGCGATCCAGGCCGCAGCGTTGGCCTCACCGGCCGTTCCCGTTCGGCGACCAGCATAGGCTGGTGAGGCAAGCTCCACGACGGCATCGTGAGCACGCTGTGCATCGACTGCTGATACGGCCTCGTCCACCCCCGGCCATACGCTCCGGGGTCCGCAGCCTGCAACGGTGATGATAACCAGGACCAGAACGATCCATCTACGAATCATGGCAACCTCCCCACGTAACGTGTGCGCCCCGTCAGCGGGACTCAATCACGCCGTTTTCACTCCATAGCGTCATCTTGACTCATTCTCACGCCACCATACAATGGAGCCGCGGCATATCAATCATTAGTATGTACGAATGGAGGTCGACTTACAGATGAGAATCGGAATCCTGACAGGCGGCGGGGATTGCCCGGGACTCAACCCGGCCATACGTGGCGCGGTTTTCAGGGCACTCGACTACGGGGATGAGTGTGTCGGCATCGTCGAAGGCTGGCAAGGACTGTTGTCCTGCGAGACTGAACCCCTTGACCTGTTGCGCGTCGACGAGATCATCGACCGTGGCGGCACGATCCTCGGCACCTCCAGAACCAACCCGTTCAAGGACCCTGCTCTTGTCCAGCAGACCATCGCCAATATTGCGGTCATGAATCTGGATGCCGTCATCGCCATCGGCGGGGACGACACGCTGGGTGTAGCCGCAAAGCTCGCGGCTCTCGGCGTCAAGGTCGTGGGCGTTCCGAAGACGATGGACAACGACCTGTCGGGGACTGACGCCACATTCGGCTTCGACACAGCTGTGACTGTCGCCCTCGACGCATCGCGAAGATTGAAGGACACGGCCCTGTCCCATCGACGCATCATCGTCCTGGAAGTCATGGGCAGACATGCAGGATGGGTTTCGCTCTACACCGGCATCGCGTCAGGCGCCGACTATACGCTCATTCCCGAAGTCCCCGTCGACTGGGATGGCATGGTACGCCAGGTCATGACTGCCTACAAGCGTAAGAAGTACGCGTTCGTCGTCGTGAGCGAGGGAGTGGAAGTCATGGAGACTGCCAGTGAGAAGCTGGATGACTTCGGCCACATGCTGCTGCAAGACAGGGGCGTCGGTCCGCAAGTGGCAAGGATCCTTGAAGAGAAGACCGGGATCTCGACTCGCTCGGCCACGATTGGGCACATCCAGCGGGGAGGCAGCCCAACCCTGTTCGACCGCATTCTCGGATCCCGGGTCGGCGTGAAAGCAGTGGAGATGATCCATGACAGCGACTTCGGCAAGATGGCCGCTCTCCGGGGCACCGAAGTGATCTCCATTCCGCTTGCTGAAGCTGTCGGCAGACTCAAGACAGTCCCACAGGAGTGGGTCGATCTCTTGAGGGTCTTCTCCAAGTAGTCATGAAACGCATCGGACTTCTGACGAGCGGCGGCGATGCCAGCGGCATGAACGCAGCCATCCGTGCAGTTGCGCGTACGGCTGCGTCCATGGGAGTCGAAGCAGTCGGGTTCGAGCGCGGCTATGATGGACTCGTATCCAACACGTGGATAGAACTGAATGCGCGCAGTGTCTCCGGCATCCTGGAACTCGGGGGCACTATACTCAAGAGTGCCCGCAGTGAACTGTTCCGCACTGAGGAAGGGCGCAAGCAGGCGGCGCTCGTGGTCCAGCAGAACAGGCTGGATGGCATGATCATCATCGGTGGCAACGGCTCACAGACGGGCGGCTACCTCCTGGGGCAGTTGGGCGTTCCGGTCGTCGGTGTTGCATCGACGATCGACAACGACCTTTATGGCTTCGACTACACGATCGGTTTTGACACTGCGGTCAACATCGCCATTGACGCCATCGACCGTATTCGCGATGTGGCAGAGTCGCACGACCGCGTGTTTGTGGTCGAGGTCATGGGCAGAGACAACGGTTCCATTGCGCTTGAAGCCGCCCTGGCAACGGGGGCAGACATCGTTCTGACCCCGGAGCTGCCATTCAGTATTCCCGAACTGATCACGCGCATCCACGATGACGTCATGGCCCAGAAGAAACACCACATCATCGTTATGGCGGAAGGTACCGGACACGCTGAGGAGCTGTCGCGCTACATCAATGCCAATCTTCCTGTGGAGTGCAGGGCGACTATCCTGGGGTACGTCCAGCGAGGGGGGAGCCCCACGCGCTTCGACCGCATTCTGGCCAGCACTGCAGGTGAGGCAGCGGTTGTTGCTCTCAGTGAGGGTCACTCCGATGTTGTTGCGGGGACACGCAGCGGACATATTGTCCTTCAGGACACGCTCGAAGCTGTTACACGGCGCAACCTTCTCAAGCCAGAGCTTGTGGAACTGCTGAACCGAGTATCCATCTAATCTTGCCTCATCGCGGGAGGACCAATTGGGTCGAGTCTTCAAGTCACTGACCTTCCAGGTAATCGTGACCGCCTTGCTCATCGTGGGCATCTCGATGGCTATTCTGAGCAATCGCCTCATCGTCGAGTTTCAGGACGAGCTCGTGAACAAGGAAGGCGAGACCCTCCAGGCCATAGGGTCACAGGCAGTCGAGCGCTGGAACCGCATGTACCGCGAACTCTCCAGCAGCTACAAGTTCGACAAGCTGAGTCAGGCAAAGCGGAATGAGCTGATAAGCGTCTTTCTCTCCAAATCCTACTATGACTATATCAACGTGTTCAAGGGCAACTTCCCCCGCGTAAGCATCGGTTACGACGTCAGCCTGTTCACACCAAGCCTCGTGTACCTGGCCGACGCATCCCGTAACTCGCTGCCGAAGTTGACTGTCGCGCTTCCCTTGAAGGCGGGCGCACAGACTCTCGGTTACCTGGTCGTTGACAGGGACATGCCGCAGGTTCTCGCTCCGCTGCAGCGCGTCCGTTTCGAAGCTTTCAAGACTTCCACTGTCTCCATTGCGCTGAGTGGCGCAGCAACCGTCGTCCTGCTGGCGTTCTTCCTGATACGCCTCCTGTCCCTCCGCCGTAGCGTCGTGCGCCTCAAGACCAACCTGGACACGCGCGTGCCCGGTGGCGGAGGCGAACTGGGAGAGATCTCGCGCGCCGTCGCCGATCTGGCACATTCTCTCAAGCGCAGCATCGAGGAAGCAAGGCAGACTGAGGCTCTCAAGACGCTCGGTATCTTCACGACGGGCATTGCCCATGAGGTGCGCAACCCGCTCACAAGCATCAAGGGATATGCAAGTCTTCTGGAGAAGAAGCTGCAGGGGCGTCCCGAAGCCAAGTACATCATTCCCATCCGCAGCGAAGCAGACCGCCTTGAAGCGCTGGTCAAAGACCTTCTTACCTTCGGGCGGCCTGCACCGCCGCAGCCGGTCGAGTTTGACCTGCGCGGGTTCTTCGTGTCGATGGGGGAGCTCATGACACAGCAGTTCGAGGATGGCCAGGCGAAGCTCGACCTCCAGATCCCACAGGTCACAGTCACCTGGGATGCCCGCCAGACCGAGCAGATGTTCATGAACTTGCTGCAGAATGCCATACAGTCCATGCAGGACAAAGGCGGCGGGACTGTTACCGTCGCTGGTCGGGTCGAGGCAGACCGTGTCATCGTGGAGGTACTGGACGAGGGTACTGGTATCAGGGACGAGGATAAGCCCAAGATGTTCACTCCGTTCTTCACGACCAAGGAACATGGCACGGGCCTCGGCCTCCCGATTTCCCAGAAGATCGCGTCCTTTCACAATGGGGTCATCACCTATCAGAGCACGGAGGGGACAGGCACGACGTTCACAGTCAACATGCAGCGCACAGTCAGTCCTGGTGTTTGACTCGGGCTTCGAAACCGGTAAACTGTGAGACTGCCTATGAAAACGCAAAGCAAGCTCATTCTGGTTGTGGACGACGAGGAGAACATACGCGAACTGCTCCGCGAGTCGCTTGAAGACGAAGGCTATCGCGTCAACGTCGCCAAGAACGGCCAGGAAGCGGTCGAGAAGGCCAGGGCTCTGAGCCCGGACACGGTCCTGATGGACGTCAAGATGCCTGTTATGAGCGGTATGGAGGCCTTTCTCAAGATCAAGGAGTCTCAGCCTGATCTCCCGGTCATCTTTCTTACGGCGTTCGGCTCGTCGGATCTGGCCATTTCCGCTATGAAGTCCGGAGCTTATGACTATCTGACAAAACCATTCGACATCGATGAGGTCAAGATCAAGGTGAAGAGAGCCCTCGAACTCCGTGAGCTGTCATCCCTTTCAGGCCGGACCCGCCCTGAGGACCTCCCCGTCATCAACAGTGACGAGCTGGTCGGCCAGAGTCCGCTCATGCAGGAAGTCTATAAGCAGATTGGCAAGGTTGCCGGCTCGGATGCGACCGTTCTTGTACTCGGCGAATCAGGCACAGGCAAAGAACTTGTTGCCAAAGCTGTTCACAACAACAGCCATCGGAAAGACCGTGCATTCATCGTTGTCAATTGCGCGGCAATCCCGGAGAACCTTCTCGAGAGTGAGCTGTTTGGCCACGAGAAGGGAGCCTTCACTGATGCCTTTGATACACATATCGGCAAGTTCGAGCAGGCATCCAGCGGCACGATCTTCCTCGACGAGATTGGCGACATGTCTCTGCCACTCCAGGCCAAGCTCTTGCGCATCCTGCAGGATGGAGGCTTCGAACGCGTCGGCGGGCGAGAGCATCTGACGTCTTCGGCACGCGTTATCGCGGCCACGAACCAGGACTTGACCAGGCTTGTTTCTGAACGCAAGTTCCGTGAGGACCTGTTCTACCGGCTCAACGTGATCACGTTGCGGCTCCCCCCCCTGCGCGACCGGCGTGGTGATGTCGTGTTGCTGGCTCGCCACTTCCTCAGGAAGTACGCGGCCAAGTACGGACGTGATGTCACCGAGATCGCGGACCAGACACTGGAACGCCTCAATACGTATGAATGGCCCGGCAATGTCCGGGAGCTGGAAAACGTCATTGCCCGGGCAGTCATCATTTCTCAGGCACACGTTCTCCTTCCCGAGACAGTAGACCTTTGCTCACAGCCCATTCTGCACCGGCATGAGGAGCCTTCCATCCCTCAGGGTCAATCATCAGCAGTACAGTCCGCGCTGCAGCAACCTCCCGCCGTCGACGGGAATGGGGGTCTGCGGCTATCGGATGCCATCCAGCAAATGGAAATCGACATGATTCGCAAGGCATTGCGCGAATCCGGGGGCAACAAGACCAGGGCCGCCCAGATTCTTGGCATCTCCCGCAAGTCGCTTTTCAACAAGATCCGGGACTATAAGCTGCAGGAGCAGGGTCAGTAGCGACAACGCCCGGCACCTGGTTTCCTGAATGTGTGAGTTTCCGGATGCCTGCATCACCCCGGTTTGTGTCATGCATGACAGTCCAGGACTTTCAGCCCCGGCAGCCCGGCTTTGACAAGGACTATCACATAAGGTATCATCCTGCAATCATGCCAACAAGCCGAACCAGCAGCATAGCTTCTCTCGTCGCTTCATCGTTCGTCTGGGGAACTTCCTTCGCCGTCTCCAAGCTTGCCTTGAACTCGGTTCCTCCGCTATGGCTCGCGTGGATACGCTTCGTGCTCGCGAGCGGTATTCTGTTCGTCTGGCTGCTTGTTCGTCATGGAGACCTTCACCTGGACCGCCGGACATTCGGGGCCATGTTGCTGGGAGGTGTCCTGGGCTACACCCTGAATCACATCTTCGAGAATGTCGGGCTAGCCCTGTCCACAGCCTCCGAGATCTCCCTCATGATGGGTGCCTTCCCCGTCCTGTCACTTCTGGTGGAGGGACTCGTATATCACAGGAAGTTCTCCCGGGGCACGGTCGCAGGCATCGCGATATCCATCGTCGGCATCGTCCTCATCGTTGATCCTCGTTCGCTGACGGGGGTTCCGGCAGGGAAGCGTCTGCTTGGCGATGCACTCGTCATCCTCTCAGGCATCTGCTGGGCATTCTACAGTATCCTGGTCAAGAACCTGTCCAGGGACAGCTCGGCCGGCCGGACTGCCATGTTCCAGATGTTGCTCGGCAGTGTCGTCCTGCTTCCACTGGCAAGTGTCTTCGAGCGACCGACGTTCCCCATCCCGGCCTCCGCTGTCTGGGCTGTCATCTACCTGGCGGTCTTCTGTTCGGTCGGAGGCTACTCTCTGTACAATCACGGGGTTGCCGGAATGACATCGACCCAGGCGATCAGCATCCTCAACCTTATCCCGGTCTTTGGTGTGCTGACCTCCTGGGTCGTCCTGCACGAGACAGTGACACTGATGCAGCTCGCGGGTGGAGCTGTTGTCCTTCTGGGTGTCCTGCTCAGTCTGCGTGATTCTTCGCCGGTGGCTTCTCCTTCATGACGACAACGGGTCCGAGAACGGTCGGACCTACATGGCAGCCAACAACACAGGAGACCCTGTTGTACTCGACCGGTACGTGGAGTACCGATTCCATCCAGTCACCGAACTCCTTCGCTTCATCCCAGTTGTCTGCCCAGTGTAGTCCGGCAGACACCACGCCATAAGAGGCCATTTCCAGCACCAGTTCCTTGAGCCGGTCCTTGCCTGCCTTGAGCGTGCGGATCTTGTCGTGTGTCACCATGCGGCCGGCGTCGTCGAACCAGACGATAGGCTTGAGCTGGATGATCGTCCCGATGAGGGCTTGCGCCCCTGTGAGACGGCCTCCCTTGTACAGCCAGTGAAGCGACTCCATGATGAAATACACCCACGTACGGTCCCGAAGCTCGCCGAGCGCATCCACGATCTCCGTGCGGCTCTTGCCCTCATCGGCCATGCTCCTGGCTAGCCGGCCCATTGTCAGCTGACAATAGCCGCTCTGGCGAGAATCGACGATGGAGACTCGATCCTCGGCCCCCAGGGTCTGCGTGGCGACATGTGCTGCATTGACCGATCCCGAGATGGCCCCTGATATCATGACACAGACGATCTCATCTCCAGCCTCCAAGATCGGCCGGAAGATGCGCACCAGGTCGTCGGGGTTGGTCTGGGCACTCTCGAAGATGACGCCTTCGCGTTCCTTTTTGTAGAACTCGGCCGGCTTGATGTCGACACCGTCGCGATAAAGGGTCTCTCCTTCACGGATGTACAGAGGCGCCATGACTATGCCTGCCTTCTCAAAATCCTCGATAGTCATGCCACACGTCGAGTCCATGACGACTTTGATCATTCGACTCCTTTCAGGGGCCCCTCGTGGACCACCTGTCACTGATTCCCGGTGTCACTCGTGGACGCACCCACCGTGCTCGACGAACGCACGAGCATGGACGTCGCCGGGGCTGGTTCGGCCAAGTGCCGTGATTACGACTTCATGATGACGCAGGGGCCAAGGAGGTCGGGGCCCGTATGCACCCCCAGCACGCACGACAACTTGCTATATGATACGGGGACCTGAAGGATCTCCTCCATCTCCGCATGAAACCCCTGAGCCTCAGCCAGATTGTCCGGCCAATGGAGCGTCGCAGCCTCTACGCCATTCTTGCCGCAGTCTGCGACAAGCTGGCGCATACGGTTCCTGGCAACCTTGATGGTTCGTGTCTTGTCGTAGGACGTCATGCGCCCGGCCTCGTCGAACCAGACAATCGGGTTCAGCCTGATCACAGATCCAACAAAGTACTGTGCTCCCGTCAGGCGGCCTCCAAGAAACAGCCACTTGAGTGACTCCATGATGAAGTACGTGCGTGTCCGGCTGCGAATGTCCGCAAGTGCCCGAACGATCTCGACGCGGTTCTCGCCGGCGTCGGCCATCTTCTTCGCCGTATGACCGAGGTATGCCTCGCCGTAGCCGGATTCCAGAGAATCGACGATCGTGATCCTGTCTTCGGCACCGAGCATCTGAGCAGCAACGTGGGCCGCATTCACAGAACCCGAAATGGCGCTTGAAATCAGGACGCACACGACTTCGTCACCGGCTTCCACAATAGGTTTGAACACGGAGACCAGGTCTGCAGGATTCGTCTGGGCGGTCTCATAGACAAGGCCTTCCCGCTCGCGCCTGTAAAACTCGTCGGGAAAGATGTCCACCTGTTCCCGGTAGACTTTGTCGCCGTCCCGGACATAGAGAGGGACCATCGCTATACCGGACTGGTCGAACTCCTGTCTGGTCATGCCTGTCGTCGTGTCCATGACAACTTGTATCATATTTCGCTTTCCTCCATGTACGTCTATGTGTAGTCTACCAGAAAACGTGTCCCGGGACAACCAGTCCGGAGTGGACCTGCGCTCCACGACGACTGCAGTATCCTCTTACACCGCTCCAGCATTGCAAATCAGCCATGACGCCGTACAATAGCCATAGTCCTGAGCACGGGCCGATGGGGCTGAGAGGTGGTCGTGGGATGAGGCACGCGAGAACGTACAAGACAGAGCGTGGAAGAGTGAGGGAGACATGAGACGAGTCCTTCGCGTCGCAGGGCGTTCGATCTCCGTATCGTTGCTCGCGGCCGTGTCATGGCTTGTCCTCGGTACTCGACCCCTGTTCTATCTCGCGGCCTTCATCATGACCTATACGGCCATCATGGTTCCGCTTGTCCTGTGGACAAGCGATCATATCACCGTTGTCAAGCATCTGCGACAGGCAGTCGTGCAGATGAAGTCACAAAACACCATGACAGTCTCCCTTGAGGGTATCCCGCTCCGCTCTCCTCTCTCGATCAGGCTTCAACCGCTGGTTCCTGAGTACATAATACGCGACAGCTCTTCCTGGCACGACCGGACACACATCCTCCAGTTCCACGTCAACCGTCGAGGTATGTACGACCTGGGAGAAGGCATCCTGACTGTGACCGACCCGCTTCGCCTGTTCCACCTCAGCAAGAGGCTGACAGCAGATGAGAAGCTCACGGTGTTTCCGACGGTGCTCCCCCTTGAGAGACTGCGCATCTCCCTGACCTCTCCCCTCGACGGTCAGCGCGTCAAGTTCGCGCCCAACTATGACGTATCACAGCTTGCGGGAGTGCGACCTTATGAAAGCGACCCCATGAACCGCATCCACTGGAAGATGAGTGCTCACAGAGGCGAACTCATGGTGAAGGAATTCGCCCCGTCCGCCTCGAAGACCGTCGTCGTTCTGCTCAACCTGACGCTTCGACGCGAACCCAGTTTCACACTGGAAACCTTCGAAGACTACATGACGATGGTTGGCGCCAGCGTTCTCCAGTATGCCTATGACCACAAGCTGCCCTTTGGCCTTACCGTCCTGGGCGAGGAGACACTCTCCTCCAATGGCTTCTCAAGAGATGCGACACATCTATTCTCGTGCTATCGCCTGCTTGCACAGGCACGGGCGCACATGGACCGGCAGCCTGCCAGTACCGTGTTTCTCGACTATCTCAAACGGGAGCGGCTCCGCATCCCCACCCGATCGCAGCTGTTTCTCATTCAGCATGAGCTCAAGGAAGAGGAGATCGAGGCACTGCTTCGCATGCAGGCGCAGTTCTCACGCATTTCCATCTGCCTTTTCCCCTACGGGAGTTTTCTCCTCTACGGTGAACGTGGCGTCCCGTACTTCATGCCCGACATCGAACAGATCGCGCGGCTCAAGAAGACACAGAGGATACTGAAAGATGCCAGCGTGGACCTGTCCATCATTGGTCTCAACGATACGCTTGCCGCCCTGGGAGAGACCTGACCATGAACCACAGGAAATCACTGCTGCATCTCTCTTTCATGACGCTGGCGACACTTCTGGTTTTCTGGACAGCACGCGCCACTATCCCGTTGTGGGTCGTACTGCCCGCCCTGGCCATCCTGGCAGCCGGCCCATGGCTGGAGCGGCGCAAACTCACATGGGAAGCTATTATTGCGGTCGCTCTTGTCAGCATCCTTGCTACGAACGGTCAGCGCCTGGCTATCGATTATGCGGCGCGCTATCGCGAGTTCTTCTTTCTCCTTGTGCCATTGCTCTTCTACGCGGGTATCGTTCGCACGAGACTGAAGACCCCGGGTGAACCAGTCTACCTCGGCAATATCGTATGGCTGGCTCTGCTCGTTACCCTGGACGTAGCCGGTGCAGCTGTCTCGATCGCGGTACTGTCACTGCTTGTCTTGCTGGCGCTGATACTTGCGGGAACAGAGGAGGACCGGCCAAGGTTTCTTCAGCGCCTGATGCCGGTTGCCGTGATCCTGATCGTGGTCACCCTTCTCGCCACATCTCTGCAGGTCGAGACGGGGCCTTTCAGCGAATCGACCGCGCAGAACCTGCAAGACTTCCTGTTTGGACGCCCCACAGCCGTGGACTTCATCACAAGACGCCATACCACCAGCTGGTGGAAACCGTGGCCGGCTGCCGCGACGAGTCTTCTCGGCTCATGGCTGATGCGGACAGCGCTCGCCGAAGAATTCAAGGTCCTCGCTGGTTCACTGCTGGCATCTCCGCTCGCCATCCTGCTCGCCTGGATGTTCCTGGGCGGTGTCCTCCAGCAGGGACCGGGGAAATCTCTGCGGCGGCTTGTGCCTGCACTCCTGCTTCTGCTCGGCATGGCGTGCATCTTCACGGCTCTCGTAAGCATGCACAGCAAGGCTCTGAACGCGCTGATGTTCGGTCCTTCGTCGCCGTGGATCATCGATGGGAAACTTCTGATTCCTCGTACCTGGCAGATGTTCCTCGCACTCAGATTGAAGGTCAGCCTCTTCCCGTCTTCCACGGTCATCGTGTTGCAGCTCGTCCTGCGCAACCTTTCGATCCTGGCAGTAGCCTATTGCTGCGTCACGTGTGTGCGACAGGCTTTCGCAACGCAGTGGGACCGTCTCGAAGGCATCGGGCGCAGACGCGACCGCATTATCATCGAACACACCATCAAGAGGATCCGCGGTATGGATGATGAAGAACTCCTGCGTGACCCACGCGGAACGGTCATCGCGATCTTCTACATGGCCGCCAACGCACTGTATCCACTCGACCTTGCGATGGTTCGCGGAGAGACGCCGACTGAGCTGACTGCTCGCGTCGCGCGGTGGTATCCTGATCTGGCCGGGCAGGTGGACGTTCTCGCACGCCTGTTCTACGTCGCGCGGTATTCGACGGTCGACGTGACTCCTGACCAGGTGAGGCTCGCCAAGACTACATATCAGAGACTGCTGGAAATGCTGAGAGCCGAGGCCCAGCATCCGCGTATCAGGACCGAGGGAGCATTGCCCGTCTCCCAGTAGCCCATTCGGTCTGTAACCGGCCGGCGGCCCCGCCCGATGTAGTGAGTGAGGCAAGATGGAGACAGCAGGGGTTCATCAGATGAAGGTGCTGGCAGAGAAGCGTGCGGGTGCGGCAGTACGCTCCAGTGATTTCTGCGTGTTCTTCAGAACCGCAGGGGCCGGTCTGTCTGTATCGTTGCTCATGCTCGTCCTGGCTTTCTTCCTTCGCAGCCCTTCCTTCCTTGTCGTTGGGCTCACTGCGATGTCATATACAGTCGTTCTGTGCAGTATGCTCACCGCACAAGACCGACAGCTGTCGGTCTTGTGCGTCCTTCGCCACAGCGTCGCGACAGTGCGTCAACCGAACATGCTGACCTGCACAGCTGCGGGGTTCAGGGTTGCAGGTCCCCTGCTGCTGTCTGTCGAACCAGTGCTTTCACCGTACGTCATCCAGCGCCACAGCAGAAAGGACGATGATGGCTCGACCGTCTTCTTCGATGCTACCCGCAAAGGGCAGTACCCCATGGGTGGTGCCCGCGTCACACTGCAAGACCCTTTGCGCATCTTCCACATCCAGCGCTCATTCCCGTCCCAGCTGACCTTGACCGTTGTACCGCGCCCAATCTCGCTTGCCGCCATGCACATCACACTCACGTCCCCTATCGACGGACAGCGTGTCCGCTACGCCCCGAATGTGGACACCAGTCAACTTGCCGGGACTCACCCGTATGATGGAGAGCCGATGAACCGCATCCATTGGAAGATGAGCGCCCACACCGGAACACTCGTCGTCAAGGATTTCACTCCCTCGGCGTCTCAGACCGTCGTCCTGCTCGTGAACTACACTGTGCATCGGGAGACAGGCTTCGCACTGGAAGTCCTGGACGAAACGCTGTCGACTGCAGCGGCAAGTATCCTGCAGTATGTCTACAACCACCACCTGCCCTTCGGCCTCGTAGCGATCGGTTCCCGCGCGGACTGGGCGGGCACAGGCCGCGACCGCATGCATCTGCTCTCCTGTCTGACCGCTGTGGCCAGAGCATGCGCAGTGAAGACAGAAGAGTCCGGCGTCGTGCTGGACTGGCTGAGTCAGAACACGCGCGTGATCCCGGCACAGTCGCAGCTGGTCCTTCTCGCACACGAAATGGACGAGGCAGAGGTCGTGCACCTGCTCAAGCAGCGCGAACACTTCGCGCGCATGACCATCGTCCTCTTCCCGGAAGGCACGTTCCTCCTGCCGGGAGAGCATCAGGCACCATACTACCTGAAGGATACGTCAAAACTGCTCCGCCTGAGGTCCCTGCAGCGCGTGCTCAGGGAGAACGGTATCGAACTGACGATTGTCGGACTGAACGACCGGATCGCGACGCTCGCCCCCGCCTGAGGAGACTGTTATGGACACGACACGCATCGCGCGACTGATCATCGCCAATACCGCTTGCTTCCTCGCATTCTGGATTGCACGTCTCGCAGTCCCCTGGTGGTTCGGCGCTGCAGCCCTCGTCCTCCTGAACATCGCACTGCCACACCGGAACCAGAAGCTCTTCCGACTCTATCATGGTCTCGAGACCTGTCTTATCATCATCTATCTGGCGCTGACTGCTGACCGCCACACCCTGCAGGAGTTTCTCGCCATTCTCCTGCTCACCGTGCTGTTTGAGCTCTATTTCTGGTTTGTCGGCAACCTTATCCTGGCCGCCGAGTCGCCTGCCCATTTTCTCCGCATCAGCATCATCGCTTGCTGCTACGCTGTGCTTGGCAATACGGACCCCCTGGTTGCCGCCATCGTATTGGCCGTCATGCTGGCTGCGTCGATGCTCTCGGCAGTCACTGCGTCCGACCCACGGGCAGCCAGGCGGCTCCTGCCCGGATTCATCATCCTGCTCGTCGTCTTCGTGGCAGCAGTTGCCTCCCCTATCGTGCAGGCGCCTACCCTCCCCAGAGCCGCTGTGTGGCTGCTTCCTGGAACACCAGCGTCCACGCCGAAGCCGGCCGGCACCGGTGGACTGCCTGTCAATCTGCCTGCTCTTACGCTTCGGCGCGTCATGGAGGAGCACTTCTGGGAGCTTTTCGGCTTCATGTATCTCCCGCTCGCCGTCATGATTGCGGTGTTGATAGCTGCAGTCATCGTCTCCGTTTCGGTTCTCCACAACACCTGGGGCAAGACGATGCGCATACTTGTCTTCCCTGTCTCGGTCGTTGTGACTGCTGTCGCTTTTGCGATCATATACACAGGGGCCAAGACGGGACAGATCATGAACGGTATCGCTCAGGCGGGGCGTGTCCCAGGTGAGGACTACAATGATATCGTCAGGGCGCTGAGAGAAAGCAACGTTCTGCCTCCCAGAGACGACCAGATGAAGGCCACGCTGGAGACCATCGTCGCCACCGTTTACTGGTTGAGTGCCAGTCTTCTTCTCGTATCGATTGTTGCGAGCATAAGGGACATGGTCTTTGAGTTCCGTCATGAGGTACTGTTGTCGATGCTCGACCGATCAGAGCGCAAGAAGGTCATCCGGGCCGTCCGCCGGCTGGTCTCGCTTGACGAGGGTGCCCTGATGGAAGACCCCGTGACCAGCATAACGGCGCTGTTTGCAATGGGCGTCGAGAACGTTGGGACGGTCGGGCCGCGCCTGCGACGGGGAGAAACGGCGGACGAGTTCACACAGCGCGTGACAGTTGACGTCCCTGTCTGTGCGGATGCGATGAGCCAGCTGGCAGCACTCTTTGGCAAAGCGCGGTACAGTCGTCCCAGTGTCACCGGTGAAGACGTCCTTGTGGCAAAGACGGCTCTGCAGAGCTTGCGAGCAGATGTCCGCAGCATGCGCAACGAAGCTCGGGCTTCACGGCGACCGGCACGAGGTCGTTGATTTCGAACCGAACGGCCTACAATGGAGAGGACAGAACACGACAGAAGGAGCTGACCATGAACGAAAACCTGAGCAAAGCCATATCCTACGTCGAGCAGTACTTCGTGGGCAAGAACACAGTTGTGGATGTTGCCTTCGCCACGCTGCTCGCCGGGGGGCACATCTTCCTCGAGGATGTCCCCGGCCTTGGCAAGACGACACTCGCCAATCTCATTTCCCGGTCACTGGGGCTGGAGTTCAAGCGTATCCAGTTCACTCCGGATCTCCTGCCATCAGATATCTCCGGTGTTTCAGTCTATGACCAGAAAACGCAGGAATTCCGATTGAAACGGGGCCCGATTTTTACGAACCTCCTGCTGGCGGACGAAATCAACCGCGGCACCCCCAAAACTCAGTCTGCGCTTCTTGAGGCCATGGCCGAATATCAGGTCACGATCGACGGGACCATCGTGAAGATGGACCGACCGTTTGTGGTCATGGCGACCATGAACCCTATCGAATACGAAGGCACGTTTCCACTGCCAGAGGCCCAGCTGGACCGCTTCATGACCCGATTGACCATAGGATACCCGAGCAAGGAGAAGGAAGAGGAGATCGTAACGGGCTTCTACGCACGGCTCAAGATCATCAGCGACGACGTTCGCATCATCTCCCGTGACGACCTGACGACGATGCAGAAAGAGGTCGAGAGTGTCTTCATCGCGCCGGAACTCATCACCTACATCGTCTCACTGGTCGACGCTACGCGGCACGACGATACCGTCTACCTTGGACTGTCTCCCCGTGGCAGCATCGACCTCATGCGCCTCAGCAAGGCATACGCGTATCTCCAGAACCGCGATTTCGTTATCCCGGACGATATCAAGCTGGTTTTTCCGTTCATCTCGGGCCACCGACTCATTCTGCAGGCTGAGGCCCGTCTCCGGGGCGTGACGACCAATGAGGTCGTGACCAACACTCTCAAGAACGTCCCCATTCCCAAGCTGGCCGATTACAGCAAGCAGTGAAGCGGTACCGTCCCCCTCTCGCCTCCCGAAGATGCTGAGGTATTGCGAGAGTTTTTTCCGTACCGCCTCGCGCGGCCTGACTCTCGGGGCCGGAGTGGCTGTTTTGTGGCTCATCCTGGGGAGTCAGGCACTGTTCTTCACCGCATGTTCTGTGCTTCTCTACAGTCTCGTGCTGCCCATCGTCATGATACGTTCGATGGATGGAATCGGCATCTCGGTGTTCGTCAGGCGTCAGCTGGTGATGATGGGTAAACCGGACATGGTCAGTGTCAGTCTGACCGGTATTCGCGAGCGTACTCCGCTCCACTATGACCTCTCTCTCTGCCTGCCTCCCTACCTGGTCAGGAAACATGAGCGACACACTCATCTCGGGTTGATGGTCTTCTTCGAGGCTAACCGGCGAGGCGAATACCAGGTCGGTGAAACGATGGTGACCGTCCAGGATCCCCTGGGAGTATTCTCATTGACTCGCGTCTTGTCCAGTCTCCAGCGTGTCACTGTGTTTCCCCGACTGCTCTCCTTTCCTCGACTGCGCATCGCTCTTACATCTCCACTCGACGGACAGCGCGTCCGCTACGCTCCAAATGTCGACACCAGCCAGCTCATCGGTACTCACCCGTATGACGGGGAGCCAATGAATCGCATTCACTGGAAAGTGAGCGCACATACCGGGATGCTGCACGCGAAAGACTTCAGCCCCAGCGCCTCCAAGACGGTCGTCATCCTTCTCAATCTGACACTGCGCCACACACCGATCTTCGATACCGACGCGTTCGAGGACTACATGTGCACCGTGGCCGGCTCTGTTGTGAACTATGCCGGCGACGCCCACCTCCCGTTCGGACTCATCGTTCTGGGAAGAGAACAGTTGAGCAGCGGCTATGGGGCCGGCAGTTCTCATCTGGTGAAGTGCCTGTCTCTGCTCGCGCGCGCCCAGTCAGTCATCGAGCCTGATCCACTCAGAGCTGTGTTCCTGGACTACCTCCAGACTCGCCGGTTCGCCATTCCGCCGCGTTCGCAGCTGTTCCTGATCCAGCAGGAGATGACGGAGAACGAAATCGGAGCGCTGCTCCGGATGCGTGCGCAGTTCTCCAGACTGTCTATCGCCCTGTTCCCACAGGGGAGCTTCCGGCACTATGGCGAGCACAAGACTCCCTATTTCATGCAAGACTACCTGCAGATCGAGCGACTGCGGTCCGCCCAGAAGGTCCTGCGTGATGCAGGTGTCGACCTTTCCATTATCGGCATCAACGACACGCTCGGTGTCCTGTCAGGAGCATGACATGATTCAGCCGCGTTCATCCCTGCGGCACCTTCCCGAACGATTCGCCGTGGCGGCCATGGCCGGTGTGCTCACGTGGTGGTTCACCCACACTGCGGTTCCACTCTGGTGGGCAGGTCTGCCGTGCGCGGCTCTCGCGTCTGCGGTGTTGTCACGACGTGTCTGGCCAACGTGGCTGACCTGGGGAGCAGCAACCGGCGGACTGGCTATCCTCCTGGCTCTCACGCTGCGCTCACTGCGTTTCGAGATGGTGTTTGCCTCCATAGCACTGGTGGTGGTCTTTGCTGGACTGACGGCGGCGACATGTGCCCTGGTCACATCGCGCGGCTTCCCTCGGCAAACCGCCTCACTGATCGTCTGGCTGGCGGTTGCAGCGGCCCTGACCGGTCAGGGATCGCCCTGGATAGCCCCTGCGGGTCTGGCGCTGCTGGCCGCAATCGGCCTGCTGGCCAACCGTCATGAAGCCTCTGCCGGCAACGGGGTCCGTCCGCTTCTCCCAATACTGGTCAGTCTCCTCCTGCTTGTCGTCATCGCCGGCGCCTCTCGCGTGGGCCGCTCTCCTGCCCAAGGTCCTCTCGCAACGTTTGTCCAGCATGCTCTGTTTCCAGACGCCCCTGCGACTCAGCAACCTCACCAAGCTGCACAACCGGGCCAGATCCCGGAGGGATCACAGTCATCGGGGAGGCCGGTCCGCTACGTTGCTCCGTTGCTTCGGTTGTGGGTACAAACCCTCGAGCTGGCATTTGTACGATGGGGCATGCCTCTTGTGCTTGCACTGATGACGCTCCTTTTTGGACTGATCGTTCTCCTGTTGCTGACCCGCAGTCCGGTCTCGCACATCCTGCGCATGTTGAGACTCCCATTGATTATCCTGGGTAGCGCCATCGCTGTCGTCTTCCTGGCTTCCGGTCTGCAGCTGCCTCGTGGAGAAGCGCTAGTCAAGTTGTATGAGCAACTAGGCAAAATCGGCGAGCTCGCCCGTACCCAGCAGCCTGCCGCCACCGACCAGGCACTCCAGGGGGCAATTCGTGCCGTGCCTCCCTGGCAGCAGGTTATCGGCATCGTCTTCTTCTCCACTGTCTTCGTCACCATAGCAGGGACCATCGCCTTCATCCTCTCGAAGGCCGCGTTCGAGACGCGCTTCGGTTTTCTGCTCAACATCACCGACCCGCGCGAACGGAGGCGAGTCGCTGCTTCCATCCGCCGAATGGCGTCCCTGGACGAGGCTCTGCTGCTCGCGAACCCCCGTGAAGCCGTCATCGCACTGTTCTATATGGGTGTAGCTGCTCTGCGGGACCTGGATCTCTCGCTGGCCCGTGGTGAGACCCCGGAGGAGTTGCTGATGCGGACACGTGAGCGATCCGGGCCCGTTGCGTCTCTTTTCGAGCTGCTTGTGACGGCGTTCTACCTGGCCCGGTACTCTGGTCAGGACCTCCAGCCCTCGCAGGCCATCGTGTGCCGGGACGCATACCGTAGCCTTGCCGCTGCCGTCAAGATCGAGAGTGAGCAGGCCTCCCATCTGAACATCATCAGAATGAAGTAGACAGCTCAATGCAGAATACCCTACCCGGAACACGTATTCTGGTTCTGTCAAGCCCCTGAGCCGCATCTTCACAATACTTGACGCACTCTCTTGCCACCGTAGAATAGTCATGTGCCTGCTGAGGGTGCGACAGTCTGAAGTATCCGGCGCACAATAGGTCAAGACTATCGACAGTAACTGGGGGTCATACGCATGCGATACGTCATCAAGCGCACAGGTGAGAAAGTACCCTTCGACCAAGCCAAGATCCGCATCGCCATCACGAAGGCCGGCAAGGCCACGAAGGAACTCGACGAGGCTGAGCCGGAACGCCTGACACGCATCATCGTCGCCCAGATCCCCGACGACATCGCCACAGTCGAACAGATCCAGGACCTCGTCGAGCAGACACTCATGGAATCGCGCCATCACAAGACGGCGAAGGCCTATATCCTGTACCGCGAACAGCACCGGAAGCTGCGTGACCTCAGAACGCTGCTGGACCCCCGTGAGACCATCCAGAAGTACCTGGAGAAACTGGACTGGCGCGTCAACGAGAACTCCAACACCAGTTACTCTCTTCAGGGTCTCAACATGCACCTTGCGACGAGCGTTGTGAGCCGGTACTGGCTGAACGAGGTCTATCCGCCGGAAGTGCGGGACGCGCACGTGAGCGGTGACATGTACGTGCACGATCTGGGGTACCTGGCTGCCTACTGTGTTGGCTGGGACCTCAAGGACCTTCTCCTGAGAGGACTCGGTGGCGTATATGGCAAGGTCGAGAGCAAGCCGGCAAAGCATTTCCGCTCAGCCCTGGGACAGATGGTCAACTTCATCTTTACCATGCAGGGTGAGGCGGCCGGCGCACAGGCGTTCAGTTCTGTCGACACCTACCTTGCACCCTTCATCCGCTACGATCATCTGAGCTACGACGAGGTCAAGCAGGCTGTGCAGGAATTCGTGTTCAACATGAATGTCCCCACGCGGTCAGGCTTCCAGTCGCCCTTCAGCAATATCACGCTGGATCTGCATCCTCATGGCACCACTGCCGGGGAGGAAGCAATCATCGGTGGAAAGCCCATGCCTGAGACCTATGCGGAATTCCAGCCGGAGATGGACATGTTCAACCGTGCATTCGCTGAAGTCATGCTGGCCGGCGACGCCAAGGGTCGTGTCTTCTCGTTTCCCATCCCCACCTACAATATCACGAAGGACTTCGACTGGCAGAACCCCGTTTATGACGCCATCTTCCAGATGACCGCCAAGTTCGGCATCCCATACTGGAGCAACTTTGTGAACAGTGACATGAATCCGGACGATGCCCGCTCAATGTGCTGCCGCCTGAGGCTGGACACGCGCGAGCTGCAGAAGAGGGGAGGAGGCTTGTTCGCTGCCAACCCTCTCACCGGCTCCATTGGCGTTGTCACGATCGACCTCCCGCGCATCGGCTACCTTTGCCACACCAAGGAAGAGCTGCTGGAACGCCTGTCCCGCATCATGGACGTCGCTCGCACTTCGCTCGAGATCAAGCGCAAGATCATCGAGAACCTGACGGCAGCGGGACTCTACCCGTATTCGCGTCACTACCTCGACGCGGTCAAGCAACGCCACGGGCTTTACTGGGCAAACCATTTCAACACGATCGGCATCAACGGGATGAACGAGCTCCTGCTGAACTTTGCCGGCATCACGATAGCCGACCCCAACGGACAGCTCCTTGCACTCGAGATCATGGACTTCATGCTTGGCAAGCTCGAGGTGTTCCAGCATGAAAGTGGACAGCTCTACAACCTCGAGGCGACACCCGCCGAGTCCGCTACCTATGTCCTGGCAAAGCAGGACAAGGCACTGTATCCGGACATCATCGTGGCAAACGAGGAGGCCGTCAGGAATGGGGCCGACCCATACTACACAAACTCCACGCAGCTGCCTGTAGCATACACGACAGACCCATTTGAGGCGCTTGATCTCCAGGACCCGATTCAGGTGAAGTACACCGGGGGCACTGTCGTCCACCTGTTCCTCGGCGAGCGACTGGAGAGTGCAGACCAGGCCAGGCAGCTGGTGCGCGCAGTCACAAACAACTACCGACTGCCCTACTTCACGCTTACGCCCACGTTCTCGGTATGCCCCATACACGGGTATATAGCCGGCAACCATCCATTCTGTCCCAGATGCGACGAAGACTTGGTCGTCAAGGCACAGGAGATGGCTGCAGGTCCTGTCTCGGGAGACGTCGCATTCGCGACCCGTCCCGAAAGCTAGGAGAGAGAGGCCCAATGAAAAGATTCCGGCGCCCCATGAAGAAATACGTCTATCTTGCGGCAGCCGTTCTGGTTCTTGCCATTTCCATATTCATCGTTGCGCGGAATCTGAAGTCGAACGGCACGCCAGGAACCACTACGAATCCCTCAAAGACTGATGTTGGACTGTATCTGGACAAGGGCGACCTCTGGCAATGGGTGGGCCGGCGCAAGACACAGCTGACCAAGGTCGGCACCATAGTCACGTTCGACTGGCACCCCGCCGGAGGCGAGGTCGTCTACGTGACCAGCGAGGCCGATGGCTCCTACAAGGCTGTCGACCGCAAACTCGCTTCAAAACAGGAACTTGTCATCAGTCAGGGCAAGACCACGATGGGTCCCAAGTTGCTGTGCTCCTCGACTGGCGTCCTTCTGGTCGAGGCTGCCCCGACAACGACTCCCCGTCTGCTCCAGCTGACCGTAACCTCTGTGGGCTACGAAGGAACGGCAAATGGCTCATTCTGGACACAGGTTCCACTGACGAAGGAGCAGTTCGACCGGACAACTCGGCTCATTCTGAGCGGATCGATACCTCTTATCGTCTCTCCAGGCGGGATATGGACTATCTCCACCTCAAGCCTCGGCTTCGACACGGCACACACGTTCCTTGGACCCACAGGAGTCACGTTCTCAGACGGCACATTCTTTGGCCCTCTGCAGGATACGAAAGGAACGTTTCTCGGCATCAAGACCAAGGATGGCAAGGTTACGAGTGTGAGTCCACCGCCCACCACGAGCGGCATTCTCCAGCCCTTCGTGCGTGGCGCATCGCGCACGATGGATAGCAAGACCCTTGTCTATGAACTCGGCATCTACGGTTCCGGCACCGGCCCCGACGGCAAGACCGCTCCGCTCACCTATGAAACATGGCAGTACGTCGAGGGCTCGCGCAAGCCAACCTTGATCGTCAGAAGCAGTGCCCCGTCATTGTTCGCGTATCAATTCACGGGAGGCAGCGCACCGGTCGCAGCCGGCAACCAGCCCGGCGCAACGGTCATGACCGAGACCGGACTCATGTTCCGTGACAGACCCATCACCGTCGGCAGCACCGTCCTGGAGGTGGCAGCTCCCACCGAGACCCGGACAGCTCTGGCTCTGGGTCAGGGCTGGATCCAGGCAAAGGGGCTGGGTCGCGCCAAGGGAAAAGCCGGCTGGGTCTACGGCGCCTACGCGAAGATATCACGTGGATCGACCACCTATGCGCCTTTTGCCAGGGTAACCGCTTCCAGGACAGCCAAGGTCTACCTCGACGAAAAGCTCACTGAAACGGCTACAGCGGTACTGGAGAAAGGCGACAATGTCGTCGCGTTGGGAATGACGGCAGACACGCGGGCAATCCAGATCCTGCTGCCATCGGGAACGACTGCGTTCATACCGGCGGGCAGTGTCACTGTATCTAATTGAGTTCCTGACTATACTTATGTCAAGTGAGAGGGGGTGACGAGTGAAAGAACTAGAGAATGGGGACCTGTTGCTGGACAATGGAACGACGATACCAGCGTGCAGGCGCACAAGGACTGAAGTCTACAGTCGCGTGGTCGGCTATCTGAGGCCCGTTTCCCAATGGAACAAGGGAAAGAAGGCGGAGTGGGCTGACAGAACATGCTTCGAGGCCAAGACAGAACACAGTACACCACAATGATTTCGACATCTGAACCGCCGCTGGATACGGACCTCTCACAGGACCGTCAGCGGCGTCTTCATATCATCACCTCAGAAGCCCGTCCTTGTGAAAAAGAGGCGGCATGAGACTGGCACACTATGAACCGCTGTCGCTCAGTGACTTCCCGGGCAGACTGGCCACAACCGTATTCACGGTCGGGTGTAATTTCGCATGTCCCTATTGCCACAATCCTGAACTCGTTACCGCGACAAAGGACACACCACAGCTGAGCGAAGCAGCATTCTTTGCCTTTCTCGAACGTCGCAAAGGCAAACTCAACGGCGTTTGCATCACCGGGGGAGAGCCGACCCTTCATGCAGACCTGGCCCCGTTCATCGACCGCATCCGTGGTCTGGACTACCTTGTCAAGCTGGACACCAACGGGTCCAACCCGGAGATGCTGGCAAGCCTTATGGAGGCAGACACTCTGGACTATGTGGCCATGGACGTAAAAGCCCCGGCCTCGCGATACGGTGAAGTGACAAGGAATCCATATGCGCTCACTCTCGCCGAAACCTCGATAGGGCTTCTGGCCAGGTGCGGCATCCTCCACGAATATCGGACTACCGTCCTGCCTCTGCTGTTCAACGAGGTCGACATCGACAATATCGCCTGTATGCTGCCCCCCGGATCACGCTATGTCATCCAGAACTTTGTCCCGACCAAGACTCTCGACCCGAGCTATGTCCATGCCAGGGGATTTGAGATCAGCGACCTCGAGACCATAGCGGACAACATACGTCGGCACTACCCTCTCCTCCACATCAGCACGCGAGGTGGTCTCTAGGCTGTAGCCGCGTCCAACCCGGTTTCGCCTGCCTGCCGAAATCGGCCACCACGTACTGCTCTCCCCTGTAACCAAATTGCCCCTGGTGCGTTTACATTGGCAGGGAAGGGTCATCCATGGGGAAAGCTGCTCCCGACCGTTTGTCCTTCCTCACAGACGAGGAAAGAGAGCTCCTGCAGGCGCACCTGAGACTCTGGTGCCCACACGCTCGATGTCGAATCCGGAGTTGATTGCACTGCCGGCGCGGCCGAACTATGCACTCGCAGGTGCGTCCGCAGTCTCTCTTTCTGAATGGACAGGCCCCACTGGCCACGAAGCCCGTCCATGAAGCGGCACCACAGCGAACGAGAAGTGAGAGTGTTCGATCAGGTTCAACTGTGTCAATGTTGACAAAGGGAGATGCAGCATGAAGAGAGTCATATGTGTACTACTAGTTCTGGCGCTTTGCGCTGTCGTGATGGCACCCGCTTCGACCGCTCAGGCAGCAGCATTTTCCGACGTTCCAGCGGCCTACTGGGCAGCCGGCGAGATCAACGCGCTTGCCGCCAGGAATGTCGTAGCCGGGACGTCGGCAGGCAAGTTCAGTCCCGATGGTCGAGTGACTCGCGAGCAGTTCGCGAAGATGATCGTCCTGGCCAAGGGAATGTCCGAGTACAGGCCGTCCAAGGCCACGTTTGCGGACGTCCCTGTGTCCCGATGGTCGTTCGGGTTCGTCGAAGCAGCAGCCAAGGCCGGATATGTGTCTGGCACCGGAGCTGGGAGGTATGATCCCGAGGCGACCATCAAGCGTCAGGATGTCGCAGTCCTGCTTACGCGTGTACTCAACAAGACCGCCGAGGCTGCGAAGATACTCGAACCCATCTGCTTTGCAAACGATGAGAGCAAGATCTCGAAGTACGCAGTCGGCGCTATGACTATTGCCGTCCGTCCGCGCATCCAGCTGCTCACATGGGACAAGACGCGCAACCTTAGACCTGCCCAGCCTGCTACCCGCGCGGAGTGCGCCTTCGCTGTCTAAAACTCGGTGTATCCCGTCTCGTCAGGAAAGAAGACGCTTGTCATGGCAGACGAAGAGTACCCGGAAAGCCTCTTCCCGCTCACCTCGGATTCTGCCTACACCCAGAAAGAGGTCACGTATCTTGCCTCCGCTCCCATTTCGCAGACTCCGTACGGCGTTCTCTTCCCCGAGATGTGCACATACGTGCCGTCACTGGAGAACAAGCACCTGGTCCGCAACACCGATGGCTCAGTCGTCACCGACTTCCAGTTGCGCAAGGGAATGAAGTGGTCTGATGGGAAGCCGGTAACGATCGACGACTACATCTTCTCTCACAAGCTTTACATGAGTGATGCTATCCAGGTCGTGTCCCGTACCCCCATGGACCTTGTCACCAGGATCCAGAAGCTTGACACCTATACGTGCCGCGTGTACTGGAAGAGCTGGGACGCCTTCATCCCGACAGGGTGGGTGATCTACCCCGAGCACATCCTCGGCCCTCAGTTCAGTAAGGACCCGGCCAGCATCAACTCGTCTGACTTCACCAGCAACCCCGTCTACTGCGGTCCGTACGTGGTGAAGACCAAGGTCGATGGTCAGTACATGATCTTCTCGGCCAATCGCGATTGGTTTGGTGGCGAGCCTGTCCTTGAGACGATCACGATGAAGGCGATCACAAACACCAACACGCTTCTCATCAACCTGCTGACGGGACAGATCGACGTTTCCGCTGAGTCGCTCCCTCTCGACAACGCTCGTGAGTTCGAATCTCGCATGGGCGACAAGTTCAACGTCTACTACAACAAGGGCGTGAACGCGGGCATCATGGAATGGAATCTGACGTCCGACTGGTTCAAGGACAAGAGAGTACGCCAGGCTTTCTACTACGGCATCGATCGCAAGACCGTCACGATCAAGGCAGACGTGGGCGTGGACCCAGTGCTCTCGCCTATCGCTTCCGCCTCGGTCTACTACAAGCCGACACTGGCCAAGTACGCCTATGACCCTGACAAAGCAAATGCACTGCTGGACAGTGCCGGTTGGAAGTGGAACGCCGCTCACACCGAACGTACTCTCCCGACAGGTGAGCGCGCGCTCCTGAAGATCCCCTACAAGGCAGGTACCAGTTTCCGCGAACGTGAAGTCACGCTAATCGAGCCCATGCTCAAGAAGATCGGTGTCACGGTCCAGCACGACCCCGGAGACTTCAATGCCATGCTCGACGCCGCGACGGCCGGGACCTTCATCGTCAACCTTCACGGAGTAGGCTTCAGTGCATTCGATCCGTTCGGATCTGTCCTCCCTTTCCGGACAGACCAGATACCCACACCAGAGAACGGGATGAATGGTCAGAACAACTACCGATACAGCAGCCCCGAGATGGACAAGTGGCTCAATGCCGCGCAGAGGGCAGTGACAGCTGTCGCTCTGAAAGAAGCATACAGCCACATCCAGGACATCTTCGCTGAAGACCTGCCGTGCCTGTACCTCGAACAGCGCATGTACCCAGACCAGGTGCGGAAAGGACTCAAGGGGTATGACCACTTCGCCACAGGAACTGTGTACTGCAACTGGAACATCCAGTACTGGTACTGGTGGAAGTAGACGAATCACAAGGCACTCAGTGAGTATCGCTGGCTTCAGGTGAGACCGTGTGTTTCGCAGGCACACGATGTCACAAATACCCTGGGCTGCGAGATCGCGGCCCAGGGCCTCCCGAGCGATCAGTGACGCCAGGGACAGTATGGCAAGATACTCTCCCTAGCTGATGCTCAGCTCGACAGATACTGGAGACTCCGTCAATCGCAGACGACCTTCCACAGGAACCCCCTGTGTCTCCAGCCCTGCACCAGTCAGTGCAGGATAGCACAGCGACACAGAAGATAGCGTCGCTGTGCTACCTCCACTCCGATCTGCACAGTGTTGCCAGGACATCGCCATGAGGATCGGAATCGCGATCGACAGAATGACAGCCACTGCAGTCCAGGACAGGAGCACTTGCGACAGATGACACCTGCGGTTCCTGCACAGGCGCTCTGTCTCGTGCTATACTGCGACATAGCCGGGAGCACACTCCTGTCCCGGCATACGGAGGATTGTGTGAAGACTACGAAGTACATCACGAGAGCTGCAGTCATCCTGGCTCTCACCATTGCTCTGCAGTTCGGTATCAGGGCCATTATTCCGTCGGTGCCACCGTTCAACATTGTCACACTGTTTGTGGTGGGCAGTGTTGTCAACCTCGGGTTGCTTCTCGCAACCGAGACCACGGGGCTGTGGGCCGGAATCGTCATCGCCCTGGCCGCACCCATCACAGCATGGTTGCAGGCACACCTGCCGTCTCCAGCAATGATCCCAGCTGTCATGGCAGGCAACGTCATCCTTGTCGTTGTCTACTGGCTCGCCACCAGGAAGGGTTCCGGTCAGTTCTGGATGCGCTGGCTCGGCCTCCTCGCGGGAGGAGCAGCAAAGATGGCATTTCTGTATTACACTATTGGAGCGATCGTCGGTACGTTGTCCAGGCTCCCGCCCGCAGCAGCTGCGTTCGTCAGGTTCTCGTTCAGCTGGCCCCAGCTGGTCACTGCCCTGATAGCGGGCTTCCTCTCGACTCTGATTGCCGGCCGCATCAAGCCTCTCACCTGATTCCAGGACATCCCGCAACAGGACGACGCCCCGCATATGCGGGGCGTCG
>CAYRQW010000004.1:0-16377 GCA_964426505.1 uncultured Caldisericota bacterium
GCGACAAGCTTCAGCGTCTGCAGGAGCTCCTGGCGTTCCCGTGACGCCATCGTGGACATGTGCCATGGTGGCAGTTCGACGTGGAACTCCTTGGACACTATCTCGACTGCCTCCGGGAGCGAAACGTTGTGTACCTTTCGAACGAATGTCAGCATGTCGCCCGAAGCCTTGCATCCAAAGCAGTAGAACATGTTCTTGTCAGGACTGACCGTGAATGATGGCGTCTTCTCATGATGAAAAGGGCACAGGCCCACGTAGTTTCGGCCTTGCTTGCGCAGCTTGACATAATGACCGACAACATCCAGGATGCCAATCCTGGCACTTATGTCCGCGATGTACTCTTTGTATTCCATACCACTTAGGTATACGAGAGAGGAGGCCGGAATCGTTCCCGGCCTCCTCTCTCATGCGCAGGCGATCGGTTCACTCAGGACGACTAGACGTAGATGTGTGGCATCACCAGGTCTGTTGCCACTTTGAGGGCCATCCGGTCTGTCATGGAGGCTATGTAGTCGGTCACGATCCGTGACGTGCCCTGCAGGTCTCCACGGAGCAGGGAAACAGGGTCATCCGACTCACAGGTCATCGGGTGCTCTTTCAAGTAGGGTTCCATGCGCCGGACGTCTTGCATACAGTAGTCAAAAATCCGGGACAGCAGGTCGAATGCCTTCCCTTCTTCACGCTTTGGCTCCGAATGCATGTACACCCTGTCTTTCAGGAACAGCATCAAATCGTCCATGGCACCCTGGATTGGGCGACTCATGACGATTTCTCCCGCAATGGAACTGGAACGGATGATGTCCAGTACCATCGTATCGAGACGTTGTGAATAGAAGCTGCCGAGTGCTTCAACGGTCATCGTCGGGACATCGGCGGCATCGATGATGCCGGCATGTATTGCATCATCCAGGTCATGATTCACATAGGCGACCCTGTCGCAGAGGCGGACGATCTGTCCCTCCAGGGTCTGTGGACTTCGCATGTCATCGAGTCTGGTCATTTCTTGAAGCCCCTTGCTGTGAGAGGCAATGCCGTTGCGGGTCTCGTACGTGAGATTGAGTCCAAAAAGTACCTCACCATGTCCACGCTCGCGACGCTCCAGGCTGTCGACCAGGCGGAGGCTCTGCAGTGCGTGTTCAAATCCCCAGCTTGGGTCGATGCTCTTCAGCTTCATGTCCAGGACGGTTTCCCCCGTGTGTCCAAAGGGTGCATGGCCGAGGTCGTGGCCCAGCGCGATCGCCTCAACGAGGTCCTCGTTGAGACCCAAGGCGTCAGACACTGATCGCGAGAGCTGTGCGACTTCCAGGGTATGCGTGAGCCTCGTACGGATCTCGTCACCCTTGGGTGCCATGAACACTTGTGTCTTGTACTGGAGCCTGCGGAAGGCACTTGAGTGAATGATGCGGTCGCGATCCTTCTGGAACGGCGACCGCACGCCGTCATCGCCCTCAGGCAATACTCGTCCCTTGCTTGCAATGCCGAAGGCTGCTCCCTGAGAGAGCAGCCTTACTTCCCTATCCCTGTAGTTCGTGATAGGTAGCATGTATGAAGACTCGGCGCTAGCCGGCGTTCGGCCTGTTCTTGATGACTGCCTGAGCAGCTGACAGGCGCGCGATGGGTACTCGCGGCGCCGAGCAGGAAACGTAGTCGAGCCCGGAGGTGTGGCAGAAGTCGATCGAATCAGGCTCACCACCCTGTTCGCCGCAGATGCCGATTTCGATGCGGGGGTTTGCCTGGCGGCCGAGGACGACCGCGATGCGGATGAGCTTGCCCACGCCCTTCCGGTCGATAGTCTGGAAGGGGTCGACGTCCAGGATCTTTGACTCGAGGTAGGTCGGCAGGAATGTGCCTGCAGCGTCATCGCGACTGTAGGCGTACGTCGTCTGGGTAAGGTCGTTGGTGCCAAAGCTGAAGAACTCCGCGTACTCGGCGATCTCGTCTGCAGTCAGGCATGCGCGCGGCACTTCAACCATCGTGCCAATCTTCACGGCCATCGTGACACCCTCGCGCTTGAACACCTTGTCCAGTTCTTCCTGAACCAGTGGCTTGAGTACCTTGATCTCATTGACGTGGCCCACCAGAGGAAGCATGATCTCGGGCATCGGGTGCAACCCTCGCTTGATCAGTGTGGCCGTCGCCTCGGCAATCGCTCGGACTTGCAGCTGATAGATGTCGGGATAGACGATCCCGACTCGGCAGCCGCGGAACCCGATCATCGGATTGAATTCCTTCAGCTCGTTGTACCGCTTCATGACCTTCGTCAGATAGCTGATGCGGGCTTCGTCGTGAGCCGTCTCTGCCTCGGCCATCTCGTCGTTGAGTCGGTCCATCTGGGGAAGGAACTCATGGAGAGGCGGGTCCAGCAGCCTGATGATGACTGGGAAACCGTCCATGGCCTCAAGGATCTTCTCGAAGTCGTCACGCTGCATGGGAAGCAGTTTCTCGAGGGCTGGAGTGCGCTCTTCGAGCGAACCGGCTATGACCATTTCCTGCATCAGGGGGAGACGTTCAGGATCGTTGAACATGCGTTCCGTGCGACACAGGCCGATACCCTCTGCACCAAAAGCGCGGGCTTTGTGGGCATTCGAAGGAGTGTCAGCGTTGGCACGCACGCCGAGACGACGAATGCCATCCGCGTAGCCAAGCAGGGTCGCAAGTTCGGCTGTCTGCTCAGCATCCACCATGGGGGCCTGGCCAAGGATGACTTCGCCGGTCGTGCCGTTCACAGTGATGATGTCGCCCTCGTGGACAGTCACTCCGTTCGCCACGAATGTCTTGTCGGTACTGTTGAGTTTGATCTGATCGGCGCCGACTACGCAGGGCTTGCCAAGGCCGCGTGCCACTAGCGCTGCATGAGCCGAAGCGCCGCCACGCGTCGTGAGTGTCGCCTGAGCTTTGGAGATGCCATCGATGTCCTCAGGAGACGTGTCCTGACGAACAAGCACAACTTTCTCTCCAGCTTCTCCCAACTCAGCGGCTCTCTTTGATTCGAAGATGACTTTTCCATATCCGGCACCTGGCGAAGCAGGGATAGCTCTGGCAATAACCTGAACCTTTGCCTGTGGATCTACCTGTGGATGCAGCAAGGTGTCAAGCTGGGAGGGAGTAACCCGCATCACAGCCTCTTCCTTCGACAGAAGACCTTCGACGACCATGTCGACTGCAACCTTGACGGCTGCAACGGGACTCCGCTTGGCGTTGCGAGTCTGCAGCATGAAGAGTTTTCCGCGTTCAACCGTGAATTCCATGTCCTGCATGTCGCGATAGTGCTTCTCGAGAAGAAGAGACACTTCGACCAGGCGCCGATATGTATCGGGCATCTCGGATTCCAGTTCGTCGATATTCTTCGGTGTGCGGATGCCAGCCACGACGTCCTCGCCCTGAGCGTTGACAAGATACTCACCGGAGAAGCGCTTGGCTCCAGTGGAATTGTCACGGGTGAAGCAGACGCCCGTTGCCGAGTCGCTGCCCATGTTGCCGAAGACCATCGACTGGACTGTGACTGCCGTGCCGATCAGGCCGCTGATTTTCTCGATCTTGCGGTACGTGATGGCCCGTTCGGTATTCCATGACCGGAAGACAGCGCCGACTGCGCCGAGCAGCTGATCCATCGGATCTTGCGGGAATGGTTTGCCGATCTTCTCCTGGACAAGCGCAAAGTACTTCTGGACAAGGGCCTTCAGGCTGTCCACAGACAGGTCTGTATCCAGCGTGACTCCCTGAAGCTGCTTCTGTTCTGCAAGTATGCTCTCAAAGTCATTATGCTCGATACCCAGCACGACGTTGCCATACATCTGCGTGAATCTTCGGTAGGAGTCCCAGGCAAAGCGCGGGTTTCCGGTCAGTGCCGCAAGCCCTTCAACTGTCTCGATGTTGAGTCCAAGGTTGAGGATCGTGTCCATCATGCCGGGCATCGAGACTGCGGCACCCGAGCGGACGGACACGAGCAAGGGGTTCTGCTCTGAGCCGAACTTCTTGCCCAGCTTGCCTTCCAGTCTGGCAAGATGCTCACGGATCTCGGTCCTCAGAGCCTCAGTGATGTCGCCGACACTGAGGTACTCTGGGCACATCTCCGTCGAAATCGTGAAACCGGGAGGTACAGGTAGGCCAATCTTCGTCATCTCCGCGAGGCCTGCTCCCTTTCCTCCAAGGATAGTCTTCATCTCCTTGCTGCCTTCCTCGAAATCGTAGACAAACTTGTGCTGATCCATTGTTCCTCCTGTCAGGCCTAGGTTATCCTGGAATAGTCGCCAACAAGCCCAAGTATATGCTTGACGTAGCACAAAAGCAATAAACGTGCGCTTCGCACGCGTTCGTCAGGAGCCATGACGAGGATACGGTCGAAGAATGCAATGATGGAGACCGTGAGTCCCTCACACGTGCGGATGGCCTCCGAGTACTTCCGTTCCTCCAGAAACTGAAGGATGCGTGGGCCCGCTTCTTCAGCTGACTGCCTGAGCGCGAGCTCCTCTGGGTCCGTCAGGACGAGGTCTGCAGGCAGACTCACTACGACGGGAAGACCCTTGGTGATGTTCTGTATCCTGCGGTGACTATCTGAAAGGGCCATCAAGGCTGGGTCGTTCACCGCATCACGAAGAGCTTGCATGCGTTCAGGAACGGACCCGAGCTCGACGAATGGCAGGGATTCAAGTGGAGCGTATTCCCTAGTCAGCTGCTTTTCCTTGAAGTATTGGGCCGCCCTTCCCTTAAGATAGTCCAGGACTCTCTGTTGCAGGTCTTCAGGGTGTGGGAGGGACCCGGCTGTCTGATACGCCTCAACCGACTGCTGTACAAGAGTCTCCAGGTCTACGGACTCGCGCGATTCGACGATCGTGCGGACGATGCCGTTGCCCGCACGGCGAAGGCCATATGGGTCTTCCGATCCCGAAGGGTTGAAGCCGGTACCAAGAATGCCGGTAAGCGTGTCGATCTTGTCGATGACGCCGAGCAGCCGGCCGGCTCTGGTTGCCGGGATGTCTTCAGAAGGAGAGCGTGGCATATATTGCTCCCGAATAGCCGAGACGATGTCGGCCGATCCGCCGGAACGTGACAGGTAAACGCTGCCGATTTCCCCCTGGAGCGAAGTGTACTCCTTCACCATGCTGGTCGCAAGATCTGCTTTGGAAAGGTGGGCTGCAGCGAGGAGTGTCGCCCGCTCTTCCTGTGTCACCGAAGCGTACATAGTAGCGCAGGTTGCCAGTCGCTCGAGCCGAAGAGTCTTGGCTGCCATGGTACCGAGCTTGTCCATGAAGATCAGCGTATCCAGTCGACCCAGATATGCCTCCAGGGGCTCACGCATGTCTTCCTGGATGAAGAAGGCTGCATCCAGGAGACGGGCATTGGCGACGCTCTCGTTGCCTCGACGCACGATATCGATGAAGTCAGTGAGGCCATTGCGCACGCTCAGAAAGTGTGGAACGACATCGCCATCCTGATCGTACACCAGGAATGAGTGCATCTGCTGCTGCAGAACAGAACGCACAACGCTTTCGGGGAGTTCGGTGGCTATCTTCGGGAGGTCTCCCAGGAATACCGACGGATACTCGACGAGATTCACGACCTCGTCCAGCAGATCGCCCGTATTGTCGCCGAGTTTGAAGCCAAGAGGCTTCAGCAGCTTGTCGGACTGTTTCTCGATCAGGCGTCGGCGCTCGACAGGATCTACTATGACGAATGCTTCGCGCAAACGTCGCATGTAGTCTTCCGGCGATGTCACCGCTACTGGTTTCGGTTTCCCGACACGAAGACCGTATGTTGTGTTTGAGCTTTGCACTCCGGCCACTTCCCAGTGAAGGACATCGGCGCCAAGCAGTGCGAGCAGTCCGCGAATAGGGCGAGCAAACTGGAACCCTGATTCTTCCCAGTGCATCATTTTCGGGAACGTGACCTCACGGGGCAGGAGAGGAAGAAAGGCCTCGACGAGTTCTGAGGACTTCTGCCCTGCAACCGTTTTTCTGACGTAGACGTAGGACTTGCCGGCGACGTCAACAGCGTAGACGTCGGCAGGATCTACGGCCTGTCCCCTGCAGAAGCCGAGCAGCGCCGGCATGGGATTTCCCTGAGCGTCATAGCTCGACGCCCTGGCTGGGCCTTTCACCTCCATGGTGCGCGTGTCTGTCTGTTCATTGACCTTCCGAACCAGAGCAACAAGCCGGCGTGGAGTGGAGAAACCACAGACATCTCCATGCCCTATGAAGAACTCGTCGAGATGTGCAGTGACGCGTTCGACCAGTTGCGTCTGGGCGTTGCTCACGAAACGTGCCGGAAGCTCCTCGGTCAGGATCTCGATCAGCAAGTCACTCATGGTTTTCATTCTCCAGATACAAGTTCGCGCAGCCGTGCGCAAGACGCCGTACACGGGCAAGGTAGGCCATACGCTGAGAGACTCCGACGGTGCCGCGGGCATCAAGGATGTTGAATGCGTGTGAGCACTTGAGAAGATACTCGTAGGCAGGCGTGATCAGCTTCTTATCGATCATGCGCTGGGATTCCTTCTCACAGAGGTCGAACATCGTGACAAGTGCCTCGATGTCAGCTTCCTCAAATGAATAGATGCTGTTCTCGCGTTCGGCCTGCTGACGCAGGTCCCCATACGTGATGCCTTCATGCCACTCCAGTTCGTAGACGTTTCTCTTATCCTGAACGAACATGGCGAGCCGCTCGAGACCGTATGTGATCTCGACTGCAACGACAGGGACTTCCTGACCCCCTGCCTGCTGGAAATACGTGAATTGTGTTACTTCCATGCCGTCGAGCCATACTTCCCACCCGACGCCGGCTGCTCCGAGGACTGGCGTTTCCCAGTTGTCCTCGACGAACCGGATGTCATGCTCAGCCGGTTTGAGACCAAGCAGATAGAGGCTTCGCAGATAGGTGTCCTGGATGTCCACGGTCGGAGGCTTGACGATGACCTGCAGCTGGTGATGCATGTAGAGACGGTTGGGGTTCTCGCCGTACCGCCCGTCGGCCGGGCGTCGTGAAGGTTGCACGTAGACCACTCTCCAAGGTTTTCGCCCCAGAACTCGCAGGAAAGTGTAGGGACTCAGCGTCCCCGCGCCTACTTCCTGGTCGTATGGGAACAGGCGAGTGCAGCCTTCGTCCTCCCAGAAGTGCTCTAATTTGGAAACCATTTCCTCAAAGTTCATGGCATGACTCCTTGGGTTCTTCTGTTGTATCAACGTGAAACAGTGTAGCAGCGTTCTGCGCGAATCGCTCGAAGGCTTGTGTGATGGCCAGTCTCCCGGCAGCAGACCTGAGCAGCCGCAGCGTAAGTGCGATCCCTGTGAGGGTGCGGCGTGCGTCGATGTCACCTTCCCCGGTCCTCAGGTAGTTGACGAGTTGACGAGAGAGCACGACATCTGTCTCCGGTGTCGCACAGGAAGCGCAATGAAAGGCATTGTCTCTCATGGAGAAGTGGACGTTCTCGCTCAATGCGGCTCCACATCGTTCACAATGCAGAGAGCTCGTGCCAAAACCGAGTTCGTCGAGGACGTCAAGCGTGAACTGCAGAAAGACTCTGTCCTCCTGGGCTGCGTTTGCTGTCATATTCAGCCTCGACAGAGCCGTGACGTAGGCGGAAAACAACCCCGGCTCCTCGGAGGATGGCTCAAGAACGCACTCTGCAAGCTGATTCATCGCCATGCCCTTCAGCGACCTCGACAGGGACGACAGAATGCCCGTGTAGACCACCCGTTCCTCAGAACTGACCACCGTCAGGAAGTGAGACCGCTCGTACAAGCGGAGGTAGAGAAGCGAGAAAGGCTCGAACGAAGTTGACCACTTTGCGTCCGGGACAGCCGTTCCTCGCGCAACAGCAGTCACCTTGCCCAACTCTCTGGAGAACAGCACCAGTCGTTTGTCCTTCTCCCCCACCCTCGAAGCGTTGAGAATGGAGGCGAGTGTCCAGTGATAGACCATCGAGTGCTACTGCTGAGCCTCCGCAAGAATGGCTGCAGACGCCGACACTCCAAGGCGCGTCGCGCCGGCATTGAGCATGGCAATAGCAGTGTGAAGATCGCGGATACCTCCTGCCGCTTTCACGCCAATGAGTGGTCCAACAATGTCGCGCATAAGCCTGACATCATCCTCTGTCGCGCCAGCCTTGCTGAAGCCGGTGCTCGTCTTCACGAATCCTGCTCCCGCCGAGACGGCGATCGCGCACGCCGTGCGTTTCTCTTCGTCTGTGAGCAGGCACGTTTCGATGATGGCTTTCACAAGAGCGTCACCCGCTGACTGCACGACGGCCGTAATATCCTGGGACACTCCACGATAGTTCCTCTCTTTCAGCCAGCCGATCTGGATGACCATATCGATCTCTGATGCTCCATGCCGGATGGCCAGCTCCGTCTCTCGAGCCTTGGCGGCGGATAGAGCAGCGCCAAGCGGAAAGCCCACCACGGATGCAACGCGCACATCAGATCCATTCAGGGTGGCAACAGCGGTTTCGACCATCGACGAGTTGACACACACGGCAAATGTTCCAAGCTGTGCTGCTTCAGCACAGAGTCTTTCAATATCAGCGCAGGTCGAATCGGGCTTGAGAAGCGTGTGATCCATGAAGCCGGCGAGATCTTTCCTCGTGATACTATCAGTGTACATGAGTTGCCTCCGAGTATTCGAATCCTTTACATTATCGCGTTACTGCCGCGGAAATCAACGGTTCGCGATGATTGGGTGCTTGACACCAGGGTCGTTTGAACTACAATTATGACATTATTAGCAGTCCTATGGTGAGAGTGCTAACATCAGAGTGTTGAGGCTGAACGGAGCCTAAATGGCGAAAACTGACCGGAGAGTCTACAGATGATAAACGGAAGCAGGTTCTATTCTGCTGGTGAGGAACGAGGCACAGACAGTGGTGAGACGGAAGACTTCCAGTCCGTCCCTGTGGTGCCATTGGATGTGGTTCCCGAGCATGAGGAAGGTGACGGAGGAGAGGCATTGAGAACGCTCGGATCTAGAATACGAGAGCTGCAACAGGAAGTGGAACGCCTCAACAGCGCCGTTCATGAAGAGCAGATGCTGCGTATCCGCGACCAGGCGACGCTTCAGCGTGACAAGAGTTCTTTTGAAGCCAGAACCAAGCTTTCTCTGTTTCGTGATTTGCTTGCCGTGGTCGACAGTTTTGACCAACTTGTGAAACACGGAGAAGGGAGTCAGGACGATTCAAGTCTTCTTCTGGGGTCTCAGGCTGTCCTCGGACAGCTGAACCAGTTTCTCGCACGGAACGGGGTCCACAGGCTCGAAGGGCTTGAGGGTAGTGTCTATGACTCGGCAACATCCGAAATCGCTCGTGTCGTTGCCGATTCCGGTGCGCCCGCAAATACAGTGGTAAGAGTCCTGCGTGATGGATATAGACTCGGAGAGATGTTGTTGCGGCCGGCGATGGTCGATGTCGCCTCGGAACCGCAGACAAGCGCTGAAAGCACCGACGATGGCGAAGACTGATCAGATTGTTGGCAAGTATCCTAACTAAGGAGGTTTGTCGAATATGGAAGAGAAGATTATCGGCATTGATCTTGGAACTTCAAATTCTGCAGCAGCTGTCATGGTCGGCGGCAAGCCGACGATCGTGCCTGCGGCGGAGGGTGTCAGCATTGGAGGGAAGGCCGTCCCATCATATGTCGCTTTCACCAAAGACGGGCAGGTGCTCGTAGGGGAGCCGGCGCGGCGGCAGGCGGCGCTCAATCCCGAGACGACGATTCAGGCCATCAAGCGAAAGATGGGGACCGACTACACGGTCAGCATGTTTGGCAAGACCTATACGCCTCAGCAGATCAGCGGATTCATCCTCCGCAAAATCAAGAATGACGCGGAAGCATTCCTCGGACAGAAAGTGTCGAAGGCGGTCATCACCGTGCCGGCGTATTTCAACGACGCTCAGCGACAGGCAACCAAGGATGCGGGTGAAATCGCCGGACTCGAGGTCGTGCGTCTCATCAACGAGCCGACTGCGGCAGCCTTTGCCTATGGACTTGACAAGACAGAGGGCGAACACAAGATCCTGGTCTTTGATTTCGGCGGTGGCACGCTTGACGTGACCATCATGGACTTTGGAGGAAATGTCTTCACCGTGGCTTCGACATCCGGCGATACTCAGCTTGGCGGAACGGACATGGACAATGCCCTTCTCAACTACGTTGCCGAGGATTTTCACAGTCAGAGTGGCATCGACCTGCGCGTCGACAAGATGGCTATGCAGCGCCTCCGCGAAGGAGTCGAGAAGGCCAAGGTCGAGCTCTCGACGACCTTCGAAACGACCATCAATCTGCCCTTCATCACTGCGGACGCGAGTGGCCCGAAGCATCTGGTCATGCCCATAACTCGTGCCAAGCTCGAGTCTCTGGTCCAGCCCATCATCGACAGATGCCGTGAGCCTGTCAACCGTGCACTCGCCGATGCCGGCCTTACGCCACAGCAGATCGACAACATCATCCTCGTCGGTGGCCCGACCAGGATGCCGATCGTTCAGAAGTTCGTCGAAAGCTACTTTGGCAAGACTCCCGAGCGTGGTGTCGATCCCATGGAGTGTGTTGCCATGGGCGCCGCTATTCAGGGTGGAATCATGGGCGGCGAAGTCAAGAGCGGGATGGTCCTGGTAGACGTGACCCCCCTCACGCTTGGCATCGAAACACTGGGTGGTGTCTTCACGGAGATGATCAAGCGCAATACCGCCGTACCTATCTCCAAGACCCAGACCTTCACGACGGCGAGTGACAGTCAGACACAGGTCGAGATCCATGTGCTCCAGGGCGAGCGTCCGATGGCAAAAGACAACATGTCGCTGGGACGCTTCATCCTCGACGGAATTGCCCTTGCCCGGCGCGGCGAACCGCAGATTGAGGTCAGCTATGACATCGACGCCAACGGCATAGTGCATGTCACCGCCAAGGACAAGGCTACCGGCAAGGAACAGCACATCACCATTGAGAATGCGACGAAACTGAAAGATGACGAGATCGAGCGAATGAAGCACGAGGCAGAACAGTTCGCCGATCAGGACAAGAGAGTCAAGGAAGAGGTTGAGCTCAAGAACCGCGCTGACCAAGTCGTGTTCAGTGGGCGCAAGACCCTGACGGAGAATTCTGCGAAGATCTCTCCTGATGTGAAGGCAGAGGCAGAGACGAAACTCACCGAGCTCGAAGACTTGGTACGTGACAACAAGACATCGGACATAGAGGCCAAGATTGACGAAGTGAACACTGCTTTCTCCAAGGTTACCGAGGACCTGCAGCGTCAGGGCGGCCAGCAGGGGCCGGCAGCTGCTCAGGACAGTCAATCTGAGGCTCAGCAGCCTCCACAGGACGGACAGACTGTCGAGGGTCAGGGGACTCCCAAGCAATAGGAACGGCAACTCAAGGCGAAGTTCAATTCCCAGTGGAGGTCGATGTGGCGACGGATCGTGACTACTACGACGTTATGGGAGTGCCCAGGGGGGCCTCCCAGGATGATATCAAGAAAGCCTATCGCGAACTGGTCAAGAAGTATCACCCCGACCTCCACAAGGATGATCCCCAGGCACCCAGGAACATGTCAGACGTTAATGAGGCGTACGATACGCTGAGTGATCCGGCGAGGCGACAGCAGTATGATACCTATGGCAAGGCCGGCCCTGTTGGTTTCCCCGGAGCAGGGCAGGCTTGGACTCCTCAGGCTGGTGGTTCCGGCGAAACGTTTGGGGGCTTCGACATCGGAGACCTCTTCGGTAGTTTCATGGGAGGGTTTGGCCATCAGCAGGCCGAGGAGACGCCACGTGGACGAGACCTCAGCGTCAACATGACGCTTACGCTGGAAGAGGCCGTGTTTGGCGTCAAGAAGGAGATTCAGATCAGGCGGTATGACACGTGCACAACCTGTCACGGTACCGGCGCTGCACCAGGCACGGCTCCCAAGGTCTGCCCCACCTGCAGCGGCAAGGGTGAGGTTCGTCAGGTTCAGGACACGATCTTCGGCCGGGTCGTCACTGCAGGCGTCTGTCCCAACTGCCGGGGCGAAGGCCGCGTAATAGAGTCGCCGTGCCCATCCTGCAAGGGTTCCGGTGTCACGAAGGCAGACAAGACTATCGAGGCTACGATTCCTGCGGGTGTCGACAGCGGAATGAAAGTACGTATTGCCGGACAGGGAGATGCGGGCAAGCACAGCGGCCAGTCCGGTGACCTGTATCTTTTCGTAACCGTCCAGCATGATCCCCGGTTTGAACGGCAAGGAAGTTCCCTGCGGTATACGGTTCGAGTTTCGCCCGCAAAGGCGGTACTCGGAACGACCATCGCGGTTCCGCTCGTGGAGGGAGGAACGGAGACGGTGACGATCCCGCCCGGAAGCCAGTTTGGAACCGAGGTACGGATTCGCGGGAAAGGAGCGCAGGCGGTCGGTGAACGACGCAGGGGTGACTACATAGTCCGCATCGAGATTGGAGTACCCAGAACACTGACGGCTGAGCAGCGGAAGCTCTACAAGCAGCTCTCTGACATCGAGAAATAGCTGCGTCAGAGCGATGGCGGAGCGGGAACGCGATCCTGTCGGCCCGTTTGCTCGTCGCTAGCCCCAAAACTAGCTTGTTGCAGAGGCGGCGAGTGACCGTTATACTTGACTCCTGCAGTCCACAGGAGACCCGGACCGGCTGGTGGAGATGAGCGTGAGAGAGTCAGAGACAACAGAAAGGGAGACATAGCGGGTGTCAGCAAAGCGGGTCAGTGATTCGGTTGTCGACTGTCCGGCCACTCGATGCCTTGAGTCTGCTCTTGTTTCTCACCGCCTTGCCCATGCGTATCTTCTTGTTGGCAGAGACGAGAACGCCAAACTTTCGCTGGCTGCTGCATTGGCGAAGGCAGGCAACTGCCGAGGGAATCATGGTCCCGGCGAGTACTGTGGTCTGTGCCCGTCGTGTCACGAGGTGGACACGGGGGCATCGGCGAACATCAGGGTTTTTGGAGACTCGACTGTTCTGGACAAAGACACAGTCGACCAGTTCATCTCCTATGCGTCGGTCAAGACTGCATCTGGCTGCCTCAAGGTTAGCGTATTCCGCGGAGTGGACTTCTTCACCGATGTCGCGGCCGACCGGGTCCTGAAGACTCTCGAAGAACCGATTCCGGGCAACGTCTTCCTGCTCCTGTCTCAGAACAGCAGACGAGTGCTACCGACCATTCGATCACGAGTCCAGATCATGAAGGTCGAACGGGGCACTCAGGTGTCGGCTGGATCACAGAATGGGGTGTCTGTATCCGGAGAAGATGCTTGCCTTCAGGTCCTGCTGGAGTATGCCAAGGCGAACATGAGCCTCTCCGAAACCGTCGGTCGTCTCCTCGGGACGGGCAGTCAGAGCATTCTCCGGGACAACGCGACGGCCGGTCTGCAGACACTTGCGGTGTTTATGAACAGCGTTCTGCGGGCCAGGGGAAAGGTGCCTCCTGCGGCAGGCATATCACTTTCTACCGAACCTGAACTTGCTCGCGTGAACTTCGTATTGGACGAATCCAGAGTAGGGGGCTTTCTGGACCATCTGGGGGAACACCTGAAGCACATAGAACAGAATGTTAACCCTGAACTCGTCTTGACAAATGCCCTGTTGGAGTTGAGGAGAATGACCACTCATGAGTGATCCTGCATACATGTTACCGGCTAGCTGCTCATCCGTGCGCTACTTGAGCGCCCGATCAGCCAAGTCATACCAGACGTACATGGTCGAAGTCAGTGATGGTGTTGCACTGCTCCCTGGTGATGAAGTCCTTGCGGTCGGCAGTGACAAGGAGTTGACGCATGTCATCATTGGCTATCCAAGACACGACGCATCAGGTAAGAAGCGGACGGCAAGCGGTCTCAAGTTCGTCCGCAAGCCCACCGCAATCGATGTCGAGCGTCTTGAGGAGAATCAGCGAAAACAGGATGCGGCTGTGATCCTCTGCAAAGAACAGGTACGTACCATCAAACTTCCCATCCATCTCGTGAACTGCGAGCTATCGTTTTCGGGCAAGCAGTATGTGTTTTACTTCACAGCAGAAACCCGTGTCGATTTCAGGACGCTTGTATCTACTCTGTCCCGGTCCTTGAAGGCAAAGGTGCAGATGTGGCAGATAGGCTCTCGCGATGAAACCCGTTTCTTTGCCACCGTCGGGATGTGTGGACGCGAGCTTTGCTGCAACTGTTTCCTTAAGGAAATCAAGCCGGTCAGCCTCAAGTGTGCACGGGTGCAGAATCTGAGCTTGAACCCCAACAAGATAACCGGTGTCTGTGGGAAGCTGATGTGCTGTCTGCGGTACGAGACCTATGAGTACGGCGATGCGTCGGGGCTTGACGTCAAGAAGAAGCCCAAGGAAGGAGCCGGCCAGTAGTGCACGTCGTTCAAATACTGGAGGGCTCCTCCAGTCGATCAGGACGGCCATTGCCCATTCGACTGAATGGATCGCGCGTCGTGGCTGGACCTGGCTCATGAGCGTCATCGTTGGAATGAGCGGAGGCGTAGACTCTGCTGTCGCTGCACTGCTCCTGAAGGAGCTTGGCGAGGACGTCATCGGAGTCACTCTGCACTTCTCTGAACACAGCGCCTGCTGTGACATTCGTTCAACACGACGGGCGAAGTCTCAGTGTGAGCAGCTTGGGATCCCATGGCACAGCGTGGACATGAAAGACATCTTCACGTGCCGGGTTGTCGAGCCGTTCTGGCAGGCGGCAGCCGGTGGGGTTACACCGAATCCTTGCGTGTTCTGCAACGAACGGGTCAAGTGGCAAGGACTGCTTGACGTGGCCGACGAGATGCATGCAGGGGCAATCGCTAGTGGTCACTACGCGGGAGTTGTCCACAGTGGCGACGGAGATCAGATCTGCCGTGGCGCCGATCAGGCGAAGGACCAGTCGTACTTCCTGTATCGGCTGTCGGCAGAGCAGCGTCGCAGAGTCATTTTTCCTCTCGCAGGCCGCATCAAGCCGGAAGTGCTTGCACTCGCCTCGCAGAGGTTCGACCCAGGGCTTGTGGCAACTCGTGAGAGTCAGGACCTGTGTTTTGTGGAAGGCTCGTTCAGTGAAGAAGCGCGTCGTCGCCTGTCGTGTGTGCCTGGGGACGTCGTCCTGATGACTGGGACTGTGGTCGGTCAGCACACGGGACTGGCGTCGTATACAGTGGGCCAGCGGTCAGGTCTCGGTATCAGTGCTGCATCACGGCTCTATGTTGTGGAGAAGCGACACGCCGACAACCAGCTGATCGTCGGGCCGCGGAGTGCGTGCATGAGGAGTGCGTTCGAAGCTGTCGATCTGAAATGGCAGCACATTCCCACCAGCAAGGCACTCCGCTTCAGCGCGAACATTGTCACACGATACAGGTCCAAACCGGTGAACGGCTGTATCGACAGGGTTTCGGAGGACCGGATCTCCGTCCATCTAGTCGAATCACTGTTCGCGGTTACTCCGGGGCAAGCGGTTGTCTTCTATGACGACTGGCGTATACTTGGAGGCGGTACGATAGTCTAGGACTTGTTCTTGACGATTTGCCACGAATTGTGGTAAAAAGTGGGAAATTGTGGTATACTTACGCCATGAACAAGGAGAACTGTTTCATCGGGGAATACCGCTACTCCGTGGACGACAAGGGACGAACGATGTTCCCAGCCCACTACCGGTGTGACACCGGCTCTCCTTACGTTCTCACCAAAGGCATGGATCGATGCCTTTACCTGTTTGATGACAGAGTGTGGACCTCCATCATCGAACGGTTCTATGGTGACCTCATCCCTGTCTCATCCGACAATCGGGCCTTCGTCCGCATTTTGTTCAGCGGAGCTGCAACGGTTGAACTCGACAAGATTGGTCGTATTTCGATACCTCAGCATCTGCGTGAGTATGCTTCACTCGACAGAGAGGTCGTATTTGCCGGTGCTTTGACGCACCTGGAGATCTGGGACGTTCATATCTGGGATACCTACCGGTCTAAAGCGGAGAAGGTTTTTGAACAGAATATTGGAGCTTTGCAGGCCAGATGAGTGAGTTTGCACATACCCCGGTCCTCTTGGACGAGGTCACGACATACTTGCAGATTCGACCAAATGGAACCTATCTCGATTGCACGACAGGCGAAGGCGGACACGCATATGAGGTTGGGCGCCAACTCTCTAGCGAAGGGACGCTTTTCATGATCGACGTCGATGCAGCGGTTCTCGCCATTGCCCGCGAGCGGCTGAATGATACTGCCGCCCGCAAGGTTATCATCCGCGGAAACTTCCGGGACATGACGCGGTTATTGAAGGATTATCCGGACACGCGATTCGACGGAATCCTGATGGATCTGGGTTTTTCTTCAGAGCAACTCACGGGCACAGGCAAAGGGTTTTCGTTCAGTCATGACCAACCACTGGACATGCGACTGGATGACGATCTGAAGGTCACTGC
>CAYRQW010000004.1:16387-26608 GCA_964426505.1 uncultured Caldisericota bacterium
GGTCACTGCGAGGAATATCGTGAACTCGTTTCCAGAGGAAGACATCGCCGACATCTTGTGGAAATTCGGCGAGGAGGGGAGGTCGCGCCAGGTCGCTCGCGCGATCGTGCGCCGTCGGCAACGAGCGCCGATCGAGACCACGAGTGAATTGGCGGAGACAGTAGCCGCTGTCTTCCCTACCAGGCACGCCCGCATACATCCTGCCACCAAGTCTTTTCAAGCTCTGCGCATATATGTCAACGATGAGCTCAATGCTCTCGACAATGGTCTCAAGTCCGCAGCATCGCTCCTGAATCTGAATGGAAGACTCCTGGTCATCAGTTACCATTCGCTCGAAGATAGAATTGTGAAGAGAAGCTACCTGGCTCTCTGCGAGAATCCGGTCTCGGGGGAGCCAGGATATCACCTGGTGAACAAGAAGGTGATTCGGCCTACTGACTCAGAAGTCGCGACAAACAGACGCTCTCGCAGTGCCAAGCTACGCGTGCTGGAAAGGGCATAACCATGAGTATTGCAATCAGAGGAAACTACGCAACAGTTCGCCGCCCCGTGGCGGCAGTACGCGTCTCAGCCGCAGCAAGAGTCGCAGTACGTCGATACATTGTTCTGAGTGTGACAGTTGTTGGTCTGTTGTGCGCTTATGGCTACGTGTACAGCACGACCCTTTTTCTAGAGCGTCAGGTGGAGCTGAACAGGACGGCCATTCAGGCACAGCTTCAGCGGCAGGAATCGCTGCTCGAACGCGATACGAAGCTCATGTCCCCCGATCGAGTGCGAGCGGCCGCATGCGCTATGGGCATGGCTGCCAACAACACGGCGGTGATCGGTACACTGGAAAGCCTCCATTAGCAGGAGAACCTGCGTCAACGCCATACTGAGTCTATGAAGAGAGGCGTCGCGTCTTTCAATGATATGTTTAGACGACGTCTCGTCGTCATTTTTACAGTGTTCCTGGTTGCAGTGCTAGGAATTGAGTCACGGTTCGTCTATCTGCAAGTAGTGGGCCGTACTACTCTCGTGAACATGGCCAACCAGCAGCTTGAGACCGACTCCATCCCTATCAGGGCAAAGCGCGGAACAATTCAGGATTCGACAGGGCGCGTGCTGGCGCAGGACGTGGCGACGTGGTCCCTGGGCTTGTACATGAAAGAGGTCAAGGACCCTCATCTGACAGCAATCAGCATCGCGCCAGTCATCGGTACTTCGGCGGCGCTGCTCGAGAAGCAGATACGCAGCACGTCATCAACCTTCATCTATGTGAAGAAGCAGGTAGGTGTCATGGAATATGAGGCACTGCGCCGGCTCGATGTGCCAGGAATCGTGCTGGACAAGGGCTATCGCCGAGTCTACCCATTGGGAGCCCTCATGTCTTCGGTCGTTGGCGTCACTGGCGCGGACAACCAGGGCTTGTCCGGGATCGAGTTTCAGTATGACAAAGAACTCAAGGGTACGGACGGGCGCCATACGTACAGGGTTTCTGGGTCAAACCCTGGTGAACCCGCAGTCACAGAGGAGGTTCTTGAGGCCATACAGGGCAAGAACATTGTGCTGACAATCGACTCGAACATCCAGTATTTTGCCCAGCAGGCTCTGATGGACACTCTGAAAACATACGATGGCAAGCGGGCCACGTGCACAATCCTGGACCCGAAGACTGACGCAGTGCTTGCCATGGTCGACGTGCCAGGTGTGGATCCTGAACACTGGCAGGACGCCTCCATGAGCTCCCTTGCGGAAAAGGCGATCAGCGCAAACTATGAGCCTGGTTCGGTGTTCAAGGCGGTGACGTCTGTGGCAGGCCTCGACACGAGTACGATCACGCCGCAGAGCACGTTCTACAGCGGGGGTAGTCTCAAAGTCTTCGACACGGTAGTCCACGACCTGTATCCATATGGGACGATGAATCTCTATGCAATGCTGCAGCATTCCTCCAACGTCGCATTTTGCCAGTTGAGCATGAAGATAGGCTCCAAGCTCTTCTACGATTGTGTCAGCAATTACGGCTTCGGCAGACCGACGGGCATCGACCTTCCTGGTGAGGAGTCAGGTATCCTGCTGCCATTGTCTCTGTGGTCGAAGACAACGCTTCCTACGATGGGATTTGGCCAGGGCGTAGCCGTCACGGCAATCCAGATGGCAAACTTCTATGCCACCATAGCCAATGGAGGGGTCATGCAGCGGCCCTATGTGGTCGATCATATCATCGATGCTTCAGGTGCGAGTCAGAGGACAGACGTTCCTGGTATCGTCGGTCAACTGTTCAGGCCGGAGACAGCCAAGGTCGTTCTTGAAGGCCTCCACGGAGTAGTACAGAAGGATGTCGGCGTTTTCAGCGCCTACATTCCAGGCTACGAAGTTGCCGGAAAGACTGGCACTGCTCAGATCGCCGCTCCCGGCGGAGGCTATCTGAAGGATGGATCATACGTCTACAGTTTCGCAGGGATCCTGACGGCGAATGACCCGAGAGTGGTCGTGTTTCTGAGTATTCATGAGACCCGACAAGGCGAGCGCACGTCATTTCGTGTAGCTGGACCGACCTTCAAGAAGATTGCGCTGCAACTGATACAGTATCTGAGGTTGAAACCATGAGATTCGCTGTCAAAGGACGGGGGCTTTCTGGGCTCCTTCACATACTGCCCCCAGGTTCCTGGGATCCCGCGCGTTCCTCGCTGGGGCAGGGCGTATCGGTCAGCCTGATCACGCCTGATTCGCGTGAGTGCAGGCCGGGAGCTATGTTCATTGCCATCTCCGGAACCAGGCTGGACGGAGCTTCCTATATTGCCGATGCCCTTCGCGCTGGAGCGGTCTGCGTCGTTGCTGAGACTGAGCATCCCGAGATCCACGACGTGCCGGTTGTTGTCGTCTCGAGCTGCCGCGAGTTTCTGAGTCTGGTTTCACAAGCCTTCTTCAACTTCCCTGCCCGTCGCCTGAAGATGATCGGCATCACCGGAACAAGCGGCAAGACGAGCACGGCGCATATCGCTCGCCGTCTTCTGGAGGGGCTGGGTATTGCTTCTGTCATGATCGGAACCACCGGCTATGTCATGCCTGACGGTGAGTTCTTTCCTCCGGATGCTCTGCCTGCAACGACACCAGAAGCTTTTGCACTCAACTGGTATCTGGATCGTGCACTGCAACAGGGGGCACAGGTTGCCGTCATTGAGGTTTCCTCGTTCGCGCTCGCTTTCGACAGGGTCCATGGCATGCGTTTTGACTGCGCGGTTTTCACCAATTTCTCACAGGACCACATGGGATACCATGGCACGATGGACGCGTATCTGACGGCCAAGCTGCGGCTGTTCACGTCACTCGATGGAAACTCGGTAGCTGTTCTCAATGCTGACGATCCTTCGTTCGCTGCGTTCAGAAACGCAGCCGGGCGGTCGCACGTCGGGACGTTCTCGCTCGAGAGAGATGCTGACCTGCGTGGTGATCATGTCGTTTCTACGCTGGGAAGGACTACGTTCCGGGTCGCCACCCGGGGAGGAGCATCGTTTGACGTGGACCTTGCGATTGGCCCGGCTTTCCAGGCGTCCAACTGTCTGGCCGCCATCAGTTCGATTCGTGCCATAGAGCCGACATGTGATCTGGAGAAGGCCGTACAAGCCCTTGCTGCACCGCTGTATATCCCAGGACGCTATGAGCGCATTGACTGTGGACAGCCATTTGAGGTCGTTGTCGATTATGCTCATACACCGGAGGAATTCTCGGCCCTGTTCAGGGCCACGAAGTCAGCGGTGTCGGGGGATCTGCTGGTCGTGTTCGGCTCCGTCGGCGCCGACGACCGTGAGAAGCGACCTATCATGGCCCGCCTTGCAGAACAAGCCTGCCGCTGGTCGTTCGTTACAGTCGAGGATCCGCGTCACGAAGATGCGTCAGTCGCCGTTCGCGACATCGAGGCTGGGTTCGCTACTGACCATTTCACCGTAATCGAAGACAGAAGGCAGGCAATTCGAAGTGCCATTGATGCAGCCCGGCCTGGTGACATGGTCCTTGTTCTCGGCCGCGGTCATGAGACCGTGATGTACTATGAGCACGAGGACATCATCTTCGACGATCGCGCGGAGGTGCGCCTGGCGCTGCGCGACCAAGGCTACATCTGTTCTGCGGATTGTCTTCGGCCACAAGGGGGGCGGCAATGACTCCCAGGTCTGTCACGTGGCTGACTCTCCTGCTTGCGCTTGCGGATCTGGCCCTTCTTCCACTCCTTATTGCCTGGCTGCAGAGGGCGCGGTTCACACAGCTGATACGGAAGGAGGGACCTTCTTCCCACAAGTCCAAGGCTGGTACGCCCACGGGCGGCGGCCTGATGCTCGCTTTCAACATTGTCGGAGCCGTGGTGGTCTATCTTTTCGTGAGGGGTGGAAGGGGTCTGACAAGGCTGGACGCAGCCACGATTGCATTTGTGTGCGTGAATCTTCTGTCTGGTTTTCTGGACGACTGGACCAAGGAGCTCAAACACAGAAGTGACGGGCTTCTTGGTTATCAGAAACTGCTGATTCAGACGGCTGCTGCCGGAGTCTTCTTCTACCTTGCGTATCCATCGATCACTCCAACTCTTCGCCTGGCAAGTGGCAGAGTCCTTCTTTCCGGTTGGACCTACTATGGTGTAGCCGTCTTCTACGCAGTCGGCATGGTGAACGCGTTCAACCTGACAGACGGTCTTGACGGTCTGCTCGCCAAGACAAGCCTTCCGGCATTTGCCGTCGCTGGAGTAGCATCGCTCCTTCATCCTTCGGGATTGGCTGGCTTGCTGCCCATGGCAGCTGCCGCATTTGCTGTCTCATTTCTGTGGTTCAACGGCACCAAAGCATCCGTTTTCATGGGGGATACGGGATCGCTTGCACTTGGCTCCATCTTCATCGCCTGGGCGTTCGCCTCAGGAAATCAGGTGCCCTCGGTTCTTCTTGGGGGACTGTTCTTGATTGAAGCGGCAAGCGTGATCATCCAGGTGCTTGTCTTCAAAGCCTCGGGCCGCAAGAAAAGAGTGTTTCTCATGGCTCCCGTACATCACCACTTTGAGAAACTCGGATGGGCAGAGCCCAAGATAGTCGATAGGTTCTTCGTCGCAAGTATCCTGTTCGTCATTGCCGGGGCACTGGCGATGGCCTGGAGGTAGCCAATGATTCCTTTCAAGTCCGCATTCGTCGTCGGAGCCTTGCCAAGCGGGCTGTATGCCGCCCTGTACCTTCATGCTCACGGGATCGACGTTTTCGTGTCAGAGTTCAAGCAGCGGGGTACCGATGAGAAGTTCGAGCATTCTGCACGGTTGCTGGAGCAGGCCGGCGTTCCCTTCGAGTTTGGGGGAAACACGGTAGACACAATGGCTGCCTTCGATGCCGTTGTGGTCTCGCCCGGGGTGCCACTCCAAGCTCCGATCATGCAGGCCGCTCAACGGCTGAGCAAACTCATCGTAGGCGAGATGGAGATTGCCGCGTACGCCGGACTGTCAGTGCTTGCAGTGACTGGCAGCAATGGGAAGAGCACGACCACATCTATTCTTGGCGAAATCGTTGCCCAGGAGTATCCCGACGCCGTGACAGGGGGAAACCTGGGGATTCCGGTGTCACAGCTCCTGGTAGAGCATCCGACGGCAGGACCCGCAGTTCTCGAGGTCAGCTGCTTTCAGCTCGAGACTGTTCACACATTCCACCCCAGGGTGGCCACTTTCTCGAATCTGGTTCCGAACCATCTTGACCGGTATGGCACCATGGAACGCTACTTTGCGACAAAGAGGCGCCTATTCGAGAACATGACTGAGGATGACACCGTCGTGCTCAACTGGGATGATCCTGCATTGAGAGCGCTTGGCTCGACGCTGAAGCCCGCCACGTTCTACTTCGGATTGACGGATGGCATGTTCGCGGGTGCACACGTGGTCGATGGCGCTGTTGTCTTCAAGGACGCGACGCGCACGGTGGAACTGTTCAGAGAGACAGACCTGCGCATTCCGGGGCGCCACAATGTGGCAAATGCCATGAGCGCGGCTCTCGCGGCCTTTCTGTATGGCATCTCTCCCGGTGCCATATGCAGAGGCGTGAGGGGTTTCAAGGGACTTCCTCACCGACTCGAGTATGTTGGCACGGCAGGTGCAGTGAGGTTTGTGAACGATTCGAAGGCGACAACCCCTGAATCGGTTATGACAGCGGCCGATGCCATGACTGGACCGTATGTCGTCATTCTGGGCGGCAGTTCGAAGGGTGTTTCCTTCGACAGGATGGCTCGGCACCTTTCCCGGGACGTGAACCTGGTGTCGGCAGTCGTCATGGGTGCGACCGGTGGGGCTATCGAGGAGTCATTGCACCAGGCCGGCGTGAAGACGGTTGGCCGCGCCGAGTCCCTCGAGGATGCGGTCGGCAATGGAGTGCGACTTCTTTCTGCAGGTGGCACGCTGCTTCTATCCCCCGCTTGTGCCAGTTTCGACATGTTCAGAGATTTCGAGCAGCGTGGCGACCGGTTCAAAGAGATCGTGCGGGACGGCCTTGGCGCACTAACGCAGTGAGGCGCATTCTGGTTCTGGTTGCCATACTGCTTTGTCTGGGGGTTCTGCAGAACTACAGCATCACCGTCAGTCTCAGCGCTGCACGCGGTCAATTGGTTGCCGTGACTCCAAGCGTGGTCAAGCAGGTGATCATCGTCGGCGTCGGGATCTTCGCCTATTGGTTCTGTTCGCGATTCAAGTACATGCGCTGGGCCGACATCTCGGAATTCCTCACGTATGCCTTGGGAGCGTTGCTGATAGCCGTCCTCATCCCGGGCATCGGCAGGAGCGTCAACGGTTCGAGCCGCTGGATCGGAACGAGTGTGATCGGCTTGCAGCCATCTCAGGCGGCTGTTGTGGTCGTACCGCTACTCGCAGCCAAGCTCTTCAGCGGGAAGTACCTGAACCACTATGACCATCGATACTATCGCACGTTTCTTCTGTTGATACTGGGGTTCACAGGACTGGTGGCACTGGAACCGGACTTTGGAACGGCCTTCGTCATCGCCGGATCCTCGATTGCCATGCTGTTGGGGGTTGGGGCTCCCTTCACCTACTGGATCAGTCGAACCGCCGCCCTGGGCGCGCTGGCTCTGGTCGCTGTCAATGTGAAGGACTCCTGGAAAGTCCGAATGACGTCGTTCGTCAACCCGCTGGCGGCCGACAAGGCCAAAGGTGTCGCCTATCAACTGGTGAACTCCATGTTTGCAGTCGCGAGGGGTGGAGTAGTGGGACGAGGGTTCATGCGGAGTGTTCAGAAGTTCGTCCACTTTCCAGCCCAGGAGAACGATTTTGTCTTTGCTATATTCTCGGAGGAGTTCGGGCTTGTGGGCGTGACGATCGTGCTCGGCGTCTTTCTCTGGATCGTCTTTGATCTGTTCAAGATTGCCTCGAGATCCTCTGAGCCGTTTGCGCGAGTCTATGTGATGGGGCTGGGAGTCTTCCTCGCCGTGCAGGCATTCGTCAACATCGGTGTCGTCGTGGGACTTCTTCCCACGACAGGAGTACCGCTTCCCTTCTTCAGTCAGGGAGGCAATCACATTGTGTTCGAGATGGCCGCGCTTGGCATTGCGGGAGCTATTGCTCGGAGTCCAGAGGCTGTTTGATGCACTACATTGTCGCTGGGGGTGGGACCGGGGGACACATCTACCCTGCAGTTGCAGTCGCTGAGCTTCTTTCGAACACCGGGAGCGTTACGATGCTTGCACGATCCGGCAGTATGGAAGAACGGGTTTTCCTTTCGCAGGGACTTGATGTCAGGACTGTTGCCTCTGCGCCGCTTCTGTATACGCCCAGATCGCTGTGGCGACTCGCGCGTGCAACCCGAGGCGGAGTCAGCGCCGCCCGGAGTGTGATGACCGGTTCTCATGCAGATGCGTTCGTCGGTACGGGCGGCTACGTGTCGGTACCAGGAATTATCGCCGCGCACATGAGTGGAGTCCCGGTGTACCTCCTGGAACAGAACACTGTGATGGGGAGAGCGAATCGACTCTTCTCAGGCCATGCTCGGCGAGTGTTCCTTGGGTTTCCGGTAGAAGACGCTTCGGGTCCACGCTTCACCGTCACCGGAAACCCCCTGCGGCGCGACGTCTACGCGGCGCTGAAGGAGTGCCGGTCCAGGAGACCACTTCGCCGCGGTCTGCTGTTCGTCGGTGGAAGCGGAGGAGCCAGCTTTGTCAACGAGCTCTTTCTGCGGACTGTTCGCGAACTGGACGGCAGGGGGCGCGACGTTCCAGTCACCGTGGTGACCGGAACGGATGACTACGCGCGAACTCGGGCTGCCGTGGATTCGCTGTCTCTGCGACACGTCGATCCCTCGGTCGTCGCGTACGAAGAACACATGGAGAGACTCTATGCACAGACTCGTGTGGCGGTAACGAGAGGTGGTGCCCTTGCGCTTACCGAGCTTGCTGTCGGAGGCATCTTTGCCGTAATCATCCCGTATCCATACGCCGTGGGCCGACATCAGTCCAAGAATGCGGCATACGTCGAGAACCTGGGTCTGGGCGTCCGTATTGAGCAGGATGCGCTGCAGTTTGATGCGTACCTTTCGATGGTGGAGAGGGCGCTTGATGACGAAACAGGCCCGCTGATCCCTGCTTCCAGTGTTTTTGGGAGTGATGCCGCCGAGAGTATAGTGCACGCCATCGAGGAGGACTGCTCCAATGTTTGAACTGCCGCGACGCGGAACGGCGTTTCTTCTGGTTGGAATCTGTGGCGCAGGGATGAGTTCTCTGGCCATGTTGCTGCATAGCATCGGAATGAATGTCCGTGGTTCAGATGTCGCAAAGAACAGCACCGAGGCAGAGAGGCTGTCTTCGCTGGGTATTCCGGTGATGTCCGAGAATGAAGCAGCCGGCGCGCTTCACCCCAACGAGATTGTCGTACGTTCATCTGCAATTCGGCCGGACAATGCCGTGCTTGCGGCCGCACATCTGGTCGGAACGACAGTTTTCCACCGGGCAGATGTCTTGTCGACCATCGCATCACAGTATCACCTTGTGGCTGTCGCTGGTACTCATGGGAAGACCACGACGACCGGGATGATCGGATATGCTCTTTCGGTGCAGGGCTTCACACCGACCATTTGCGTAGGAGGGCATATCACCGGATTCGACGGAGCGTTTCCAATAGACGGGGTGCATCGGACTCAGATCCAGGGCCGTCCCATCATGGTTCTGGAGACCGATGAGTCTGATGGCTCGTTTCTGAAGTTCCATCCAGACGTTGCCGTCATTACGAACATTGACGACGACCACCTGGGGACGTATGGGGGAAAGTTCTCCAACCTTGTAGACGCGTTCGCCCAGTTCTCGGGGCAATGTGCTGAGCGAGGCGGCCTGATTGTCGGCAGCGGCGATGACAGGGAAGTGGCTGGAATTGTGAACGTTCTGCCACGATATGTCCTGTATGGGCAGAAGGCTCAGAACGAGGTGCGGATTGACTACCACTTCATCAGCAACACGGCAACCGTCTCAAGAAAGGGTACGGAGCAGTCATTTGCCATGAGGCGGGGGGACGAAAAGAGCTACCTCAATGCTGTCGCCGCTTGTCTGGCGTGTGAGGCAGTTGGCGCATCCTTCGCGGACACTCTCCATGTTGTCGAAGGTTTTCCTGGAATGGAGCGACGGATGCAGGTCCTGGCAGAACATGGCGGAATGGTCGTTCTCACCGATCATGCTGATCATCCCACAGAGATCAGGGCGACTCTGCAGGCAGTGTCTGCACGGTATCGTGGAAGGCCGCTTACTCTCGTGCTCCAGCCTCACCGTTTCTCACGCGTGAGCATGTGTCTCGGGGCGTATGGGCCGGCACTGATGGGAGCCTCACGGGTCGTGCTGCTGGACATCTTTTCAGCCGGAGAGACTGCGGAACACCCAGAAGAGCTGAACTGCGCGCTTCGGGAAAGTGTGAAGACAGCCATCGGCTCATCGTTGGCACCCTCGATGCCCGTGGGTCAGATGCTGGATGACCTGCGGGCATCCGGCGCTCCGGGTGACATCGTGCTGTTCATGGGTCCTGGTGATGTGAACGGGCTTGCTCTGCAGTTTTGTGGCTTGCTGGCGACCGGCAATACGGTACAATGTCAACCTGCCGAGCTTCTCGGGAGACACACAAAGCGGGAGAACGACTGATGGTGGATTCGGTCATAAGCACATTCAGACGTCGCGTCGAACAGCGGGTCCTGACGAAGGAACCACTCTCGTCCTACACGTCATTTCGTATCGGTGGTCCGGCTG
>CAYRQW010000005.1:0-26266 GCA_964426505.1 uncultured Caldisericota bacterium
CCAGACTCCTTGCCCATTCTTGACGCTGCCCTTGCGTTCCTTGCTGTGAAGCGACTTCATAAGCGACTCTGTCAACCTCCGACCTGGCCGTTGAGACCCGAATGGGGACGACGAGGGCGGAATGTATATGTCACAATTGCGGAGGCTGCTCGGACGCCACCCGCCCATGCCTCCATTCTGCTTTCGATCACCCCGTGGCGAATCGACGTGATGCTCCCAGTTAGTTCTACGGCTGCACCGGGGCGGACCGCCTTGAAGAACCTTGCGTCCCTGATGCCCACGAGATACGCGATCTGACCTGCATACTGTGGCATCGCCAGCATCATCAGCGAGGCGGCCTGTGCCATTGTCTCAATGATGATGACACCTGGCGTCAGCGGCATTCCAGGGAAGTGACCCTCGTAGAACGCACTGCCCTCGGCATAGGTTGTCTCTGCGGTCACGCGGATGCCAGGAACGATGTCGGCTGGACCGTTGACGAAGACAAACGGTTCTCTCTGTGGCAAGAGCTCGCGGACCTGTTCTGGGCATAGCCTCAGCGTGCCTTGGGTCTGTCCATCTGCTTCTGATGGCATATTCGTCCTCTCGCACTGTAGTTCGCGTCCGCACACGTCGACTGGGCGGAATCGGACTTCCATTCTACACGATTCGTTCCCTGTGACCACTGTGGCGGGACAGTATCTCTGAAAGCTGCACGCGGTGAACTCCCTGACTGAGGCCAGGAATCTCCACGACGCTCACAGACCAACCCGGAGCAAACGTTGCGACAAACCAGGCCAATACTATACTGAAGCCAGTCTGTCAAGGGGGTGCCACATGGCACGAGCTGTCTGGAACAACGAGACCCTGGCCGAGAGCGACAGGTTCATTGTGGTAGAGAACAACTACTACTTCCCTCCGGAAGCGGTGCGCTTCGAGCTTCTTCATGAACACGCGGGGTACCATACAGAGTGCCCCTGGAAGGGTACGGCCAGCTACTACGATGTCATCGTGAACGGACAAACCAATCCCGATGCGGCCTGGTCGTATCTCGAACCCAAGCCGAAGGCGAAGAACATCACAAAGTATGTGGCGTTCTGGAAAGGCGTTCGCATCGAGACCTGAATATCTCAGCCAGTACTGCAAGTGAGTCGGGGCTACGAAGGAGGGGCTTCGCGCAGCTTGAGGGGTTACGTGGAATCTGCGCCCTGCCAGGTGAGAAGGTTCCGACTTTCTTTCTCCAACCACCGTACGACAACTTCGGGGGGCCTACGCCCCCCCGCTCCTCGTTCTTTTGCACGCTACGGCACTATGACAGTGCCGGCTCGCGTGGCCAATCCTCAGGGCAATTCGATGCCGATGCGCTTGTTGAGGTCAAAGACGTCCCAGGTGAACGAGTTTGACTTGCCATCCTTGGTCGACCTGGATTCCCAGCGGGTAGTGCCGCCCTTGAATTCACCGCTGTCGATGACCCATGCCGTGGTGCTTGTCACGGCGCCGTTGATTGAGATCTCGTAGACGTACTTCTGGGTGGAATAGCCATTGACATTCCCTCCATCTGAGCGCTTGAACCCGCTGTCGTCCTTGCTGGAGGAGGAGTAATCCTGACCGAACATACTGGTGTAGATGCCGCTCATGCCCATCATACCCTCTGCGGCATCGCCTGTGAACGTATTCCACTCACCGTCGGTGCCACTGCGCATCTTCACCGTCTTACCGATCCTGTAGATCTCGTTGATATCGTCGCCGCTGCCAGTGCGGAAGTACTCACGGTCGGGCTTCTCAAACGCGCCCTCCGCGACCGAAGGGTTCGTCTTGCCCTCTTCCATTGAAGACCACTTCCAGCGGTAGCTGTCCACGCTCTCCAGGATGCTCGCGTTTCCGGATTCCTGCTCCGTGTCCGATCCGTCATCTCCTGATGCCGTCGTCGATGACAGTATCAGTGTGGCTTCCTGTTCGTCTCCCGCGACGCTGAGAGACGTGGAGTCTGCGGCGTACCCGGCAGCAGTACCCTCAAGCTCATAGTCCCCACTGGCAAGACCCGTAAAAGAGGCCTTGCCCTTGCCGTCGGACGAAGCAGTGGTCTCCTTTCCCTCGCCATCCGTGAGCGTCAGTGCGACTCCCTTGATGGCATCACCGTTGTCGTCCTCGACAGTGATGCGTATGCTTCCCGTCTCCGCAAGGGACTGTTTCTTGCCACACCCGACGGCCAGCACTATACTCAGCAGCAACAGCAAAACGATTCCTCTCCTCATCGTCATTCTCCTCTTCTTCTGGCATAGGTGCTCGGGGTCAGCGATCGTGCCACAATGCTACCATTCATGTCCCGCTATGCGCAGTATAGCAAAAAGGACAGCGTCAATCCAGTGTCCAACCCTCCCACGCCAGTTTGTGCTAGACTCATGGTGCATTGAATACACGGTACGATTCCTGGTCAACGAGGTCAGATGAGTGGTCGATGAGAAGATGAACACCACTTCCGCTGCGGAGTGCCTTGATACGCCGGATGCGGTTTCCGTGCGACGCATCAGCCCACGTGATACGTTTGCGGCCATGCGGTACCGCAACTACCGGATATGGTTCGCCGGACAGCTCATTTCGCTCTTCGGTACCTGGATGCAGGCGACTGCACAGGGCTACCTTGCCTACCAGTTGACCAAGTCAGCGGCCTTCCTCGGCTACGTTGCATTCGCCAACGGTCTCCCAGTCTGGCTGTTCATGCTGTACGCAGGTTCTGTCGCGGACCACGTTCCCCGCAAGACGCTGATGCTTTACACACAGTCTGCCATGATGGTGCTGGCCTTCGTCCTGGCATGGCTGACGTTCACCGGCACCGTGCGTCCGTGGCATATCCTGGTCCTGGCATTTCTGCTGGGCATCGCCAATACATTCGACTCGCCGGCACGTCTGGCCCTCGTTGAACAGCTGGTCGACGACAGGCGACACCTGCCAAATGCAGTTGCACTCAACGGCTCCATGTTCAACATGGCGACAGCGCTCGGCCCCGCGGCGGCAGGTGCTGTCTATACACTCCTGGGGGCGGGCTGGTGCTTCACCATCAACGGGCTGTCCTTCGTCGCCGTGATCACAGCTCTCTTGTTCATGCGCCTGCGGCCAGTAGTATTGTGTCCCAGAGATCAGAGTCCCATGGCGGGGATCGCCGAAGGGCTCAAGTACGTCTGGAGACACGAGAACATCCGTTCACTCATCATGCTCATCGGCGTTACGTCGCTGCTTGGCCTGTCATTTGTCGCACTCATCCCAGCCTGGGCAGTCAAGGTCCTTCATGGCACTTCGACAACGGGCGCGACGATCAACGGCCTGCTCCAGTCAGCACGGGGGGTCGGCGCACTCATGGCGGCCCTCACGATTGCAACCGTCAGTCACCTCAAGGTGAAGGGGCGTGTCGCTACGTTTGGAACGTTCGCGTATCCCATTGCTCTTCTTGCCTTTGCCGCTGTCAGGTCGACGCCCGTTGCGATGCTTCTCATGGCCTTGATCGGGTTTTCCGGAATCCTGGTCATCAATCTCTGCAACGTGCTGATCCAGTCACAGGTGGAAGACTCACTGCGCGGCCGCGTCAGCGCTGTCTACAGCCTCGTGTTCTTTGGCATGATGCCTATTGGGTCGCTTCTGATCGGCTGGCTCGCACAGTGGGCGGGCGAGCCCATGGCTGTCGCCATCAATGCGTGTGTGGCATTGCTTGGCGCCGCACTCATCTGGATGTTTGTTCCGCGTCTCAGGGCTATGCCATGAAGCGCATGTCTGCTCAGGATCACGACCAGGAGGATACTATGGGAGAGCACATCGGCTCGGCAACACTGCTGGGTCATGGACGGACCGCAGAGGTGTATCTCTGGAAGGAAGACTCGGTCCTCAAGCTGTTCGTCGACGGATTTCCGTCGCGTCTCATCGAGCAGGAGGTGGACGGCACGAGGGCAGCAAATGTGGCAGGTGTTCCTTCGCCACACCTCATGGACGTCATCACCGTGGATGGCCGTCAAGGGCTGGTGCTGGAGCGGCTGACCGGGCATACGATGCTTGCTGTTCTCGGCCGTGAACCCATGCGCGTGACACACTATGCCGGCATCTTCGCCGAATTGCAGGCTCGCATCAACGAGTGCCACTCGCCAGAACTGACGTCCCGCAGGGAAGACCTGGCCCGACGCATCGCCCGCGCTGGCGTGGTCGCACGCGTCAAGGGCGACGCCCTGGCAACTCTTGAGCGGCTTCCCGACGGAGAGAACCTGTGCCACTGCGACTTCCACCCGGACAACGTGCTCATGACTCCACAGGGGCCATCGGTCATCGACTGGACGTCGGCTGCGCGCGGAACACCAGCATCTGATGCGGCACACACAGCTCTGTTGCTTCGAATCGCGGATGCCCCTCCTGGGTTCTTCCACCTGGCGTGGGTCGAGCGCGAGTCAAGGGACCGGTTCTATGGGGCTTGGCTGAAGTGCTATCGTGAGTTGCAGCCCGAAGCAGCGGCCACTATGTGGAGCTGGCTGCTGCCGGTGGCTGTCGCACGCCTTGCAGACGACATCCCAGGAGAGCGGCCGCGCCTGATGGCCCTCATCGAGGAACTGCAGCAAAAACGTTGATTGCACGGCGGGACCCACGTTGATCGCTGGTTGCCACTGATTGGCATGATGCGTTGTCCCCTGTCTGCTCTCTTCACGAGAGCTCGCAGATGCTGAGACTGGAGAGAAACTCCAAACGGAGGTACTATGGACAAACTTGATGTTATCCTGTTGATCGGTCGCCCGGCGGCAGGCAAGAGCGAGGCGATCGATTTTCTGAAACAGCTGCCGGACGAGAAACGGCTACAGGACTACCACATCGCCCCGTTCGAAGAACTGGACGACTTTCTCTATGTCTGGCAAGTCTTTGAGGATGACAACATCCGCGAACACATGGGATTGCCGCGGCGCGACACGGACACCAACCTGTACTTCCTCGATGACCGCATCTGGGACTTCTTCATTGAACGCATCGACCTGGACTTCCGCAAGAAACTGGCGCGTGATCCATCATTCCTTGAACATCACACGGTCCTGATGGAATTTGCCCGCGGCGGCGAAAATGGATTCACAAATGCCTTTCAGCATCTGTCCGACGATGTGCTCGCCCGGGCCGCCATTCTGTACATCGACGTCTCCTTCGAGGAATCCGTGCGCAAGAATCGAAGGCGCTATCGCCCTGAACAGGCTGATTCCATCCTGTATCACTCTCTCGAGGACGCCAAGATGGAGCGGTACTACAAGGACAACGACTGGCCACGCCTGTCGGAGGGTCATGACGAGGGGTTCATCACGGTCAAGGGACGCAAGGTTCCGTTCGCCGTGTTCCACAACGAGCCAGAGAAGACGCTGGACCCTGATCTTCTGGGCAGTGCTCTGCGCGATGTTACCGGGCGACTTGTCAAGCTCTTCATACACAAGGGTTGAACAAGCCTTCGGGCATGCTAGACTGAGAAGCTGGTTATCATGTGTGTTTCCGCGCATGACGCGCGGATTCTTTGACAAGAGGAGTACGACATGGCTGTATTTGATATGACCGTTCACGAAGACGTCCTGGCGACGACCGTCAAGCTGGCACAGGACCGAAATATCATCATCCCCACCTTTGCACAGCAGAAAGACCCGTCGCTTGTCCCGGACAAGGTCAAGGCAAGACTCAAGGGCGTCGGCCTGTGGGACGTCAATCCCATCAACCTGTTCCGCATCACGTGGCACAATGACGTGAAGACCGGTTTGTATGGCGACGTGAACTACATTGAGCTCCCGAGTTCGATCACGGGCATCAAGGCTCGCGTCGTGGGCATCGTGGGCAAGTACTTCCCTACCGGGGCACACAAGGTCGGCGCGGCGTTTGGCTGCCTTGTTCCGCGACTCGTGACCGGTCAGTTCGACCCGACCCGTCAGGCAGCCGTGTGGCCGTCGACCGGCAACTACTGCCGTGGCGGCGCTTTCGACTGCGCCCTGCTGGCCACGGATGCCGTCGCCATCCTGCCGGAAGGCATGAGCAAAGAGCGCTTCGACTGGCTGCGCGAGATCGGGACCAAGGAGGTCATAGGCACTCCGGGAACCGAGTCCAACGTCAAAGAGATCTACGACAAGGTGCACGAGCTCAAGACCACCCGCGGTGACGCTATCGTCGTGTTCAATCAGTTCGAGGAGTTTGGCAATGCGCTGTGGCACTACGACATGACCGGCTCCGCATTCGAGCAGGTCTTCAACAGCATCAAGGGGCCCGAGTCCCGTATGGCCGGCTACGTCTCTGCTACGGGCTCTGCCGGGACCATCAGCGCCGGCGAGTACCTCAAGAAGGTCTATCCGTACAGCCATATCACCGCTGTCGAAGCACTGCAATGCCCGACCCTCTACGCAAACGGGTTTGGCGCCCACCGTATCGAGGGTATCGGCGACAAGCACGTCCCCTGGATCCACAATGTCCGCAATACGGACGCAGTCGCCGCCATCGACGACGAGTACCCGATGCATCTGCTGCGCCTCTTCAACGAGGAAGCAGGCAAGGCCTACCTGGAGAAGAAGGGTGTCCCGCGCGCGATCATCGAGCATCTCAACCTCATGGGCATCTCGTCTCTGGCGAACATGGTCGCAGCGATCAAGATGGCCAAGTACGAGGAAATGGACGAGAACGACGTTGTCTTCACCGTGTTCACGGATTCGGCCGACCTGTACCTGTCGCGTCTCGAGGAGCTGCGTGCTGAATACGGCCCCTACACTGAGATGGACGCGGCGCTCGACTATGCAAAGTATCTCGAAGGCATCCTCACAGACTGGTACCGCGAACTCAACTACCGCGACCGCAAGCAGCTGCACAACCTCAAGTACTTCACCTGGGTCGAGCAGCAGGGCAGGACCGCAGAAGAACTGCGCGAACTTTGGGAGCCTGAGTTCTGGAACGAGATCTGGACGGCCGCTCCAGCCTTCGATAGACTCATCGACCAGTTCAACGAGAGGACAGGATTGCTGGCGAAGCTGTAGGGCCGCCAACTCCCGCCAGTCTCCTCCAACACCAGAGTCTCAAGAGACGCCCCGGATAATCCGCCGGGGCGTCTCTTCTTTCTTGCCCCCGACCAGAGCCTTGTCCACAAACGCTGTTAGTTATGTGGAAAACTGGTGGAGTCAGGCAGTGCCGTACGGGGGACAACCTGTCAGGAGCTGTGGATAACTCTGTCGGGGGTCGGGTTCTGGGATGCCATTCTGAACTCCGCATCTCAGGCTCGCTCCACCGGAATATGCTCATAGTGGAGCTGAAGGGGCCACAAACGTGCAAGGATACGGCATGTTCTCCGAGATCGTCTGTCAGGGCCACTTTTCGCGATGTCGATCTTGGACGCCGCTTCTGAAGCCACTTTGTGGGCTGTCACGATAAGATGGATGCAGAGGAACGAAGAACGCCCGTCGAGACTGACGGGCGGTCGAGACTTTCAAGAGAAGAACTACACCTTCTCGTCGTCGACGGTTTGCAGGATGACTCCCTGGGCAGAGATGTCGAGGACCAGGGTTTCGGCCTCTGCATCCAGTTCGATCATCGCCTTCTGCATTGCCTTGGCAACCTTCTCTGCCTTGGCCGGCGCGGCGAGTGCCGCAATGCTGGGTCCGGCCCCGGAGAGGAAACTGCCATAGGCTCCGGCCCTGTCGGCAGCACGTGAGACTTCACGGAATCCGGTGACGAGTTTCTCGCGGTAGTGCTCGTGGAGACGGTCGTGGAGCGCGAACGACAGGAGATCGTAGTTGCCGCTGAAGATACAGGCAGAGAGCATCGATGCGCGACCGATGTTGAAAACTGCATCCTTGCGTGCATACATGTCAGGAAGAACCGCTCGGGCCTTCTTCGTCGAAAGGAAGCTGGACGGAACTGTAACAATGACCTTGAGGTCCTGAGGAACGACCTTCATGTAGGCGACCTCGCTTCTATCACTCGCAGCGATAGTGAACCCACCGACCAGCGATGCAGTAACGTTATCGGGATGTCCTTCGATAGCGATCGCGTACTTGAGAACCTTTCCTGTATCGAACCTCGTGTTCATGAGGACTTCGAAGCATGACAGCAGTCCCACAATGGCGCTGGCGCTGGAACCCAGGCCACGCGTAAGGGGGATGCCGGTATGGACGCTGATGCTGATCGGAGGCAAGTGTACCGACTCAGCGCGTTCGAAGTGGTCCATGACCTCGCTGACGAACTTGAAACCTTTCTCGTTGAGGACGTCGGCGCCCATGCCTTCGAAGTGAACACTCCACTTCTCTTCTGAAGAGAGTATCTCGACAGTATACGTACTCCGCATTTCGAGAGCTAGCCCGAAGGCATCGAATCCCGGCCCAAGGTTGGCAGTACTCGCAGGAACGCTGACTATTACCTTGTTGATCACGTCTCTTTCCCCCGGCGCAACTGCAATTCCCCGATGCAGGTGTTGGCAGTGCGCGAACTATCGCAAAGCGAATAACTTGAGACATTCTACCACGTCCCGTGCAATTGCAAGTCTCACTCCAGTGGACAGACAATCAAAGGCTTGACGACCAGGCTCCAGAGCGTAGACTTGCATGGAGGCTAACGATATGATGACACATGAACAGCTTACCTATCTTGGACACTCCGCTTTCCTGGTGAATACGGCAGCCGGCGACATTCTCATTGACCCATTTCTCTCGGGAAATCCTTCAGCATCCATGGGGGCCGATGACGTCGATCCAGATTACATCCTTGTGACGCACGGTCATGCCGATCACCTGGGAGATACGATCCCTATCGCCAAACGCACCGGGGCAACGGTCATCGGTCCGGCGGAACTCATCACCTACGTTGCCGGCAAGGGTGTCACAAAGGTTCATCCCATGCATATCGGCGGAAATCACACCTTTCCATTCGGTGAGCTCTTCCTGACCCAGGCCCTGCATGGTTCGTCGGTGACGGAGAACGGACATCTCATCTATACGGGAAATCCCTGCGGATTCGTCATCAAGACTGGAGAGAGGGCAATCTACCATGCCGGTGACACGGGCGTGTTTCTCGACATGGAACTCATAGGGCGCCTGCACCCATTGGACGTCGCACTTCTCCCTATCGGCGGCAATTTCACCATGGGCATCGACGACGCCGTAGAGGCTGTCAAGATGCTTACACCACGCACTGTGATCCCGATGCATTATGGGACGTTCCCTCTCATCGCCGTCGATCCCCAGGTGTTCCGGAAGAAGGTAGAGTCATCTACGAGCGCCCACTGCACGGTCCTGGAACCCGGGCAGACATTCTGAGCCCGGCAGGTTCAGGAACCGGGATTCACGCTCGCGCGTTGACAGCGAGGGTCTGACCGGTACACTCTTCTCCATGAGAGATCAGAGTCGCACCCCATTTTTCGATGCAGTCCAGGCCTATATTGGCAAGCACCGTGCCGGCCTTCACATGCCAGGACATATGGCGGGTCAGGGCATTCATCCGCGCCTCAAGGAATTCTGGGGCGAGAACGTATTCCTTTCTGACCTGACAGAAGTCGAAGGACTCGACTACCTTCATCGCCCCATCGGCGTCGTCAAGGAAGCACAGGAACTGGCTGCAGAAGCTTACGGCGCAATCGAGTCATTCTTCCTCGTCAACGGTTCGACGGTCGGGAACCAGGCAATGATCCTGTCGACCTGTGATCCTTATGATCGCGTCATCGTCCAGCGGAATTCGCATCGCTCGATGTATGGAGCGCTTATCCTCAACGAACTGCGTCCCATCTACCTCGAGGCCGAGGAAGACCGCCTGCTCCAGTTCCAGACGTTCCCATCCAAGAAGACGTTCGCGCGCGTACTCCGGGACCACCCTGAGGCCAAAACTGTGTTCGTGACCAATCCCAACTACTTCGGTATCAGTTCGGACATCGACTACTATGTTCAGAAGGCACATGCTACCGGGCGTCGCATTCTGGTCGACGAAGCTCATGGATCGCACTTCCACTTTCACTCGGACCTCCCAAAGAGCGCTGTCGATGCAGGCGCAGACATGGTGGTCCAGAGCACGCACAAGACACTTGCCGGACTTACTCAGACGTCTATGCTCCATCTGGGTTCACATCGCGTGGATAAGGAGCTGGTGCGGGCAACGCTGACAATGCTGGAGAGCTCGTCACCATCATATATCCTTCTGACGGCTCTGGACGTCGCGCGCATGCAAATGGCGACAAACGGTCACGACCTGCTTCAGCGCGCCATCGATCTCGCAGAGGATGCTCGCCGGCGCATCAACAACATCGAAGGACTCTTTGCTCCAGGCAGAGAACGCGCGCGCACTGACGCCGTCTTCGATGTCGATCTCACCAAACTGACCGTCCATGTGTCGAGGCTGGGACTAACCGGGTTCCAGGTGGAAGAGATCCTCAACAGAGACTACAACGTCGAAATCGAGTTGTCCGATCTTGAGAACATCCTGGCATTCATCACGATCGGGACACCCAGAGAAGCAGTGGAGATACTTATCAAGGCACTGGAGGACATTTCCCGCAAGCGCCACGGCAAGACCTCAACAATCACTTCTCCGCCACCTATCCCGGACATCCCCGAGATGGTTCTCTTCCCGTTTGAGGCCTACTACGCCAAGAGGGAGCGAGTCCGAATGGAGGACTCCGCCGGACGCATCATCGCGGAACTCGTGACTCCCTATCCTCCCGGCATTCCGATCACCGTTCCCGGAGAAGTCATGACACATGAATGCGTGGACTACATGGTGTTCATGCGCGATCATGGTGCTGACCTGCAGGGAATCATCGACAAGACGGCCCGGTATGTGCAGGTCGTCAAGGAGCGCTGAACGGTCGTCTGGGTCAACTATCCACTCTCGTAGAAAAACGCCCTGACTTATGAGTCAGGGCGTTCGACATTTTCGGGCAGAAACGCGGTCAGGAAGAAGCTGGTGGACGGATCCGGATGAATTCGGCCTTCTCGCGCAACTCCACGATCGAGCGTGCCCCGACATAACTGAGGCTCTCCCTCACCTGAGTCGCCACGTGCTCAATGACTTCCGAAGCAGTGTCTGGCGTCAGGGTATTGAGGACGACGGCCGCAGCCCCTGCGGCAAGAGCCTTGACGACGCTTGCAGCAGAACGCACCCCCATGTTGCAGACGATCGGTCTGCCGTAGAGCGATGCGACGTCCTCCACCTCCATGAGAGCCGACAGTTCGGGCACGCCGACGCCAGACAGTTCCGTCGCCTCTGCAAAAGAACTGAATCCACTACCAACAACGACGATGTCTGCACCGGCATCAATGACATCTTTGGCTCCTGCACGCGTCTGAACATTGCCGATCATGAGCGGCAGCCAGTCATACTCTGCTTTCACCGCCTGGATCTGGCGAAGGATCGTGACCCGATCAGCATGTGGCACGTCCACGACAATGACGTCCGTCCAGACTTCGGCGAGTGAACCTATCCATTCCAGCACACCTTCGCGCTCCAGATCGACCAGCGCTCCGACCACCGGACGCCCCTTGAGGTCGCAGGCGGCTCCCTCATCCTTGCACATCAATTCCTTGACCTTGCGCACCTCGTGCGCCTGATCCTCGAAACTCCCAAACAGGGGGATGATACCGATTCCTCCGGCTCGCGCGACTGTCGAAGCCAGACGATAGTCGGCCCCGGGCTGATGTCCCGACGTGACAAATGGGGAACGCAGCACCACATTGGCAGAGATCCTCGACTCGAGGCTCACATCAGATGCCCCGACCTCGCTTCGGCGCGGAAGAAGCATGACGTCATCGAAGAACAGGCCTTCTCGAAGTCCCGACATCCCGCCCCTCCTACTTCCGGCTCCAGAGGCCGAAGAAACCACGACGCTGTACATGGTCCTGTTCTGTATCCTGAGGAGCAGCTTGAGCCTCGACCTCGGTTGCCAGTCCGGACTCAATGAATCCGTAGAGCGCTTTCGACACAACAACACTTCCCTTGCCGGTCTTCCTGGCGATCTCGCGCATCGATGTCTTGCCATCCAGGCTCGCCATCACCTGCCACTGCTCACGTGTCAGGGTCAGGTTCTTCGTGGCACCGTCGGCTCTCAGTCTGTAGACCGCATCAAGAGAGCCAAGACACTGGCGCATCGAATTCCATTCATCGAGGGCTGCCGTTACTTGAAGAACGATATCCGCAATCGGCACAGACTGATCTCTGGTCTTCGCTGTTTCGCCACTTGTGAAGGAGAAGTCCCCGTCTCGGAGACTGAACAGATCAACAAGGGAGCTGTATGCGGTCCCGGGCCCGACATCGACATGGACTATGCATGAATCCTCGATGAAGAACGTCGCTTGGACGCGTCCGCCAAAGATCGACGTTCCAGCGAGGTTGAGGCGGCCGGTCCCTTTGCCCTGCACGATCGTCTGGAGGACTTCGTCCACCTGGCAGTTGCCGAACTTCCCCTCAAGCATCCTTGACCCCCGGTTCCACAGCGTATGGCACGAGTCCATTGTACTGTGGTGCACCGCATTTTACAACGCTCACGTTGCATCCTCGGTAGCCTCCAGTATACTGGAAGTGTGTTTACCCTCGTACGAAATATCCTGCATATCGCTCTCATCACCATCATCCCGGGTGTCGAGGTCCGCGGCGCGCTGCCCTATGCCATCGGCGTTCTCAAGATGCCCCCATGGGAGGCACTGCTGGTCGCGATGCTTGCGAACCTGTGCATCGCCCCCCTGTTCTACTTGCTGGAGAAGCCTGCTCTTGCAGTTGCTTCGCGATGGGCCTGGTTCCGACGCTATCGGGAGCGCCTGGCTACCCGAAGCAGAGGCCCCCTGGCGAAGTATGGGCTCTTCATCGGGCTCGCTTTGTTTGTCGCTATCCCTCTTCCAGGAACTGGCGCCTACACTGGATGCCTGGTCGCCGAGTTCTCTCGGATGAAGAAGAGCCATGCCCTCGCGTCCATTTCGCTGGGCGTCGTCGGAGCTTGTATCATCGTCTTCCTCGTGTCAGTCGGCGTCATCAAGGGTGTTCTGGCGAAGTGGCTCTGACTGACGAAGTGTTCCACGTGGAACAGTGACTGGAGGGGTTGATGACTACTGATGAAGAACGCAGCGTGACACAGTTGATTTCTGTCGTGCGCCAATCGATGGATGAGTTCTCCCTCGCACTCCCCATCAGGCAGAGGATGACTATATGCGGCGACACGTTCTGCGCGGGACTGGCGTCGTTCCTGGCACTGCTCTCCGAAGCCAACGAAGTCATGAACCTGACATCTGACGCTAATCCTGAACATGTCCTCGGCACGCACGTCCGCGACTCCCTCGCGCCCCTGCTGGTAGAGCTCGAGGCCCCTCACTCGCTGCTCGATATTGGAACAGGAGGAGGCTTCCCGGCCGTTCCCCTTGCACTTGCCTGGCCCTCTGCAACAGTCACAATGTGTGAATCGATCGGCAAGAAGTCGCGCTTCCTGGGGAGTCTGGTCTCCGGCGTGCCACTTCAAGGTGCACGCGTCGTCCATGGACGCGTCGAAGACCACACAAGCGCGTTGCCGGAACGAGCGTTCGACATGATCACGGCCAGGGGGGTCGCCCATATCGCGACTGTCCTTCAGTACGCCCTCCCGCTCCTCGCAAGTAATGGCAAACTGGTACTCTGGAAAGGAGAGCGAGACCTTGCTGAACTCCAGGATCCACCCTTCGTGGCCACACTGCGCCGCGTCCACTGCACGACCACCGTATTCGACTACGTCCTGCCAGGTGTTGAACGCAAGTCCAAGCTCGTCATACTGCAGGTGACCCCGGCCCTCCGTGACCGGTCGTCCGGGAGGAACGGCTCGTGAGAATCATCGCTATTGCGAATCAGAAGGGTGGCGTGGGCAAGACGACCACCGCACTGTCGCTCGCCGCATCTCTTGCCGAGCGCAACCATCGTGTCCTGCTTGTCGACTTCGACCCACAGGCGAATGCGACAACAGGGCTCGGGCTCAACGCCGCAGAACTCACGTCCAACATCTACACGTGCCTGCTGTCCGACGACCCAATCGAGAACACTGTCCAGCCCACTCGCGAACGCAATCTCTCGCTGGTCCCGTCATCGATCAATCTGGCTGGCGCCGAGCTGGAACTGGCAGGCATGGACCACCGAGAGTATGTCCTCCAGAGTCGCCTGACTTCACTGGAAGGGTCCTGGGACTACGTCATCATCGACAGTCCCCCATCACTGGGATTACTGACCCTCAATACGCTGACGGCCGCTCACGAGGTCATCGTCCCCATTCAGAGTGAATACTACGCACTGGAGGGACTGACACACCTGCTGCGAACGATCAGCCTGGTCAAACAGCGCCTGAACCCGGGCCTCGCTCTGCTGGGCATTCTGGTCACGATGTTCGACAAGCGGACCATCCTTTCAGGACAGGTCAAGGATGAGCTCGTCAAACACTTTGGAGATACCGTTTTCACCGCTGTCATCCCCAGGAGTATTCGCATGAGCGAAGCGCCCAGCTATGGCAAGACCATCCTGGAGTACGACACGCTTTCCACCGGTGCCGAGGCGTACCGGCAGCTCGCCAAGGAGGTAGAATCCCGTGAACAGCAGTAAACGTCTTGGGCGAGGACTCGACGCCCTTTTTGCCAACGAACCAACTCCGCCCCTGATGGCGGACGGCAGCGGAGTCCGCATCCTCCGCCCCGATCAGATCGTTCCGTCGCCGCTCCAGCCGCGCCGCCGGTTCGACGAGGCAGCGTTAGCAACGCTGGGCGAAAGCATCCGCAAACATGGCATCCTCGAGCCCATTATTGTGCGTCCACGAGACGGGCGGTTCGAGATCGTAGCTGGCGAGCGCCGCTTCCAGGCGGCCGTTCAAGTGGGCCTGGAACAGGTTCCAGTGACAGTCCGTGACCTCGATGACCGTACAACGATGGAAATAGCCCTCTCAGAGAACCTGGAACGTGAGGACCTGTCACCTATCGAAGTGGCTGTCTCGTTCAGCGACTACCTCACCAGGTTTGGCACGACCCAGGATGAGCTTGCCCAGCGTCTTGGCAAGGACCGGAGCACGATCGCCAACCTGATCCGTCTGCTGGACCTTCCCGAGATCGCCCGTACTGCACTGGACAACAAGACCATCACCGCCGGGCATGCCCGTGCACTCTTGCCCCTGAAAGACCAGAGACAGCTTGGTGCAGTACTGTCAGAAGTGGTCCGAAAACAGCTCTCGGTTCGGCAGACCGAAGCACTGGTGCGCCGCCTGCTCACGAAGAAGCCCCGCGCGAGTGTCGTACGCGACGAGGCTCTCCTTAACATCCAGGAGACGATGCAGAAGCTGCTGGCCACACGCGTCAATATCCGGGGACGGGTCAGCAAGGGCATCATCGAGATCAGCTACTTCAACCAGGAAGATCTCCTGCGCATCCTTGGCATCCTCAACTCGCAGGAAGGACCTGACAACGGAATCGGTCCCGAAAGCTGACGCCTTCGACCGTTGGCTGCGACGAAGCCCCGACATTGCGTCGGGGCTTCGTCGTTTGGATGACCAGCAGTCTGCTGTCAACTCATGGAGTCAGGACTCTCTTCCGCCGACACGCGGCGCGATTCTTGCCGGTCGGCCTCCCTTCTCGCCGGGCTGCATTTCCGTGAAGTCGAACCCACTGACCTTCAGGTCCTCGATGAACTCGTCGATCTCTCGCTGTACGGTCGCCACAGGCACGCCTGGGAAGTTGAACATGGTGCCACCGGGAGTCTCGGTATAGAATGGTCTGTTGCATCCAGGACACCCGTGCGTTACGAACACAAAGTGCCTCTGCAGAAATGACCGGATAGCCTCCTCGCTGAGCCCAAACCCATGGATAGTCTTGCGGGAGTCGTAGGCTACGCTGAAGAGTTCTTCCTCCTGCCAATCCAGCAGGCCGAGCAGCAGCTGAAGCTTCCGGTAGGACACGAGCAACGGTGGAGCGCCATGTTCCATAGCAGTGCCGCGAACCGGGGTGAAAGCGAACAACGACACAAGGACTCCTGCTCCATACAGGTCGAGTAGCAGCTCTGCGGCCTCCGACTCGTCCTCCCCCAGTCCGATGATCAGGTGTGTCGAAATACGGCCGGGATATCGTCTGGCAAGCCCCTTGACCAGCGCGGTGGAATCGGCCAGCGACCCACCCCGAAGCTGAGGATACAGACTCCCAGAGCAGCAGTCGATTGCGACACCGATGCGCTGCACTCCCGCACTGAACAACTGATCCGCCTCTTCAAGCTTCGTCACCCGGTATGACACAGAGATCGGAACGCCGCTTGCCTGGTGGATCCGTGGCACGATCGTCAGCAGTTGCCTGAGCACTCCGCGCGAAGCTGTCGTCTGGAAACAGACTCTCTGGAATGCTCCCGGATGAGTGAGAAATGCCTCGATCAGTGTGTCTTCACTGACCTCGGGCCAGGTGATGCGCGAAAGCCGGCTGTGATCGCCGACAGCGCCCCGTCCCTGTCCACAGTACGCACAGTCGCCCGTGCATCTGTTGCTGGTCATAAGATACGCGGTCGTCGGCACGGCAGCCATGCGGATCTGCCGGAGTCCCAGGACCGCCAGAGTCCCGATGCTCGCACGCACCATGACTACTCCGTTCCGGAGCGACTCACGAAGAACTCACCGGTAGAAGACACAGCACTCCTCGACCTGGTCTGCACCTTCCTCACTCTCCTTCTCGCCGACGACACCCCGAAACTGGTACCGTCGAGCCAGACGTGCCAGCTGCTCGCCGTAGCCGGCCGCCTTCGGATGCATGCAACCTAGCACAAGGTCGGTCAGTGGAAGCTTCAGTCTCGCATAGGCAAACACCGACTCTACGTCGTCCAGTGGGACGACTGGGACACCACCATAGACCGTCCCCTCCGTCGGGATGAGGACCAGGAAGATCAGTGACGCCGGTCGAAACGCGACCAGCGAGTCAATTGCGGTGTATTCTCCGGCGACAACCCCACCCTTGAGACCGATCGTCAGGTGAAGGTTGACTCGCTGTCTTGCTGAAGCGAAGGCCGCCGAATCTCCCCCTTCCACGAACGCATTCGTCCAGCACTGGGCAGCGTTCAGATAGTCCACGCCGGACCGTTCCAGAAGATGGTAGACATGACGGATGGTCTCGTCGTCCCACACGTAATCGAGGGAGATCTTGTCAAAATACGGTGACAGCGTATGGATGTCCTCATCCGACTGAAGGCCGACGTGAGCATTGATGCGTATTCCCTGCTCATGGACCCACGCAATGAATTGCAGATGCTCGACCAGGGGAAGACGCCCGTCCGGATCACTTCCACCAGACAGAAGGATGCTTCGGTACTCTCCCGACTCGAGCACACGGCGGGCACTATCGACAGGGACCATGTGCTGGAGGTAGTGCCCATCGCAGTGATTGCAGTGCAGTGAACACTCCGCGCCCGTAACGGATACGGGCAGCGTCCTCCTGGGCATGCAATTGAAGACTACGCTTTTCAGGTCTTTCGCCCTATCTGTGGCATGTCGTTGGCGATGACCAGCGAGACACTCAGCTTGTCAGTCAGTGCAATGGCCCGATATGCACTCTTGACCGCAGACAGGACGGTGTCCATCTCACCATAGCAGCTCACCGCCATGTTGCCGACGACACACCGGACCCCGGCTGCCTCGAGCGCGCTTTCGAACAGCTTGATGACGGCTCCTGTCCTCGAACCATCGTATGGAAACAGAATTGCCTGGACCTCAACGTTCACGCAACAGCCTTCCTTTCCAGCCCCGGCAGGGGCCAACTACAGATTGTCGAGATCGTCGAGAGAATCGGACAGTGTCGCGATGACCCGAGGATCCCATCGTCCCTCTTCAGTTTCCTTGCGAAGGATCTGCAGAGCCTGGTCGCGCGTGAATGCGGGACGGTACGGCCGATCGCTTGTCAACGCCTCATAGCTGTCGGCCACTCCTACGATCCGGACGAACCGGGAAACCTGATCACCCTTCAGACCATCAGGATATCCCGAACCGTCCATCTTTTCATGATGGTGCCGGACAACGTCGGCTACCTCACCGAACCCATGCACGGGTTTGATGATCCTCTCTCCGTATTCACTGTGCCGCTGCATTTCAGCCCACTCCGATGCATCGAGTTTGCCCGGCTTCGAGAGGACGTCTCTCCGTATGACCAGCTTGCCGACATCGTGCAGTGAACCCGCCATCTCCAGGACCCACAGCCCGTGTCCCTGAACGCCCATCCTCTTGCCCAGAATGACACTGATGCTTGCAACCTTCTGGTTGTGGCGCGGCTCCGTGGCCTCGGCCAGCTCGATGGCATTCGTGATGACCCCGACGACCTCGGACAACGCGAAACGCTGTTTGGTCATCCCTCTCAGCCGCGTCAGAGAGCGCATGCGCACGCGCAGTTCTTCCCACGATACCGGCTTATTGAGGAACTCGTCGACCCCACTCTCGAACCCCTTGAGTTTGTCCACGAGACCCGATAGCACCGTTAGCATGATGATGGGTGTCGTTCCCAGCCGCTCGGTCGCGCGGACCCTCTTCACGACTTCGAACCCGTTGATGTCGGGCAGAAGTCCGTCCATCAGGATCACGTCATAATTGCCCGTGGCAGCCTGCTCGATGCCCTCCTGCCCCGTCCGTACCCAGGTCACCTGATACCCCCAGCTGGTCAGTTGATCCGACAGTGACGCTCCGTCGATCGCACCGTCCTCGACAACCAGCACCGGCGCCTGGTCACCCTCTCCCTGTCGTTCCCGGGAGAAAAAGACCAGTTCCACCCTGCGGATCATGTCATCGTAGGTGATGGGCTTGACGACATAGTCGAAGGCTCCCATCTGCATCGCCTTCATGACATCGTCGTCCTTGCTGATGGCCGATACGACGATGATGGGGATGTTCTTGGTAGACAGCGCCGTGCGAAGGGTCTCGAGCACGGTCAGGCCCGTGATGTCTGGAAGACGGAGGTCCAGCAGGATCAGCCCTGGCTGTTCCTTGACCGCCAGGTCGATGCCTTCCCAGCCCGTGCTCGCGGTGACGGCCGCGTAGCCCGCCCGTCGCAGCATATCTCCATACAGCTGAAGGCTACCGACGTCATCATCGACTACCAGGACCTTTCGCTCCATTAGTCTACCCCCAGCTCTCTCTGACCATCGCCCGCTCCCAACAATCGCGCGGAGATAACATACATCCAGTATTCGCAACGGAACTCTAATAGAGTATTATCTATGCATCAGGACAAAAAGCAATTCGCTGAACAGCAACGGAGAGCTCACGAAACACCAGCATCCTGACCTCGGAGGAATCAACGAACACCTTCATCGATACGGACTTGCAGGGCACGACTCGACAGAACGGAGACGCTACTGAGCAGGCGCCGACGGTCTCAGAAGCCCGTTCGACCCTGGTCGTCCACTCAGCCTCCGGCCACTCAGGCAAGACCACGATCTGTCGTTCTCTCGTACGTGACCTTCCCTTTGACGTGTACATCAAGTTGTCACGCCACAGCCTGCACCTCGCCACGCGCTCACTGCTGGCCGGGACATTGCCCCTTGAGGGGGGGGATACAGGACGTCTCAGCCAGTCGGAGCGCTCTCCCTGGTTGAAGCCCCTGCGCGACATCATTCTTCTGGACGGACCTCACGGGGAGACAGAGGAAGCCGTGGTCAGGATACTTGCTCAGTGGCCCGCAAAGACACGCGTCCTCATAGAAGGAAACTGCTCATCTGTTCCGGAGAGGTCGCGCTACATGTACATCCTGCGCTGTCCCCTTCTGCAGAGCGCCAAGCCCAACATGGGAAACATGGCCGCACGGGCAGATCTGCTTGTTGTGAACAGGTTCCCTGGCTGTACGCCAGCTGAAGAGGCCGCCCTGCTTGCTCTGCTCAGAGACTGGAACCCGCGCGCAAATCAGGTCTCTGGGTCCGTAGAGGATACAACATTTGTCGATACGATCGAAGCAGCCGTCCTCGACCTTCTCCCTCTGCTGCACTCTGCTTGAAAGCAATTCTCTGCATGGCACACTGTAGCGTCGTCGTCTGCATCCGAAAGAATCAGGAACCAGGAGGCTCCTATGGAAGAGATCACACAGGAAGTCCGCGATGAACTGCTCAAGGCAGCGACCGATGGATTCATCGACTGCGGCAAAGCTATCGCCATCGCTCGCAAGCTGAACATCGATCCCCGGGTCGTGGGCAAGGCATGCGACCTCCTGCACATTCGGATCCGCTCCTGCTCTCTCGGCCTGTTCGACTAGCCCGTGCATGTGCTCATCGTCCTCGCCATTGCCGTGACAGCCGTGGCAGTCCTGCTGACACCGTTCTCGCTCCTTGTCAACTTCCTGCCGCTTCAGCGACTCCTGCTTTTCATGGTCGGGACGACGGGAGGATCCACTCCTCGCTTCGGCGTGGCTGAAGCCCTCCGCCGCGTTACGGACCTGCTCACATACCTGGCTCTCCGCAGGCCTCTGCCATACGATGGCTTCTACTCTCCCCTGGAACTCGCTCACATGGGCGACGTGCAGGCTATCTTCCAGGCTGTCTATCTGACAGCTGCTGTCTCATGTCTGTTGACTGTTGTCTGCGTTGCCTCCCTTCGAAGAAAGGGACTAGACCTGCGTCATGTCGCACAGGCTGCCGGCATCGCCGTACTCGCTATCGTTGTCACCTTGGGAGCCGTCTCGGCAGCAGTCGGCTTCGATGCTTTGTTCATCAGGTTTCACCAGCTCGCTTTCGCGAACGACTTCTGGCTCCTCCCCGAAGACTCGGGGCTCATCCGTCTGTTTCCCGAACACTACTTCATGAGTTACTTCTTCATCGCTCTTGGCGCAAGTGTCATCGCGGCCCTCTTCCTCACGATTCTCTCACGCCGGACCCCCACTCGCCGGCTTTAACCATCGCTCTTTGCTGGTATACTCCTTAGGCAGGCAATCAAGCACAGCCCGGCTGTGTATCACAAAGGAGACACACATGGAACAACGTGCTGAGATCGGGATCATCGGTGGTTCCGGGTTCTATTCTCTTCTCGAGAACGCGCAGGACATCAAGGTCGAAACACCATACGGAGCTCCGTCGGACCTCATTTCGCTGGGCGAGATCGCCGGCCGCAAGGTCGCGTTTCTTCCCCGTCACGGCAAGCATCATCAGCTTCCACCTCACATGATCAACTACCGTGCCAACATCTGGGCTCTCAAGTCTCTTGGTGTACGGCACATCATCGCCCCTACCGCTGTCGGCTCCCTGCAGCCAGAGATAAAGGTGGGAGATCTTGTGGTCACAGACCAGTTCGTCGATCGGACGCGCCGTAGCAGCACAACGTTCTACGACGGGCCTGTCGTCACCCATGTCTCTACGGCCGACCCATACTGCCCTGTTCTGAGCAGGATCGCAGTCGCGACCATCAAGAGCCTCGGACTGCCTGTGCACGACGGCGGCACCTGTGTCGTCATTGAGGGACCACGATTCTCCACCAAGGCTGAGAGCAACTGGTTCACCCGCATGGGTTGGCACACCGTCAACATGACACAGTATCCCGAGGTCTCTCTGGCGCGCGAGCAAGCCATGTGCTACTGCAACATCTCGGTCATCACAGACTATGACGCAGGTCTGGTCGCAGAGGGGGCAGTGGACCCCGTCAGTAACGAGGCGGTTATCAAGGCATTCACCGCCAACCTCAGGAACCTCGTGACCATCATCGAGAACATGGTGCCACAGATTCCCGGTCCGGGCGAAGACTGTTCCTGCCTCCACGCACTGGACGGCGCCAGCATCGGTTGATCCATGCTTCCCATACGCGACGACACACCGACCCGGACGTTTCCGCTGGTCACGTTCCTGCTGATCCTCGCCAACAGTCTCGTGTGGCTGTGGGAGGTGTCACTGGGCGGAGGTGCCGGTCTGAACCGCTTCTACTACCAGTTCGGCTTCGTCCCCGGCGTCCTGACGGGTGCGTATGAGGCTCCGTCATGGGCGGTAGCCCCATACTTCCTGACGGCTGTGACATCGATGTTCCTTCATGGCAGCTGGAGTCACATCCTCGGCAACATGCTGTTCCTGTGGATCTTCGGCAACAACATCGAAGACTATCTCGGCCACCGCAAGTACCTGTTGTTCTACCTTGTGGGTGGAGTGGTAGCTGCTATGGTCCACCTGCTTTCTGGTCCATCCTCCGAGATTCCCACCATAGGAGCAAGCGGGGCCATTGCCGCAGTTATGGGAGCGTACTTCTTCCTGTATCCCAGAGCCAGGGTTCAGACCCTGGTCTTCTTCATCTTCATTACCTCCGTACGCCTTCCTGCCTGGATCTTTCTCGGAGTCTGGTTCGTGATGCAGCTGTTCGAGGGGACGTTCGGCGCAGCACAGGGTGTTGCCGTCTGGGCACATGTGGGAGGATTCCTGTTTGGCGTCCTGATTGCATGGATAGGCAGCCGGCGCGGGCGGTCACGTATGGAGTACGGGATCTAAGGGAGAAACTGCCACATGCACATCCTCATCACCAACGACGACGGACTATGGGCACAGGGTATCCAGGCTCTCGTCTCGGCCATCCCCGCGGAGAACAGGATATCGGTCGTCGCGCCTGCCTCTCCTCAGAGCGCCAAGGGACACTCCCTCACAATGCACAAACCTCTCCGCGTCACCAGCGTGGAGAACTATGTCCGCCCAGGCGTCGATGCGTGGTCAGTCTCGGGGACTCCCGTCGACTGCATGATGCTGGGTCTTGACCAGCTGGTGAAGGAGAAGGTCGACATCGTCTTCTCCGGCATCAACCACGGGGACAACCTGGGTGATGACCTGCCATACTCCGGTACGGTATCGGGCGCCTATGAGGCATTTCTGTCCGGGTACCCAAGTGTCGCTTTCTCCACAGCGTTTCCACGGGGAGCCGGCTCCGGCTTCGACTTCAGTCCCATCACGTGGTTCCTTCAGAAGATTCTCCCTCTCGTTCCGGACCTGATCGGGATCAACCAGCCCCTCACCAAGAGCTTCAGCCACGAGCTCAACGGGAGCCTCTTCCTCAACGTCAACGCCCCCAACTGTCCGGCTTCCAGGATCAAGGGCGTCAGGGTCGTCCCACAGGGCCGTCGTCGGTACGCGCATCGTGTGACCGCCAGCGTGGACCAGTTTGGAGCCCCCATCTACTGGATAGGCGGAGACATCCCGCCGATACCCCAGGAGGGGACCGACGTCACCGCCGTGGCGGACGGGTATATCAGTGTGACACCCCTGGGTATCGACCTGACGGACTATGTTCTCCTGGAGCGGCTGCAGCAACTCGATACGTTTGCGAGCCTGGCGCCATCCTCACACCAGAAAGACTGACACCCATCACGACGAAGGAGGGCATTGTCATGGCACGGTTCACGATGCTGGACGGCGCCGCCACTATTGGTGGAACCAAGCTTCTGTTCGAGGCAGGAGCGTCTCCTGCATCAACACGCCTGTTGTTCGATTTTGGCCTCAACTACGCCACGATGGGTGCATATTTCGAGGAATTCCTCACCCCGCGCACTTCAGCGGGTCTCACCGACTATCTGACAACAGAGCTGCTGCCAAAGCTGCAATTCTACCGATCCGACCTCACGACACTCCTCCAGGAGATGCAGCCTGAACTGGCGGCACAACTGGTGGATCCCGGTCACATCGACGCGTGCTTCATCACGCATGCACATGTCGACCACACGGGTTCGATCTCATTCCTGGATGAAACCATTCCACTGTACGCCACACCAGTCACGGCAGCCGTTCTGCGGGCAGTCGAGGAGACACAGTTCAGTTCCGGCCCCGAGAACGGTGTGACCGATTTCATCCTGCGCCCCAACCTGGGCGCCAACGAACACGGTCACCGGCAGCTTATCGATCTCACCGAGCCCATGCACTTCCCTGACTGTACAGTGACGCCTTTCCCGGTCGACCATAGCATCCCCGGCGCCTGCGCCTATCTCATCGAGCATGACGGAGGGACCATGGTGTACACTGGAGATCTCAGGTTTCACGGCCGGATGGGCCATGTGACCGAAGAGACCATCGAGAAGCTCGCTGCAGTCCATCCGGACGTCCTCCTGATCGAGGGTACCAACCTCCGTTCGAATGGGGACAGTTCACATCACGACACGGCGTTTCACCGCCGCTTTGCGTTCTGGTCCGAGCAGGGAGTCGAGGCAAAAGCTCTCGAGGAGATCACGGCAGCATCAGGCCTGGTGATGGCGGACTTCGGCATGAAAGACCTGGACCGTCTCATGACGTTCCAGCGCGTCGCCCACTCTACCGGCCGCAGACTGGCAATCCTTCCGCGCGACGCCTATATCGTCCGACGGGCTCAGGAAGCCGGCTATCCCACCATCGATCTCGAGGACCCGGAACTCGTCCTGTATGTCAAGCGCGCCGGCAGCGGCACCTATGACAAGGGAGACATCAAGCAGGACTGGGCTCGCTCGACGCTGTTGCGCTTCGCCGGCGTCGACCCCGACTCCGTAGTCCCAAAGGAGCGGCGTGACGCAGTAGAGGAAGTCCTTAATGGTTCATGCTCCCGAATCGTCAAAGCTGGTGAAGTCTCTGCACATCAGTCGGACTATCTGCTTTCGCTGGGTTACTGGGACATCCAGGAGCTGTGCGACCTGTGCCCGTCACCGGGTTCCCTGTACATCCATTCTTCAGCCGAAGCATTCAACGAAGAGATGTCCTGGAGCCAGGAGCGTCTGGCTCGCTGGCTGGATATTGCCAACATGGATTCAGTGCACATCCACGCCTCCGGGCATGCTTCTCCGCAAGATCTCTTCCGCGTCGTCGAGCGGCTCGCCCCAAAGCACGTGTACCCAGTCCACACAGAGCATGCCGAGCTCTATGCCGAGCAGTTTGGAGACAACGTCAGTCTGGTCGAGAACGGAAAAGCGGTACCGCTGACACACTGATGTTCCACTCCTTGTGGCGATTTCCTCACAATCTCTGTAACACAAACGGGCACAGTTACGTATATACAGGTGTATCTTGCAGGCAGACACCTGTTGCAGGTGAGGAGGCACGACATGATAGATGAGAATGGCTTCATCAAACCTGATGCTGAAGAAACTCAGCATCTTGATACATCAAACACTGTCGATGACCATGTAGCCCCTGAGGCTTCACCGAGGACGCTTCCTCAACCCGAGGAGAGCCTTTCTTCGACTGTTCAGGGTTATGGTGCTCCATCGCCAGATGCTTCGTCGACGGTCCCGGACTACATCTCTCCCCCGCCTCAGCCAAATCGGCCGTCAAATCCGGGCCGCGTGTTTCTCGTCTGGGGACTCGCGATCGGATTGCTGCTCGGAAGCGTTCTGGGTGGAATCGCTGGCAACTACATCGTCATGAAGAACCCCGGCACGTTCCCGTGGGCACGTACGGTATCGACGACCGGTCCAGGGACGACTGGCTCGGGCATAAACATCGTTACAACCGAAGAGCAGGCCATCGAGAACGCCGTCAAGGTAGCTTCTCCTGCCGTTGTCCAGATCAACATCACGTCCGTCAGTCAGAACCCGTTTGGTTTCTCATCTGGAACACAGGAAGGTCTCGGCTCCGGCTTCATCATAACCTCTGACGGTTACGTGCTGACCAACAACCACGTTGTGGAGAACGCCTCCAGGATCACCGTAGTTCTCAAGGATGGACGGGAATTCCGCGGTCAGGTCGTCGGTACAGATTCTACCAGCGACGTCGCCGTGGTGAAGATAAACGGCACCAATCTCCCGACTGTGGAACTGGGCGACTCGTCCTCACTGACTGTCGGCCAGAGGGTTATCGCTATCGGCAACCCCTACGGTCTGAGCCAGACGGTCACGACCGGTGTCATATCGGCTCTGGAGCGCAACGTCCAGGCGTCTCAGACCGAGACTCTTGTAGGTGTCGTTCAGACTGACGCTGCCATCAACCCCGGCAACTCAGGGGGACCCCTTGTCGACTTGTCCGGCCGCGTGGTCGGCATGAACACCATGATCTACCAGAATGCACAAGGCCTCGGCTTTTCTGTCTCGGTCAACACGGTGCGCAAGGTGTACGATGCCATCATCAAGAACGGCAAGGTGACCTGGGCTGCCCTCGGCATCCAGGGAGCCACCCTCACGACCTCTATTGCCGAAGAGTACAACCTGAAGGTGTCCCAGGGCGTCTACGTCGTTCAGATCATCGCCGGATCCGGTGCGCAGGATGCCGGACTCAAGACCGGAGATGTCATCACGGCGATCGATGACAAACCGATGACGACGATCGATGGCGTCCTTTCCTATATTCGCTCCAGAAGCGTCGGAGACACGGTCCAGGTCGTCGTCGATCGGAGTGGCGTGGCCAGGACGTTCTCTGTGACATT
>CAYRQW010000006.1:0-25200 GCA_964426505.1 uncultured Caldisericota bacterium
GGTACGAAGCACTGGATACATACATCGGCAGTTTTCTCACCAACTTCGTGTCCTTCTTCATCGTTGTCGCATGCGCGGGGACGCTGTTTGTAGCGGGCGTACGAGTCAATACCGCAGCGGAAGCGGCCGGCGCGCTGGCACCACTAGCCGGAAAGTACGCGTCGGTTCTCTTTGCTGTCGGATTGATGAACGCCTCGATCATGGCTGCCGGAGTCCTTCCACTCTCGACGGCTTACTCCGTGGCCGAAGCATTCGGATGGGAGTCAGGGGTCGGGAAATCATTTCGCCAAGCCCCTCTCTTCTATGGTCTGTATACCGCTCTCATCGTTCTTGGCGCGGGACTGATCATGTTTGTACCAGAGAGCAGGCTCATCGGCGTCATGCTGTTTTCCCAGGCTGCAAACGGTGTCCTGCTTCCACTGATACTCGTCCTGATGCTGAAGCTGGTCAACGACAAGTCATTGATGGGTGAGTATGTCAACAGTCGGGGCAAGAACATCGCGGTGTGGGCACAGGCTATCGTCATGATTGCCCTGGCCGCCACGCTGACAGTCCAGACAATCCTTCAGATGGCAGGGCGCTAGGTTCATGATTCTGGACGAACAGGAGTAGACTGTAGTCGTCGGATAATTCGGTTAGCGAAAGGAAGACACTGAGTGAGCATTCGAAAACGACTGCCTGCTTTTCAGTCCAGGGACTACAGGCTATGGTTCGTCGGGCAGGGCGTATCTCTTGTCGGCACGTGGCTCCAGAACACTGGACAATCGTGGCTGGTTCTCAAGCTGACGAACTCACCCTTCAAGCTCGGACTGCTGACCAGCATCCAGTTTCTCCCATCTCTGGTTCTCTCGGTGTTCATAGGACCAGTGATCGATCGCTATCCAAAGCGCTCGATTCTGTTGTTCACTCAGATCATGTATGCGTTGGCCGCCGCCGCTCTTGCAGTCGTGGCATTTGGAGGTCACGCACAATACTGGCAGGTGCTGGTCATTGCAGCCGTGACAGGCCTCATCAGTGCGATCGATTGGCCGACAAGACAGTCGTTTGTTGGCGAACAGGTGAATGACAGGTCGGCCGTCGTCAACGCCGTCGCGCTCAATAGCACGATGTTCAACATCGCTCGTGTGATCGGTCCTGGCATCGGCGGGGTCATGATTGCAGCCGTCGGCATTCCCTGGACATTTGCGCTGAACTCGGCAAGCTTCATCGCGGTCATCGTGAGCCTGCTCCTGATGAAAGCGGGCCGAAAACCTACCAGGAGCAACAAAGGGAGCTATGTTCAGGAGGTTCGCGACGGCGCCAGGTACATCGCAGGCAATAGAGTCATCATGAGCTTGCTGGTGATAGCGGGCACTGTCAGTCTGTTCCTGCTCAACTTCAACATCTTCATTCCCAGTTTTGCCAAGCTGACACTTGGCCTGCAAGCGGACAGCTATGGGGGCCTGATGTCGGCAATGGGGATGGGAGCACTTGCTGCGGGCGTCCTCATGTCTCTCGGCGGGACCCGTCTGGAACCGACCCCTTTCTATGTCTATGGCTCGGGACTCATCCTGGCCGTGGCGATGGTCCTTGTCGGCATACAGAGGAATCTCTATGTGACGGGTCTGCTGCTTCTGTTCTGCGGATTCGGCATGGCGGCTTTGTCGACAATGTGCAACACTGCACTGCAGATGCAGTCACCCGATAGTATGCGGGGCCGCGTGATGGCCGCCTACAACCTCGTGTTTGTAGGTTCAACACCTATTGGGGCACTCTACGCCGGCAAGATCTCGGATGCCCTTGGTGCCAATATGGGCTTCTTCGTCAGCGGGGTCATCGGCGTCGTGTTTCTGGGAGCAATGCTGGCCTTCGTTACACCCCGAACCTTCCGGGGTCTGCGGACATTTGCTCCGGCCGGTGCGTGTGCTCCAGGTGGTTCTCAGATGGTCGATGTTTCTGCTGAATTGACCGCCGGGGCAACTGGGGTGTCCAGAGACTGACGAACGCGCGTGGCCAGTTCCTGAAGCGTGTATGGTTTCGGGATGAACGCGACGAATCCAATGCCGTCGAAAGGAGTCTCGGTCGCATCGTAGCCCGACATAAGGATTGCGGTCACCGACGGATTGATCTCGCGAAGCTTCTCGAAGAGTTCCCTGCCGTTCATGTGTGGCATCATCATGTCAATCAGGACAAGGTCGGTGGAGCGCCATGAGTCCTTGTAGATGGAGAGCGCATCCACCGGGTCGGAAGTCTCGGTGACGTGATAACCGAGACCGGAGAGGACTTTGACGGCGACACTGCGGACGATGTCCTCATCGTCTACGATGAGTATCGATTCCCCGTGGGAAGACCGCACGAGCGATGCGGAAACAGGTGTCTGGCGAGCCCTTCCCTGAGCTTCGGCACGTGAGACAGCCGGAAGGTACAGGGTGAACGTCGTTCCCTGGTTGGGCACGGAAGACACTGTTATGGTTCCCCCGTGGTCGTGCACGACACGCCAGACAATGGACAGTCCCAGCCCGGTTCCTTCGGGCCGTGTCGTGAAAAAGGGCTCGAACAGGTGATCCCTGGCTTCGGGTGGCACACCACAACCAGTGTCCGACACCTTGACCTCCACGTAGCTGCCGTCGGGCAGGGCAGGAACGCCGTGGCTCATGCAGAAGGATTCGTCGATGATGACATTGCTGGCCTCGACTGTGAGCATGCCGCCCTTGTGTCCCAGCGCGTCACGGGCATTGATGATCAAGTTGAGAAACACCTCTTCCAGCTGTGTCCGGTCGCCCGGGACATATGCCAGATCAGGAGCAATGTTCTCAACGAGGGCAGTGCGTTTGTCGAAGCCCGGCATGGCGATCGAGAGCGTATCGGCCAGAACCCCTCCGACGTCGACGCCAGTGATGGTCGGCGTGCTGTTGCGCGAGAACGAGAGAAGCCGGTGAGTCAGTTCTGCAGCGCGCCTTGCAGCGCGTTCGATGGTATCCAGTCCCTGGTAGAGTTCAGTCCCTTCGGTCGCGTCGACTCGGAGCAGTGATGCGTGCCCCATGATGCCGCCCATGATGTTGTTGAAGTCGTGTGCGATTCCGCCGGCGAGTCTTCCGACAGCTTCCATCTTCTGTGACTGCAGCAACTCGATTTCCAGCTGACGCGCTCGTTCCTCTGTGAGTCGCTGGTCTGTGACGTCACGGAAGATCCCCTGGACAGTAGATGCCCCCGCAGACGGGATGGATTGCAGGGAAGCTTCACAGATGATCTTTCGGCCGTCACTGGTGACGAAGGTCCAGTCGAATCGCTGTGCCTGCCCGGCAAGGGCCTGGTCCTCAAACGAGCGAATAGCCTCGCGGGATGGGTGACTGTCGGGTTGCAGTGCAGGACTGATCTCCGAGATAGCCTTGCCTGTCAGCTGCTCGGCTGTTGTTGAAAGCGCATGCCCTGCGGCCGTATTTGCCTGTGCAATGACGTGTTCACTCACGATAAGGATGGGATCGGGAGCTTCGTCGAACAAGGCGTGATACTGCAGGTACGCCGTGCGGACCGTCTGTTCCGCCTTAAGCTGATCTCGCAGGTCGTGGGCAACGACGAGTACGCGCCTGCCCAGCGCTTGCAGGGTTGACCTCCTGACCTCGACAGGGATGAGGGCTCCGTCTGAGGTGACGAACTGCCATCTCGTCGAGGGAAGGCTCCGGTCCTCCAGAGACATCAGCGTTCTCGACACATCCTCCTGTCCGACGAACATGATGGCTCCCAGCGTGGATCCCAGCAGGTCGGACTCTCTTCGGGCCAGCAAGGTGCACAGGGCTCCGTTCACGGCCTCGATGCGCAGTTGACCATTCGCGTCGTCCACGAGCAGGGCTGGTTCAGGCACTGCGGCAAAGAGCTGCTGATAGTAAGCGGCTTGGTCACGGGCGGCACGTGTTGCGCGTTCACGCGAAGCCAGCGAATAGGTGGCGAAGAGGATGATCGCGATACCCCCCAGCGCGAACAGCATCGTTCTCAGACGGTCACTGCCCGTGTAGAAGGAAATCGTGGTGCCAAACCATTTCGTCTCCAGTTTCGCCATCATGCCACTGCGCCGCACTTCTGCAAGCGTCGTGTTGAACTGGGACAGCAGTGGAAGCATGTTCCGAGCAGCCGGGTATGCCACGGAACGGCGTCCGTTGAGGAACGTTCCAAAGAGACCGCCCTTCTGGATCACCATGCTGCCCTGGTAACGGTCGCTGATGAGAAACTGGGCATTGATGTAGTCGTGAACGGCAACATCGGCCTGATGCCCGGTAATTGCAGTGAACACGCCTTCCGGAGATGTGTAGCGCTGGATCTGCAGTTGTCCGTAACGATTGCCCATATCGGTTATATAATCGTCGGAGGCTGTCCCCGTCTTGACCGCAACCCGCTGGCCGCCGAGATCGCGTGCATATCGGATATCGCTGGATGAGGGTACCACAAGAATGAGCCCGGAGTTCAGGTATGAGTCGGTGAATGCGAAACGGGAGGCCCGGTCACTGGTTCGGAAGATCGACCCGATCCCCAGGTCCGCCGTACCATTCTCGATACGCTGCAGCTCGTCCGGGAACGTCGTCATCTCGTATTGGACGTTCCAGTCATTGAGGGATGCGACAAGATTCACAAGGTCGACATCGAATCCGACGAGTTGTCCGTCGCGTTGAAAAGAGAACGGTTCATAGTTGTTTGCGATCACAACAAGTTGCGGTGGCACCGATACTGGCGTGGCCGAGCCGGCTCGGCCTGTCGGTACAAGAAGGAGGATGGCGACCGCGACAAGTAATGCTGATTGCCGCACGGCATAGCGTATCCTGACTATGCCCTGACGGAGGGAACGACTGGTATTCACTGAGGATCTCTCTTTGCCCTGGACGCTGTCGACATGTGTCCATCATACCCGCTAAACCTTCTCTGTAAAGCAGAAACTGGACGTTTGCGGATGCTTCGTACATACTGGCAGAGACGAGCTGGAAGAGCGGGGTACGTGGAACATGTGGAGAGGCTCGGCCGTCTAAGGGATGTGCAAACGCATTGTCTGCACAGGAGGTGTCGCGAAATGCTGTACAAGTTCAGGGTCTTCTGTCGAAATGCTGCATGTTGTGCCGTAACGTTGATGCTCTTGTGCGCACCGGCGCCGGCTGCACGCGCGCGAACCACGACGGTTATCCTTACAACGGGTAGTGCGCGAGCGGTTGTGGACGGTCGCACGGTAACTATGCTCGTGGCCCCGGTGATCGATCCGGATTCTCGGCAGGTGCTCGTCCCGATCGGGTTTCTCGCAAGACAGTTCGGTCTTGTGGTATCTTCCATACCCCAGAGTGCCGCTATCACGCTTTCGAGCCCGGGACACGCAGTGCTTGTGACACCAGGCAGTCTCGAGAGCCTCGTGGACGGGTATGCTCTCCGGCTCTCGGTGCCGCCGCGCGGGTTGCTTGGTGAGGTGCTGGTCGCTGCTTCGGATGTGCGACTACTGCTCGCAGTGCAATACCTGCACGGAGCCGTCGACGGGGAGCTGGTTTTCATAAGGTCCGTCGAGGATCCAGTCGTGGAGGGATCTGTCGATGTTGACGCAGTCACTCTTGAGACTCGTCGCGAACAGGTTTTTATGCAGACTGTGGATTTCAGCATCGTTCGTATCGACATGGCAGCCAAGGGGATCCGCGTTTTGAGCTGCCAGTCGATTGGTGGTCTGGGGACTGGTCGCTACCCGTCCGCCTATGTGGACAGCTTGAAACCACTGGCACTCATGAATGCGACACCCTTCAATCTGGTGAGCAATATCATGAGCGGGTCGGTTCAGGATCAGGGTACACCCGTCTACTACTCTGGGACGTACGTCTCGACGATCGGCATAGACGCTGACAACACCCCCTTCTACGTCGAAGGCACGGCCCGCGCGGTTGTACGGCTGGACACGGGGAAGGAACTTCCCGTAGCCCGCGTCAATCAGGCTCCGGCCGAGTCCTCGTCGCAATCGGTCTCTCTCTATTCCAGCTACTTTCGTGGCGGTGTCTCTGTTACGGGGACAGAGGCGCTGGCTGTGCTTCAGGATGGCAAGGTGGTTCGCCTCATTTCCGGCGGATACTTCACGCCGCGGACGCTGGCTGCAGGGCAAATGGCGGTGTACACACGGAACCCTGGTGTCGTGGCGGCCCTGCGAGCGTCGGCGCGAGCCGACGTCCACTCCTATGTGGGCACGCGTGACTGCACGGGTTCCACATTCGTGCAGTGCGGACCCGTCGTTGTGCGTGGTGGCAAGCCCTACATCGACTATCGGAAGTACAAGGACATCAGTCGAACCTCGAAGTTGGGTTCCCGCGCGTTTGTCGGGATGGATAGCCATAAGCATCTGTACTTCATCGTGACGCCGGCGCGCGTGCGCCTGCAGTTTGGGGACGTGAGCCTGGCGCTGGCCCGGCTTGGACTCTTCACGAACGTTGTGACGCTTGACGGTGGCAGTTCGACGACGCTGTTCTTCAAGGGACAATATATACTGAAGGGGACCCGCGCGTTGACCAACGTGCTGTGTGTCCCGTCGATGTAGCGGCTGAATCTGGACAATGGTTGCACGAGAGAGAGCGTGGAAGGGCGGACCAACATGGACAGACTGGCTGTGTTTGACCTTGACGGAACACTTCTCGATGAACGGTCGTCGATTTCCGATGAGAGTGCTGCGCGCATGCGGGCGGCCAGGATCCCCGGTCTTGCCTGTACGGTTGCTTCAGGGCGCGATCTTGAGCGGGTGGAGCCATTCCTCAGACAGCTCGATTGGCTTGAGGTCCCCGTTATTACCGAGCAAGGCGCCGTCATCGTCGAACCCCGAAACGGCCACGTCCTGATGGAACGGGGCATATCGCAGGGAATCCTGCTCGAAACCATCGAAGCTCTTCGTTCGGCGTCCATTCCACTGAACGTCATCTTGTACGGTCGCGGTGTTCCACAGGTGTTTCGGAACACCGGGGCGCCCAGCTATGTAGACGGATGGGCAACTGGCTGGTATGCTGCCCAGCTGCGCGATATTCCTGACGCTCGAGAGATCCTTACTGATGGGATCCGCAAGATTTCCGTCAAGTGCCTGGCGGCGAGCACAGATGCAATCAGGCGACTACTGATCGAGGCGCTTGGGCCCCGCGCGAACGTCGTCAAGGCAGATGTCAGCTTTGTCAACATCATGGATGCCGGCGTCAATAAGGGCACGGCACTCCGCTGGCTCATCGATTACCTTGGAGTGCACGAAGCTGACGTGATGGCCGTGGGAGACTGCGAGGCGGACTGGAGCATGTTTGCTGTCGCGGGGGTTGCGGTAGCGGTGTCGAATGCCGACGAGCAAACCCAGCTGATGGCAAGATACATCGTGCCCTCCAATAACGATCAGGGTGCTGCCGTGGCCCTGGAGGGCTTCACAGATGGGAGGTTTGGGATCTGACCGTCTGGTTTGAAGGAGGAGCGACCAGCCTTCGGATTCTTCACTCCTGGAGCTTGACATCGGGCTTGCCGTCCAGTACATTGTCTCGGCTCATTCACACGAGCGTCAGTGACCAGGAGGTGGCCCATGAACGAAGACAGCATGATGAAAAAGGCCGCACGGCCCATCGAGAAGAACCGCCGGACGCGAAACAGGCCTGCGAAGATCCGGCACCTTCAGAAGCAGCAGAAGCTGTGGATGGCGTCCAAGGTGGAATGGCGCAAGTCCGGGAGAAGACCGGGACTTGCGCCTTCATCATTGCTGCCTCGCATGGTCGTGGATCGACAGTGCCGGTTCTGCACGACCGGTTCCTGGAGTAGCTGTGCTGCCTGACCAGTATCGCGTTCAGTACCCCGCCTCTGTCGAGACTGCACGGGACGTCAGTGTCATCCGGCAGACTGGAGGGTTTCTGGTCACGGCTTGTGACACGCTTGGCGCCATCGGATCGAAGCCAGGCGATGTTGTTGCTTCACCGGAGGAGATCTGCGGAGCCTACACGCTCCGCGTCTGTCTGAGCGAACTGGCTGCGGTTGGGGCGTCTCCCCTTCTGGTCATGTCGCTGGTCTGCAACGAATGGGAACCCACGGGCAGGAAGGTCCTGGAGGGCATCAGACGTGAACTCGATGAGAACGGATATCGGGATGTTCCTGTCACGGGCAGCACTGAGCAGAATATGACGACGACCATGACCGGTCTGGGCATAGCGGTTGTTGGTTTTGCCACCACGATGCTGTGGCGGCACACGGTGCCGGGTGATCGCCTTGTGGTGGTCGGGCTTCCCTGGGTCGGAGGCGACGTGCTCGCCCATACTGCGGAACTCCTCAGGCCGTCGATCGTTCGGTCGCTCGTCCAGCGCGATGACGTGGGAGATGTTATCCCGTGCGGCTCGCGCGGTATCCGGCACGAACTCGATGTGCTTGCACATGAGGCGGGAGCAAGAATGGTAGTGCGGGAGGGCATTCCGGTCAACCTCGACAAGTCAGCTGGGCCTGGGACGTGCGCTCTCGTGACCGTGCACGGCAACCTCGAGGACTGCAGCCTGGCGGTGACCGAGATCGGCGTCGTCGAGCAGTGCACATGATCCTGGGGGCAACGTCCTGGCAGGTACCCGGGACATACCTGGATAACGTACGCTTGCTGTCCGAGCATGCCGCATTTTCCGAGCTGCTCGTGTACACGTGGAACGAAGAGATACAGAGCACACTGGAACAGGATTGGGATGACATGTGTGGACTACTCACATTGTCCGTTCATCTTCCTGCCGACAGCCTGGAGCATGCTGCTGATGCCCTGCGGTTCTTCTCCGGACGGAATGTCCTTCGGTACACCATACACCCAGTCATGGATGTACCTGCCCTGCGCAAGTTCCTGTCTTCGGGGATGGAACTGGCCGGCGAGCGTCTATGCCTGGAGAATCTGGAGAATGATGTGTTTGAGACCGTAATGCCCAGTGTCGGGGATATCCCGTTCTCGATTACCATGGACTACGGGCATCTTCTCTTCACGCACAGGTCGCCGGATCGATTCGTTGACGCATGGGGCGCGCGCGTGCAGGAGATCCATTTCCATGGATATGACGGCGTGGATTGCCACGTCGAGCCCGATGAGGACACGCTGTCCGCTTTTGGCAGCTTCATGGAAAGCCGGTTTGGCGGCCGTGTGGATGTGCCGGTGTGTGTCGAGACATTCGATTGGAGCGTGACGCTCGACATTCTCGAGGCCCTGACTCCTCATACCGCCTCTAGCATCGGCGCCTGAGCGCCCCCCAGGCCTCCTGTCCTAGAGTTGTCCGGCGGTCGTACGCAGGCCGGCCTCGACGAGAGCCCTGTATTTGCCTTGCGGATCTGACATCAAGTCCTGATGGGTTCCCTGCTCGACGAGGCGCCCGTCCTCCAGGTAGTAGATGGTATCTGCTCTCTGGATGGTAGACAACCGGTGGGCAATCACCAGGGTCGTACGCCCCCTCATGAGGTGTTCGATAGCTTCCTGGACCTGCTGTTCGCTTTCAGTGTCGAGTGCTGACGTGGCCTCGTCGAGCAGCAGCACGGGTGCGTTCTGAAGGATCGCCCGCGCGATTGCGATGCGCTGCTTCTCGCCGCCACTGAGATTCCTGCCCGATTCCTCAAGTATCGTCTGATACCCTTGTGGAAGCTGCATAATGAAGTTGTGGGCGTTGGCAGCTCTTGCTGCCTTCTCGACTTCCTGCGAACCGGGATCAGGCATACCACCCACGATGTTCCTATAGATCGTGTCACTGAACACGAAGGCGTTCTGCGGGACATAGGCGAAGGCCCTGCGCCACTCTGTCAGTGGTTCATCATATATGGAGTGGTTCTCCACGGTTATGGTCCCCCGTGTCGGCGTATACAGCCCGAGAAGAAGCTTGAACAATGTTGACTTGCCTCCTCCCGATGGCCCGACGAACGCTGCTGTGGAGCCCTTCCGCACGACAAAGCCGACCTTGTTGACGACAGAGCTGTCTGAACCCGAATACGTGAAGGCAAGGTTCTCGACGCTCACACCTGATGGTGTGGGAACAGATCCTGCGGTCGGGCCGATGAGTCGGTCTGGCTCCGGGGACATGTCCATGATCTCCAGCAGACGGGTCCCGGAGGCGAGGCTCACCTGCAGGTCAGCGAGAACTCTGGACAGCTGACTGAAGAGCATCGTAATGCCATTGGACATCTGGATGAGAGCGACGAACCTCGGCACGAAGGAAGGCTCGATCGCACTGCGATAGGCCCCGTACACCATCAGCCCCACAAGCGTCACGTCGGCCATGACGTCTACGGTCGCCCTGACAGACTGCGTTGTCACGGCCACCAGTCCAGCGCGCATGCTGTCGTCGCTCCGATGCCTGACACGGTTCGTCATCCAGCTTGCGAGGTTGAATGATCGAACAACCGCAGAGCCCCTGGTCATCTGTCCGACGTCGCCCAGGAAGGCCGCTCTTGCCTCCTGTACTGCAGTACTCTGCCGCCTGATCGGGGCCAGAAGAGGGAACGTGATCAGAAGCATCAAGGACGAAAGGCCGACCATGACCAGTCCCCCTCGCCAATCGATGGCGAGCGCCGTGATGACAGATCCGACCCCGGCCAGCAGCGTATTAGCCACATCCTGAAGCGTCTGGCGGAACATCTGGCCCACGACGGCGGTATCGTTGGTCAGCCGTGAGAGGACTTCTCCGGACCCCAGGTGTTCGATGGTCGCGAGGGGAAGGCGGTTGACGGCGGCAAACGCTGCACTTCGCACGTGACGTTCAGATCGTACTGCGCCGATGACCAGCGCTCTTCCGGCGAACAGGACGGCCACCGCTCCAGCGAGACCCACGAGCAGAAAGACCAGGACCGAACGACCCAGTATCGAGCGGCTGCCAGTCATCAGGCCTCGCGAGAACATGGACAGCGAAATGGCAAACATGGCGTTGAACGCATAGTTGATGAGGCCCAGCCCGGCAATGCCCGAGATGTACTGGGGAGCGGCGTCCCCAGTACACGAGAACAGCCTCTTCAGGGCTTTCCAGCTACTCATGGTCGTTCTCCTGTGCCTGCTGCAAGTGCCACAGCAGAGCATAGCGGCCATTTGCCGCGAGAAGACTCTCGTGCGTTCCCTCTTCGACCACGCGGCCATGATCGAACACATAGATCATGTCGGCGTCCTGTACGGTTGTCAGTCTGTGGGCCACCATGATAATGGTTCTGTCTGGATAGTGTGTCCGGAGCTGGTCATAAACACGTCGTTCCAGGTCGTTGTCCAGCGCAGATGTGGCTTCGTCAAGGAGGATCAGGGGTGCTTCCTTCACGAGTGCGCGTGCCAGCGCCAGGCGTTGTCTCTGGCCGCCCGACAGTCGACCTCCGGCGTCTCCTACCAGAGTGTCTTCATCCTGCGGCATATCAGCCACGAAGTCGGCCGAGGCCATAGTCAGGGCCTCATCGACATCGGCCCGAGTGGCACTCAGCCGACCAGCACGCACGTTGTCGCCAACACTGTCGTCGAAGAGGAAGGCTTCCTGATCGACGACTGCGATGTCGGACCGGAGTGCAGCAAGATCCCAGTCTTGCACGGAGAGCCCATTGACAGCCACGGTGCCAGCGTCAGGGGAGTAGTCGCCGGTGATAAGCCGGAGGACCGTCGACTTGCCGGAGCCGCTCGCTCCGACCAGGGCAACCTTCTGTCCATGCCCCACGGTCAGCGAAATGTCGCGCAGAGACGATTCGGTGACGCCGGGGTAGGTGAATGACACGTTCTCCAGGGCAATGACCTCATCTGCGGCGTCAGGCCCGTGTACGCCTCCCGTGCGCTCCACCGGAAGGTTGAGCAGTTCGAGTACCCGGCCTGCTGCGGCGGTGCCCTGCCGGATGCGGCCCAGCAGGCGCGGCATCTCCTGGATGGGAAAAGCGAGGTAGTTGACCAGCTGGACGAAGGAGAACAGGAGTCCAAGCTCGATGCGGTGGGCAAGTGCGAGGTACCCTCCAACTGCAAAGACGGCGATGAAGGGCATGATCGACAGAGTCACGCCCGTCGAATACAGCTTCGCGACCTGGTGAGCAGCGGTGATGCTCCGTTCCTGCCACGTCTTCAGAGCGTGCTCATGGCGGATGGTGATGGCTTCACCGACGTTCATGGCCCGGATGACCTCGGCGCCCGATACTGCTTCCTGAGTAGCGACGCCGGCCTGTCCAAGAGCCTCCTGGGCGGACGTCATGAGGGGCTCAAGAGGCTTCGACAGATAGGACGCCACGAGAAGGAGTACTGGTGTCGGCGCGACAGCCACGACCGTGAGGAGCCAGTTCCTGGACAGCATGTAGGCAGCCGCGAGAACAGCAGTGAGACCCTGTGATGCGAACTGCAGAACGTCTGTTTTGACAAGCTGTTCGAGCAGGACCACGTCGCTCGAGAGTCGTGACTGGATGTCGCCCGAGTGCTCGCAGTGCATCGCAGCGGCGGTAGCATGCGAGATCCGCTCCACTGCCCGGTTGCGGAGACGTCGTTGAAGGCGCTCGCTGAACTGCCCCGCAAGGAGCTTGCTGAGAAACGTGCATGCCACTGAGGCAGCTCCGGCTGTGACGCCGATGACGATGGTCTGGGTGAGAGCAGCCGTGCCGGCACCGGCGACGACGAGTGACAGTGAGCGACCAAAGACGTCTGCAAGGGCCACCGTCCCCACCGACACGATGACGGCACAGATGGCCGCCCCTGCTGCCAGCCAGGTCAGCGCTCCTGCCACACGGAACAGGCGCTTCATGCCAGCTCTCCCTCAGGCGGCTGGTTACCAGGTGACACCGTACGTGCCTTCGCTGAGCCGAGAGACCGTTGCCTTGCCCGCAAGCTGGCGGGCAGTGACCATGGCGTTTGCCAGGCAGATGCCGAGGTCGGGGAAACGGCCCGTGTCGCCCTTGATGACGATTTGGGTGTCTGATACTGCTTCAAAGCTCCAGGATTGGCGGTTCATGGCAGAAGGGGCGAGGCGGGCAGACTCCACAACGGTGCGCACGAGTGGCGAAGAATCCGTCGGGATGCCTTTCGGGACAAGCTGGTCGAGCGTCCTGCGGGTATGACCTCGTGAGAGCGCACCCATCACTGCTGAACGAAGACCGGGTCTGGCAGGGCGGCCGACCGTTATCGAGCAGGGACTGCCTGGCATCCTCACCTGTGCGTACCAGCACGTTCCCCATCCGTCCGCGAGCAGTGCCAGGACGATCTGCTGGCCCTGGTATCCGTAGTTGGCAAGCTCTTCATCCGACGATCCGCACTCGGCATAGAGGATACCGCTGCAACCCATGGGGGAGCGGTCGGCGATCTTCCAGTCGAGGAGGACATGGCCGTCCAGCGGGACTGCGCTGGCGACTGCATCCATGATCTGAGCTCGATCGGTATCAGTCAGTGCGTGCTGCTCGTAGTCGCGTGTCGAATGTCGGCTGCGTATCAATTCGATGTAGTTGAGTTCCTTTTCCATTGGCCAGGCCCCTATCTGAGTGACGGCATGCGGATGCCGTGATCTTTCGCGAACCCGATGGCTTTCGGATAGCCTGCATCGGCATGACGCACGATGCCCATGCCGGGGTCGTACGTGAGAACGCGTGACAGGCGTTTGGCCGCAGCGTCTGTTCCATCGGCGACGATGACCATGCCGGCGTGGATGGAATAGCCGATGCCGACACCCCCGCCGTGATGAACGGAAACCCAGGTAGCACCTCCGATCGTATTGAGGAGAGCATTGAGGATGGGCCAGTCGGCAATGGCATCGCTGCCGTCCATCATCTTCTCAGTCTCGCGGTTGGGTGAGGCGACGGAGCCACAGTCGAGGTGGTCGCGTCCGATGACGATGGGTGCGGAGATCTTGCCGGATTTTACGAGGTCGTTGATGATGAGGCCAAACCGCTCACGCTCGCCGTATCCCAGCCAGCAGATGCGGGCGGGCAGACCCTGGAACTGCACCTGGTCGTGTGCCATCCGGATCCACTTCACCAGGTGCTGGTCATAGGCGAACTCCTTCAGGATCACCTCGTCAGTCACCCATATGTCCCTGGGATCCCCGGAGAGTGCTGCCCAGCGGAAGGGGCCCTTGCCTTCTTCGAACAGGGGACGGATGTACTTCGGGACGAAGCCGTCGAATTTGAAGGCATCCTCGTACCCGTTTGCCAGCGCCTGGCCACGGATATTGTTGCCATAGTCGAACACGACGGCGCCACGCTCCTGCAGGCCGACCATCGCCTTGCAGTGGGCGGTAATGGAATCCAGCGCCCGTCTCTCGTACTCGGCCGGGTCGCTCTTGCGCAGGGCGTATGCGTCTGTGAGCGGCATGCCGTTGGGGATGTATCCGTTCAGGGTATCGTGAGCAGATGTCTGATCGGTGACGACATCCGGGATGATCCCGCGCCGCAGCAGTTCGGGGAACACGTCGGCAGCGTTGGCGACCAGCCCGATGGACAGCGGCCGCCTTTCTGCGACGGCTTTCTGGACCATCTGCAGGGCTTCGTCAAGGTCGGTCGTCATGGTATCGAGGTACTTGGTGTCGAGGCGTTTCTGGATGCGGTCTGGATCGCATTCGACGATCAGCCCCACTCCTCCGTTCATGGTGATTGCCAAGGGTTGAGCGCCACTCATGCCGCCGCATCCCCCCGTGAGGACGAACCGCCCGCTCAGGTCCTCCCATCCAGCCTGCCGGGCGGCGGCGGCCAGAGTCTCGTAGGTGCCCTGCAGGATGCCCTGGGCGCCAATGTAGATCCAGGATCCGGCGGTCATCTGCCCGTACATGATGAGTCCCTTGTCTTCCAGCTTGTGAAACTCGTCCCAGGTGGCCCAGTGCGGGACCAGCATCGAGTTGCTGATGATGACACGCGGCGCGTCGATGTGTGTCTTCCAGACGGCGACAGGCTTGCCGGACTGGACGACCAGCGTATCGTCGACGTCCATGCTCTGGAGCGTCGAGATGATGTCGGCGTAGGCCTGCCAGTTGCGGGCAGCCTTTCCCTTGCCGCCGTACACGATCAGGTCTTCTGGCCGCTCAGCGACGTCCGGGTCCAGGTTGTTCATCAGCATGCGCATGGGAGCTTCGAGCTGCCAGCTCTTGCATGTCAGGGTCGTTCCGTGCGGTGCGTGGATTGGCTTCATGGTGCGCCTCCCTTCTATACTTCGTTGTTGCGAATCAGGGCTCGGACGGCGTTGATATCTTCGATGAACATTCGGTCCCCGCTTATCGGTGGAACGCATGTTCTGATCTGTGCGAAGAGCCTGCCCGTCGCCTGGCCGAGTTTGTCCTCACCGCCCAGAATGTCCACGGCCTGATAGGCTGCCAGCAGCTCGATAGCAACTACCGTGGCTACGTTGTCCGCGATGGAACGAGCTTCGCGGGCGGCGATAGTGCCCATGCTCACGTGGTCTTCCTGGTCGGCGGATACTGGAATGCTGTCTACGGAGGCGGGATGCGCCAGCACCTTGTTCTCGGAGACCAGCGCAGCCTGCGTATATTGAGCGATCATGAGTCCTGAGTTGAGGCCTGCGTCATGTGTCAGGAACGCCGGCAGTCCGCGGCTAAGGGCGGGATTGAGCAGACGATTGGTACGGCGTTCGCTGATACTTGCCAGCTCTGACAGTGCAATGCCGAGGTAGTCCATGGCCAGGGCGACGGGTTCGCCGTGAAAGTTTCCACCCGACAGAACGTCTCCATCGGCAGGAAACAGAAGTGGATTGTCCGTGACTGCATTGAGTTCGTTGAGCAACACGTTCTCGACGAAGTCGATGGTATCGGAGACGGCGCCGTGGACCTGTGGCATGCAGCGGATACTGTAAGCGTCCTGAACCTCGTCGCAGGTACCGACGAGCTTGCTGCCTGCAACGTAGCTCAGGATATCCCTCGCGACAGCTCCTTGTCCGGCGTGACGTCGCAGATCATGGATACGTTCGTCGAAGGGTTCAAGGCGCGCGCGGAGTGCTTCCATGGTCATGGCGGCTGCCAGGTTGGCGGCACGAAGGAGTGCGCGTGCATCTGAGAAGACGAGAGCAGCTATCCCGGTCATGACGGCGGTGCCATTGATAAGGGCCAGACCCTCCTTGGCCTCGAGGACAACCGGCCTGGCACCAATGGCATCCAGGATTGCATGACCCTGGAGCACTTCGCCCTGCACTTTCGCCGTTCCCCTGCCGATGAGCACGAGGGCGAGGGAGGCAAGAGGGGCCAGGTCACCCGAGGCACCCAGGGATCCCTGACTGGGGATCATGGGGTAGACATGTTTGTTCAGCAGCTGGATCAGGAGTTGCTCTACCTCGAGACGAACACCCGAATGTCCGCTAGCCAGCGTATTGGCGCGCACGAGGATTGCTGCACGTGCTTCGTCCTCATTGAAACAGCGGCCGACACCGACGGCGTGCGAAAGAATGAGGTTCTCCTGCAGTCTGCACAGGTCCTGTGGACCAATGCGAGCGTTGCACAGAGAGCCAAATCCGGTGTTGATGCCGTAGACAGGGGATTCATCCTGGACGATCTGCTGGACGAATGAAGATGCGAAGTCGATTTGCTCGACAGCTTCCCGGGCGAGTTCGACGAGGGCACCCTGGCGGGCGACACGGAGGACTTCACTGGAGGTCAGGCTGGAACCGGTAAGGCAAATGTTCATGTGTTCATCTCCTCGATCGTTGTTGTGAGTTCACTGAGTGAGTCGATCCCGATTGTCTCTGAGGGCAACGATTCCTGTCGTCCAAAGAGAACGGCCTGAAGACCGGCTGCGCGGGCTCCCTTGTAGTCCATGCGGTACGAGTCGCCTACATGGACGATCTCTTCCGGCTTCAGCTCATTGGTGTCGACCAGCAGTTTCCATATGCCTGGGTCCGGCTTCAGGTACATGGCTTCATCCGAGAAGATGAAGTGCGTGAAGGGCCTGCGGACATTGAGCTTGTCGAGTACGTTCAGCAGAATCCGTCCGGGCGTCTTTCCCGTGTTGGATGTGAGAGAGAGAGGATAGCGTCGGGCCAGGTCTTCAAGCAGTTGTGGCGCATCTGTCTCGATCAGGGTGGGCATGAGCTGACAGATCGCCGCCTCGTATCGCGGCAGGATGGCAGCCACCAGGTCCCTGGAAGGGTACACACTTGCCTGTGTCAGGATGAAAGCGACCTGGCTCGAGGTTGTCAGTGTCCAGTCGCGCATCTCGCGGACGTCTCGGCGCAGGACGTCGATGTGACGAAGACTCGCGTATAATCCATCTTCAGCAACTATCACCTGTCGTTCAGCCAGCACGTCACGAACGGCCCGAGCCCGGATGCGGTCACGCAGAGCCTCATCCTGCTCATGGTCCAGAATAAGTGTCTTCCACAAGTCCAGGCTTATCGCACGTATCACGTCTTCCTCTCCTCTTACCTGTCTAGTATATGGCAAAGCAACCGAGCTGTCACATGCGAACCCTCAATTGCGCGTGGAAACGCCCACTGAGTGCCCATCGCTGGCCGGGATCACAGGTGCCACGTGCGGTAGCACCTCGCACGGCATGGTTGCGACGACGCGGAAATGGAAGCGTTGACAGGGACCAGGAACTCATATACTGAGACTTGCCAACGCAGGAGATGACCGACCCACATACAGGGTCGCTTATCTGGTATGAGAAGTGCGGTCCGCCCTCAGAAGCGGATGCAACCGGTGGCCGAGCGGGAGTCCTCTGTGATTCACCGCAGGCGGCCGGACCAAAAACCCAATAATGTGGAGGAACCAGGATGTTCAGAACAGGATCTCGGAACCGTATCGACAGAAATGCCGACGCGACAACACGTGGCAGGCTTGTACGCGAAAAGAGGATCATATCGCTGGTGGTCCTTGTTGCCATGGTATCGGTGCTGGTTGCCGTCCCCGCCGGGCAAGGTGGTTTTGCTTCGGCCGCTTCAATGCGTCGCCTGTCTCTTGAAGTACGCGCTGGTCAGTCCGGCTTTGTCGTCACGACAGGCTCAAAGCGTGTCTCGGGCAACTTCCCCAGGGGGTTCGTTCCTGTCCAGCTTGCGACAGGACTTGCTTTCCCGATGCGTGCCGTCATTGAGGCTGCCGGGGGCGTGGTACGGTTCGAGCCGTCTCAGAACACAGTGTACTTCGCGCTGGGTCCCGTCGCTGGTGCCTATGAACTCGGCACAAGGATGCTCGTGGATGGTTCATACAAGACGACTGTCCGGAAGGACCTGTTCCGTACGTCAGGAAGGGTTGGAACCCTGTACCTGTCGGGCGAGATCCTCAGGAGCCTGGTGACAGCGGCTGGTGGGACAGTGACGTCGTCTGCAAAGAATGGACTGACATCGATCGTTCTGCAGGTTCCGTCTGTTATGAAGGATGTTCTTGGCTACGAGCATGACACTTTTCCCGCGAAGGCCGGCAAGATGCGTCTCATCACACTGGCGCCGAACCTGGCCGAGAACTGCTTCGCCCTTGGACAGGGCGGTAACATCATCGCCACATCTGAGTACACCGATTTTCCCGAGCAGGCAAAGAGGATCCCTACGATTGGTGCATTCAGCAATCCCTCACTCGAGAGGCTGCTGGTTCTGTCACCTGATCTCATCCTGGTGACGGACGGGACACCGCTCGCGGTCGTGGAACGCCTGCGCAAGATGGGACGCCAGGTGTATGCAGACGATCCGAAGTCGCTGTCGGCTATCGTCGACGCCATACGGTCGCTGTCAGTTGTGCTCGGGGTCCCTGACCGTGGATTCCAGGTGGCGCTCTCCATGCACCGCTCTATCGTACGAGTGACAGAGGCGGCGAAGAGACTGACCAGCAAGCCGGCCGTTTACGTCGAGATCTGGAACAGTCCGCTTATGAGCGCAGGCAAAGGGACCTTCGTCTCGGACCTTGTTTCCGTTGCAGGAGGAACCAACATCGGTGATGATACGAATACTGCATGGCCAGTGCTGTCTGAGGAATTCGTCATCAGCCATGATCCTGACGTCATCATCGTCGCATCCGGCATGGGAGCCGGCGACGTCTCGGGGCGGGCCGCGTTCTCCACGGTCAATGCCGTGAAGCGGGGGCATGTCCATGACATGGTGGGCGATTACATCTTTCGCCCTTCACCCCGTATCATCAACGGTCTCGAGATGATAGCGGACTATGTCCAGCGTGCTTCCCGTCCCTGACGCGCGAGTCCGGCGACACGATGCGGCTGTGCTCATCGGCACAGCCGCAGTACTGCTTGCCGTCACGGGCATGAGTGTCTTCTTTGGCAGCGCCGGCCTGACGCCATCTGAGGTATTCCATGGATTGCGCCTCATGGCAGGGGGCGCCCCCATGGGAACGCCAGAAGCCCAGATCGTCATGCTGAGGCTCCTGCGCATAGGTCTCGGCGTTCTGGTCGGCGCGTCGCTCGGATTGTCCGGGTTCCTCATGCAGACGGCCTTCCGGAACCCCCTGGCCGACAGCTATCTGCTGGGCGTATCGGGAGGGGCGCAGTTGGCAGTTACGCTTGTGGCGCTCCTCGGTCTGGCCGGAACAGTCGCATCCGTGCCTGTCATGATCGCCGCGCCACTGGCGGGAGCGCTCCTGGTTCTGGCGGCGCTGCTCATCATCAGCAGGCGTATCGGACACGACCTCCTGGCCTTCCTGCTGTCGGGGCTCGCTCTGTCGTATATGCTGAATGCCCTGTACTCCATCCTGGTCTCGACACGCCCCGACATCCTTTCCAACACGATCTTCTGGTCGTGGATGGGTCTCAACAGGGCTTCCGGAACAGGCATCATCGTCGTGGCCATAGGGCTGGTCATTGCAGTGCCAGCCGTAATGAGCCTGATGCGTCCCCTTCGATCGTACCTCGTAGGCGATGATTTTGCACAGAACGTGGGCGTCAGCGTGAGGAAGACGAGGATCTCCATGCTGCTCATCAGTGTCATCCTTGCTGCCACAGATGTTGCCGCGTCGGGAGTCGTGGGATTCGCTGGACTGTTCAGTCCCCACTTGGCGCGTCTGCTTACTCGTCGCACCGATCGTACGTTTGTCGTCCTGACCATGCTGATGGGCGCGACGGTCGTGGTTGTCGGGGACCTCATTGCTCGTTCAGTCAGTACGTCGGAGATACCTCTGAACACGGTGCTTTCTCTCTTCGGGGCGCCCTATCTCCTCTGGCTGTCGATCAAGTCGAGGAGGGCCGTGTGAATCGCGCGGTGCTCGAGCTCAAGGACGTCGCGGTTGGGTATGGTCATGGGCAACCGATTCTCAAGGACGTGACGATCAGTGTCTGCCCTGGAGAGGCCGTTGCATTGGTCGGGCGCAATGGAACAGGGAAATCGACGCTCCTGCGGACGATGCGCGGGTTCCTTCCCCCCCTTCGTGGACAGGTCATGGTGAAGGGCCATTCCCTTCAATCCATGAGTCCCCAGACCCTTGCGGCCAGCGTCGGGTTCCTGTCACCCGCCATACCACAGGCGCACATCACGGTGGATGAGGTCATTGAGCTCAGTTCCCTTGGACGGCTCAAGTCTCTTGGGCAACTCGAGGCATCGGATCATCCTGATGTGTTTTCGGAGGTCATCGGCTTTGGTGGGCGATTCCTGGATGAGATGTCGTCGGGGCAGCAGCGCAAGATCATGCTTCTGGCGCTTGTGGCTCAGTGGACGGACATCCTCCTGATGGATGAGCCTGAACTCCATCTCGACCTTCCCAGTCTGCGCGAACTCCATGGACTGATCTCCTGGGCCACTTCCAAGGGAAAGTCGGTCGTGTTGTCCACACACAATCTGGAGACCATACGTGTCCTGCCGGATCGACTGTACGTCGTCGGCGACAGGACTGTGCGGGAGGCTCCCCGAACTGAGGAGACCGTGCAGGCCCTGCTGGAAGGGACCGGGTAGACTCATTGGGCGTTCGATATTGAGTCCTCGCGGACGAATCGGTTGGCTGGTTCCCGGCTTCCTTCGCAACCCGATGCTATCGTTGCCAGCGCTTGCAGGGAAATGGGGTTGCAGAGCCTGGGAGGCAGGTTGGTTTGCTGCCGATTTGACACGCGCAAGGTTATGTCCTAAACTGCAAACGACCAAGCGGCAACTGAGTTCGAAACGGACTGTCACTGATGCCTCAGTTGTCGATTCGAGAGTGTTCGTGGCATGGCCGAGGACAAGAGGCGCTGAGAAGTCGAGTGGGTAACGCGACGACTCAAGGGCGCTGCTGGATAGTCCGCTGGCAGGGTACCTGGCTTGATGAAACACACAACAGGGTGATAGGGGGACTGATACCATGATCATTGCTCGTGTTATCGGATCGGCAGTCTCGACGGTCAAGTGCAGCAAGCTCTCGGCTCGCAAACTTCTGATCGTTCAGAAGGCGACAGTACGGAATGAACTACTTGAAGGCGACCTTATGGTTGCCGTGGATGCCGTGGGCGCTGGCGAGGGCGAACTTGTCCTTGTGGCACTTGGTAGCGCAGGCAGGCAGACCGATCTCACCGAGCAGGCTCCTGCCGATGCCACGATTGTAGGAATCCTTGATTCGCTTGAGGTCGACGGTCACGACACATTCCGCAAGTCGTGATTGATCTCACTTCCATCTGTGGGACGAGGAGTGTACCCCATGCCTGAGAACGGGAAGCTGGCAGCACTTGGCATGATCGAAACCAGAGGACTTGTCGGCGCTATCGAGGCCGCTGATGCGATGGTCAAGTCGGCCAACGTTCGGCTCGTTGGCAAGGGATACTCCGGAGATGGTCTGGTCACCGTTGTCGTGCGTGGTGACGTGGGCGCCGTGAAGGCGGCTACCGACGCAGGAGCAGCAGCAGCCGGGCGTGTGGGTGAGATGGTATCCATACACGTGATCGCGCGCCCTGACGAGGGTACAGACATGATCATTGATAGCATGAGCAGGAACCTCGGTCTGCCGGTCGGCGAAGGGGCATCTCCCGCGCCAGGCGAGACTCCAGCACGGTTGGCTGAGATCGCCGCGGCCAGACCCTCTCCTCTGCCGGGAACCGAAGTACCGATGGTTTCGCCTGTCACGGATACTGCTTCTGAACTAGTGGTGCCGGTAGCAGTCGCGATCGCGAAGCCTGTCATTTCTGACGGACTGCCGACTGGACCCTCAGGCGCGGCACGCGAGATGACGGTGCGACGGCTGAACCTGAACACTGCCACAGCCGAGCAACTGGACGCGTTGCCGGGCGTCGGGCCTGCACTGGCGGAACGCATTGTCGAGTTCCGTGGACAGCAGGGACCGTTCGGTGCGGTCGAGGAACTCAAGAAAGTCCAGGGAGCAAAGAAGACACTGGTGACTTCACTCAAGGATATCCTGTACGTCGACAAGAAGAACAGTCCCAGAAAGAACAGTCACAAGTCGGAAAAGTAGTGGAGGCAACGTAATGGCATCAGTCGAACTCATCAGCGTGGGCATCGACATCGGGACCACGACCACGCAGATCGTTATTTCCAAGCTGTTGGTCGCCGAGACCGCGACACTAAGCATGATGCCGCAGGCCAGGTATGGCCCCGCGCGTAAACCCAGAGCCGATGTGGCCAAGAAGGATGTTCTATACCAGAGTGCTGTTCACCTCACGCCTATCGACCACAACGGACTCGTCGATGTCGATGAGCTCCAGAAGATTCTGTGGGCAGACTATAAGGAAGCAGGATTCACCCCGGATCAGATCGACACCGGCGCTGTCATCATCACAGGCGAGTCGGCCAAGAGTCAGAACGCCGAAAGAGTACTGAACATCGTTGCGCCTCTCGCGGGCGACTTCGTCTCGACCGTCGCGGGCCCCAGCCTTGAATCACACCTGGCTGGGCGAGGATCGGGCGCTGCAGCGTGGACGTCCGAGCATTTTGCCTGGGGCACGAACGTCGACATCGGTGGCGGTACGACGAATGTCGCGGTTTTCCACCAGGGAGACCTCATGGACACCGTCGTGCTGTCGGTGGGCGGTCGCCATATTCAGATCGACCAGGCTTCCGGCATCGTCACGAACATCACCAAGAGTGGCCACAAGATGTTGAATCACCTCGGTATCGATCTCAAGATCGGTGACACTGCTCCCATCGACGTGCTGCGGAAGGTAGCACGTCTGATGACCGATCTCATCGTCGAGACGTTGTCTGGACAGCCGTCGCAGATGGCGCGGGATCTCATGGAGACGGCTCCGCTCTCGCGGCCGGTCACCGAAACGACGATCTTCTTCTCGGGCGGCGTAGCAGACTTCTACTATGACACGAAGCCAACCGGAACCATCCAGGATGTTGCCGTATACGGCGACATCGGTCCGCTGATGGGAGAGGAACTGCGAAATAATCCACGCGTGAAAGAGTGGACCGTCCTCAAGCCCCTCCACACTGAGCGCGCAACCGTTATGGGTGCAAGCCACGAAACGATCACGTTGAGTGGCATGACCATATGGGTTGCTCCCAAAGAGCTTCCCATGCGCAACGTCCCGGTCGTCCGGCCGATGTTCGACGGCATTCCCGACGAACAGACGCTGACGAGGGCGATTCTGGACGGATACAGTCGCTGGGATCTTGATCCTGCAAAGGATCGAGTCGCTCTCGCTGTCGACCTATCCGCAGTGGACTGCTATGACGATCTGAAGAAGCTGGGACGCGGCATCGAGGCGTTCGCCGGCAAGCACATTTCGCCGAGTATTCCGCTGATTCTGGTAACTGAGCGCGACCTGGGCAAGGCTTTGGGACAGGTCGTAAGTGCCGGGCTACCCCAGTTCAAGGTGCTCTCGATCGATGAGGTCACGTTGGCAGAAGGGGACTACATTGACATTGGTCAATCGATGCTGGGAGATCGTCTTGTTTCTCTTTCGGTGAAGACACTTATCTTCTCAATGTGACAAGGAGGAAACATGGCATTCCGTACCAAGCTGTTCGGCATCACGTACGACTTCAAGGACGTCAAGGAAGTCCTGGCGAAGGCGAACGAACAGAAATCCGGTGACGAGGCAGCGGGTGTTGCTGCAAAGAGCGTAGCAGAGCGAATCGCGGCCAAGACTGTCCTGGCCGAGATCCCGATGTGGGTGCTCCGCGCCCAGCCGGTAGTTGCTTATGAAGACGATGAGATCACGCGTGCCATCGACGATGGCCTCGATCTCGTTGCCTACGAGAAGATCAAGAACAAGACCGTAGGTGAAATGCGAGCCTGGATCCTCGACGAGAACACGACGTCCGAGGACATCGCCGCCATCAGCAAGGGCCTTACCGGCGAAATGGCTGCGGCTGTTGCCAAGCTCTGCTCCAGTCTCGACCTTATTGTCGGTGGCAAGAAGATGCCGTGTGTAGTGCACAACGTGTGTACTATGGGTCTTCCGGGCCGCATGGGCGCGCGTCTTCAGCCCAACCATCCTACGGACGACCTCGACGCCATCCGCGCCGAGATCTACGACGGTCTTGCATTTGGCATCGGCGACCAGGTCATCGGCATCAACCCGGCAATCGACCAGGTCGAGAACCTCATGAAGATGTATGACATGATGTGGGACATCAAGGAAAAGTGGAACATTCCCGCATCCAACTGTATTCTTGGACACGTGACGACCCAGATGGAGTGCCTGAAGAAGGGCGCCAAGGTCGGTCAGGTGTTCCAGAGCATCGCAGGGACCCAGGCGGCCCTCGAATCCTTTGGCGTCGAGGTGGGTATGCTGGACGAGGCCAATGAGCTGGCGAAGAAGTTCTGCTACTCCGAAGGCCCTAACTACATGTATTTCGAGACTGGCGAAGGCACCGAGCTGTCTGCTTATGCGAACAACGATGCTGACCAGCTGACACTTGAAGCCCGCAAGCACGCGCTTGCCCGCCGCTATAACCCCATCGGCGTCAACTCCGTCGTTGGTTTCATTGGACCAGAGTACCTGTACAACTCTGACGAGATCATGCGTGCAGGTCTTGAAGACCATTTCTGCGGCAAGCTTCTGGGCATCCCGCTCGGGCTGGACAACTGCTACACCAACCACGTCCGTGCCGACCAGAACACCAACGAGTTCCTGATGGTTCTCGATGCTGCTGCAGGGTGCAACTACCACATGGGCGTTTCCATGGGAGACGATGTCATGCTGAGCTATCAGTGCGCCAGCTACCACGATACGGCTTCTCTCTGGAGCGCCATGGGCCTTCGCCCGGCTCCCGAATGGGAGAAGTGGGCCGAGGAACTTGGTCTGCTCAAGAATGGCAAGCTGACTGACAAGGCCGGCGATCCGTCGTTCTTCCTGAAGCGGTAGGAGAGGAGAGTAGAAATGGCTGCATATGAGTTGTATCAGGGTACACAGAAGCAGGCAGATATCGAGGCACGTCGTGCCGAAGCTGCCAAGTTCGGA
>CAYRQW010000007.1:0-25116 GCA_964426505.1 uncultured Caldisericota bacterium
ATAGGTACCTGCAGATGTCAGAGACCGCCTGTACGCCGACAACGGATGGTAGCCGTTGACTGCAACGATGAGATCGTATCGGATTCCGTTCCTGGTAAAGTCCTCGACCCTATAGTCAATCACGTGGTCCGCCCCGAGGTCGCGTATCCTCTGTACATTGCCTGTGCTGCATACAGCGGTAACGTCGGCACCGTAGTATTTGGCAAGCTGTACCGCAAAAGTTCCCACGCCGCCGCTTGCTCCATGGATCAGGACTTTCTGTCCAGCCTTGATACGTCCCACATCACGCAGCGCCTGAAGGGCCGTAACAGACGCCATCGGCGAAGCCGCTGCATCTTCAAAAGACACCCCTGCCGGCATTCGGGCTACTATGTCCTGGGAAGCTCGAACATATTCAGCCATACCACCGGATCCGCAGCCTGAAGTATCTGCAACGACTTCGTCTCCTGGCTTGAACGTCAGGACGTTCTTGCCGACCGACTCTACTGTTCCGGCAACATCCGCCCCGAATATTCCTGTTTTCGGTATGCCGAGCCCCATTTTGAAAAGGCGGTAGTCGCCTGCATTCAGAGAAGTGGTATGGACTTTGATCAGGATTTCTCCGTCGCCGGGTACAGGCTTTTCAACGTCACCGTACGAAAGGCGATCGGGGGATGTCTTGTCGTAGACTAGTGCCTTCATTCCACACTCCCTCGTACTCTGGAATAGTCCTTCTCTCGTTGCCGGTTCTCGTCACGTAGTCTCCCTGGCTTTGTGGCCAAATACCTCGGTGATCGGCATGCCAAATGCCTCAGCAATGCGGAAGGCCAGTTCAAGCGTGGGCGAATACTTTCCCGCCTCCACCGCGATGATCGTTTGTCTGGAGACTCCTGCCTTTTCAGCGAGTGCCTGCTGGGTCATCTCGCCGGCAAAGAAACGAAGTGTGCGAATGTTGTTGGTGATGTCGAGCCTCTTAGGCATTGCTGACACCCCTTCCGTAGAAGTACAGGCTCGCGGCGCCCTCCATCAGCGATCCGACAAGGAACGACAGGAACATCACATTCAGCATGACGACCGCTGAATACCCAACGAACAGAAGTATCAGTGCACCGACGAATCCAACACCAGAGAGGATGAAGCCTATCTGCGAGGACTTCAGCTCGATGAGCTTGTCCATCTCGTCCTCGATCACGGTGGCTTTCAAGGTGGCTTCGACTCTCTCGTTGATCTCCTGCTCGTTCTTGTCGATCTCCTTCTGGTCGCATACCTGTTCCTTGACAGCAATGCCGATCGATAGGGCAATATGGAAGACGATCTCAAGGACAATCTCCGCCACGACTCCGATGCCGATAAAGAACAGCATTGTTCCGGCCCAGAACTTCAGATTGCCTTCCGCAATGACGCCTGACGAGTACCGACCGAATGCATAGATACAGTAGGCGGCAAGAATCAGCGCTCCTCCGACCATACTGGTTATTGCCCTCTTGCTCTGGTATGACATACCAACACTCTCCTTTACATTGTGTATTGTCTAGCGGACACAGTGTATAGTACTACACTCTCCATGTCAAGTCTACTATACATACATGACGATAGTACCGCATTTGATGCTCGTTCTGGCCAATAGCAGAAACAGCCGCTCGCCATTCGTCGAGTTCGGCTCCGGAGTGCCGATGGCCGAGAGTACATCCCAGACAGAGAAAGAGGAGTGAATGGAGTCGTGTTGCGGAGACAGCTGCGAACGGGCAGTCTTGCGATCCTTCCGGAGCGCTACTCTGGAGAGCTGTCTTCTAGCATACCAGCAGCTTCTCTATCCCGGCTGGCAGCACAGCTCAGGGAGAATAAGTTCAGTGATGACGGCACCTGGCGCCAAGGAGCTGTGTTGCCGACTACTCCACGGTCCTCACTTCGCCGGCAAGTTGCCCACAGGCGCCACTGATGTCGCTGCCGAAGCTGGCTCTGCGAGTCCAGGCGATCTCACGCTTGGTCAGGACTTCCTCAAACGCCCTCAGCGATGCGGGCCTGGGAGCCTTGAACCGGTCCGGGTGACCACTGCTGTCCTTGACAGGATTGTAGATGATCAGGTTGACCACGCTCAGGCGAAGGACTTCCTTGTACTTGTGGATGAGGTCCGCCAGTGCATCGGCGTTGTGCGCGCTGTCATTGAGTCCCCCGAGCAGCAGGTACTCGATCATCAGTTTCCTGTTCGTTTTCGCCACATAGGCGTCGAGAGCGGGCATCAGCTGTTCCAGGGGGTAGGTCCTGTTGATCGGCATCAGGATGGAACGCAGGCCGTTGACGGGGGCGTGCAGGGAAATCGCCAGGTTGACTTGCCAGTCCTCTGCCGCAAAGCGCTCAATCCCGGCGACAATGCCACTCGTCGAAACTGAAATGCGCCGTTGCCCCAGGTTGAAGCCGTCCTTGTCGTTCAGCAACAGGATGGCACTCTTCACGTTGTCATAGTTGAGGAAGGGCTCTCCCTCGCCCATGAAGACCACGTTCGTGACCCTCTCCCCCTTGGGCTTCAATACTCTGGCAAAGTACAGCACCTGGTCGACGATCTCGAACGGCGTGAGGACCCTGGTGAAGCCCAGGTGCCCCGTGGCACAGAACGCGCAATCTGCCTGGCAACCCGCTTCCGTGGAGACGCACACGGTGCGGGTGCCGTCGCCGTATGGAATCAGGACACTCTCGATCGATACACCGTCAAGCGCTGCGAAGAGGGCCTTCACGGAACCGTCCCTCGACTTCTGCTCCGTCCTGAGGACGAGCTCACTGAAGGGCAGAAGTCCGTCCAAGTCCTGTCTCAATGCCACCGGGATGTTGTCGATGGCACCGAAGCTGTCCTTCAGATCTCTGTAGACCGCCAGCTTGATCTGCTTGAAACGGTACGCAGGCTGTCTCAGCTCTTCCAGGGCTGCCTGAAGCTTCTCAAGATCCATGAGTCAGCTATGCTCCCTTTCCGCCAGATGTCCGCGACAGAACCCGCGTACAGCATGTGGAACGACTATGGTGCTGTAGCGATCGTCTTTGGTCTGCACCCGCCCTGCCTTCTACCCACAGATACTGCATTCAGTCGTCTGCCGGTCTACTTGGCCTTTGCCTGGTTTGCCACGGCAGCGGCAGCTTTGGCTGCAGCCTCAGGATCGCCGAGGTAGGTGTGGCTGATGGGCTTGAGGTCTTCGTCCAGCCTGTAAACGAGCGGAATACCTGTTGGGATGTTGAGCTCCGTGATATCGTCATCGCTGATGCCGTCCAGATACTTGACGAGGGCACGGATCGAGTTGCCATGTGCCGTGACGATAACCTTCCTGCCAGCCTTCACTGAGGGAGCGATCGTCCCCTCCCAGTACGGAACGAACCGCGCAACGGTGTCCTTGAGGCACTCGGTCAACGGCAGGTCGGCCTCTGGAACGTCTGCGTAGCGTGGGTCGTGTCCCGGCCAGCGCTCATCGGACATCTCCAGGGCAGGCGGCTGGGTGCTGTAGCTGCGTCGCCACAGCTTGACCTGGGCGTCGCCGTACTTTTCGGCTGTCTCGGCCTTGTTGAGTCCCTGCAGGGCTCCATAGTGACGCTCGTTGAGACGCCAGCTGCGCACCTCCGGGACCCACATGAGGTTCATCTCGTCGAGGACGATCCACAGTGTGCGGATGGCGCGCGTCAGGACGGAGGTATAGGCGAGGTCAAAGGTGAACCCACTCTGTTTCAGGAGCTTGCCGGCATCGTGTGCCTCAGCAACGCCCTTGTCCGAAAGGTCGACATCGGTCCAGCCGGTGAACCGGTTCTCCTTGTTCCATGTACTTTCGCCGTGCCTGAGCAACACTACTTCGTACATCTGTCTCCTCCTCGAAAGATCAACTCACCTTCAGCATAGCCAGTGTGTCATTGTCATCGTGAAACGTGTGTGGAGGCGTGGATGCTGTCAGTGGTTTCCGATCGGCCGCTCAAGGCGTCCGCGTGCGAGCAGGAGCGGAATGACCACGACCTGCACGGCGATGCCCGGGAGACCTGTGACGATGCCGCCAAGGACGTAGGCGACAGGCTCAGCCTTCAGGCCAATAGACGGTCCAAGCAGGGCGACTGCGAGACCCAATGCGATCCTCCCCGCCACCATCGCAATGAGAAGCGACCACAGGACTGCCAGCTTCAAGCGACGGCGTACGAGCCCTGCAACCAGACCGTACACAGTCAGTTCGATCACCATGGGAGGCAGGATGGCGACGGCGGGCATGCCAGTCATGAGCGTGCTGAGCAAGGGAGTTGCGATGCCGAGGAATGCCCCTGCAACGGGACCCAGCAGAAGTCCACCAAGGACGACAGCATAGTGCATTGGGAGGAGGGTCCTGCCCCCTGCCGCTCCAAACAGGGAGTGAAGCACCATCGGCAGCAGCAGCCCAACTGCCAGCAACAGGCCAGTTGTCGTCAGGGTTCGGACTGAAGAACGTCGCGTCATTCGTACCTCACTGGTCAGCAGGATAGGTGCCCCTCACTATAGAAACAGCATCCTGACTGTCAACCCGTGTCCAGGAAGAACATGCTCCCAGGGTGGATCGCCGTCGCCCACGAAAGGGGGTTTCCGGGTTCCTCAAGAGAGAGGCCCGATCACACTGTGATCGGGCCTGAAGGTTCATGTTTCCAGCTTCCTAGCGATGAGCGATGTCGTTCTGGGCGTCTTCCCGCTTGACAGGTGGCTGGGGAGGCATGGAGGTGACCTGCGGGGGAGACGGCGACTGGAAGATACTGATGCCTCCGCCGGTCCTGGACGTCACGTAGATGGCGACACCCGCGGCAATGAGGAGCACCGGCACGACGATACGCCCTGCCGAGCCAAGCCCGAAGCCTCCGATCCCGAGCACGATCTCGAAGAAGAAGCCGAACGCGGCGAAGAGGACGAGCGCTACGCGCAGGGTCTTCTCGGCAGATTGCACTGCTGCTGTATTGCCCGCGCGCTTGCCCCACAGGTACCGGCCAAGACCGATGCTGCCTGGGAACAGAAGAGCCCACGCATATGCCCAGCTCTGCCATTGCCCTGTGATATTCTGGACAAAGAGAATGATGCCCGTTACGGCCACGATGCTGCCAAACGTGACCAGACCCTCGTTGCTGCGGTGCGTATCGCGGAAGCCGAGTGCCATGATGATCCCGCCGGGGACGATGATCCAGAAAGGCCACAGCCAATCCCCAAGGTCAATGTGAATGAACCTGGCGATCAAGATCCAGGCACCTGCAGCCAGAAGCAAGAGTCCAAGCGCTCTCGTGTTACGCTCGTTCTGTCCGTTGTTGCTCATCTCGTACCTCCTGGTGCAAGCTCTGGAGATGTCGCGGCTCAGTCCCCTGTCAGGGCGTGAGCTCACTCATGCACCGTTCACCACTTATACGGTGAGCAGGCTGGTCAGGTTACAGGCCGGCCCTCGCCTCGTCGGCACTCATGGCAAGTTCGAGATCATGCACCCATCGCTGAGCCCGCAGCGAAATGCTGCCCGGTCCGGCAGCGACAGGGTCAAGGAAGCTAAGCGTTTCTGTCATGACGGTCGACGCACTCAGCATGCGCGTGACGTGCTTGAACGCGGGACCCGGAGCATTTCGATAGCTGCAGAATAGCGCCACGTGCTTATGAGCGAGAGGGGCGGTCCGGATGTAACTGCGAAGCACGGGGCTGAACGTGCCCAGCCATACGGGGCTGCCCAGAATAATGAGATCATAGGTCGAGGCATCATGGTTGACGGAGACCAGCAGAGGTTCTTGCGACAAGAGAAGATGGCGAAGCGCCCAGAAGTAGTGACGTATCCCTGTTCCAGCCGGCTCCGTCACCGCACGAAGCTCCTCCAGATCGGCCTGCGCCGCCGTGGTGACCTGTTCGGCGATGGCCCGGGTGTGACCGGCGGAGGAGTAGTATAAGACCAGGACCTTGAGCTGTCTTCCTGCAACCTGCATGGAATTCCTCCCTGCGGACCGTCTTCTGTAGAAACAGAGTATATGCATCTTCGCCTCGCTTGCCACAACGTTGAAGTATTGCAGGGAGCCGGCGTTCAGATGAACCACCTGGTTTCTGTCCCAGGGGTATTGACGCGATTTTTCGGGAAATGTATACTTATTTATGGCAAGATACGACATGCCAGAATTGTGTATGGAGGTCATCAGTGCTTACAGGCAAGGTAAAGTGGTTCAACGCGGAGAAGGGCTATGGCTTCATCACTCGTGATGACGGCGAGAAGGACGTTTTTGTCCACTACAGTGCGATCATTGGCTCCGGCTTCAAGTCCCTCAAGGAGGGCGACGTCGTAGAGTTCGAGGTCGTACAGGGCGACAAGGGCCCGCAGGCGAAGGACGTCCAGGCAAAGGCCTGATCACCGGCACCTGAACCCAATCGAGTCCCCGGCTCAGGCCGGGGACTTTTTTTGCGTTCAGATCCAATAGTACGGATACCGATTGACATGAGTACGTACGCCAATATGCTGGTGGTGCTGGACAACTTCCACTGAGGAGAGCGACACAATGGACATCAAGGAGTTCTACGATTATTGCAGGGAGATCGCGAGCTACGCCAGTGCGGCGGCGCTCGTCGAATGGGACATGAGGACAAAGATGCCTCCAAAAGCAGCTGAAGACCGGTCAATGGTGGCAGGGAAGCTGGGCAGGACTGCTTTCGAGATGTCGACCGCTCCTCGCATGGCTGCCTACGTCGAGTACTTCAACCGACCCTCCGTCAATCGGCAGCTGAACGAGGTCGACCGGAGAAACGTGGCGCTTGAGACGAAGCAGTACCAGAAGGTCTCGGCCATCCCTGCCGACAGGTACGAGAAGTTCACGGTTGCCCGCTCGAAAGGCGAGTATGCATGGCAGGAGGCAAGAGCCAAGTCCGACTTCGCGATGTTCCGCCCCTGCCTCGAGGAGATCGTCTCATTCGAGAAGGAGTTCGTCGAGTACTGCGGCTACGAGAAGAACAGATACGACGTTCTGCTGGACGACTTTGAGCCATCGGTGACGACGGAAGACCTCAAGATCATCATTGGCGGACTCAAATCCGAGCTTGTACCATTCATACGACAATTGCAGGAAGAAGGAAAGCGACCCGACACTTCGTGCCTGAAGGGAACATTTGACCGGGCTGCACAGGAGCAGCTGTCGCTGGACCTTCTGAAGGCTATGACCTATGATTTCGACGGTGGTCGGATCGACGAGACAGCGCATCCCTTCACCACTGGCATCGGATTTGGCGATGTCCGCGTGACAACCCACTACCATGAGGACAATGTTGCCTCAGCACTTTTTTCGACGCTGCACGAGGGAGGACACGCCCTCTATGAGCAGGGCGTTTCCGAGGAATACCGGTGGATGACCATCCACAAGGGAGCTTCCATGGGCATTCACGAGTCACAGTCCAGGACGTGGGAGAACCTTGTGGGTCGTTCGGAGGCATTCTGGAAGTACTATTATCCGCACTTTCAGAGCCGCTTCACGCAGTTTGAGGGCGTCCCTGTTGAGGACTTCTACAAGGCAATCAATGTTGCAGAACCATCGCTTGTACGGATCGAGGCAGACGAGGTCACGTACAACCTGCATATCATGCTTCGCTTCGAGATCGAGGAAGCCCTCATCAACGGCAAGGTCGAAGTAGCCGACCTCCCGAACCTCTGGAACGCCAAAGTGAAGGAGTATCTCGGCCTCGACGTCCCTGATGACGCCCACGGCATCCTCCAGGATGTCCACTGGGCAGGCGGCCTGTTTGGGTACTTCCCGTCGTATATGCTCGGGAATCTCTACGCTGCGCAATTCATTGCCACAGCCAGGCAAGAGATGCCGGACCTCGACGAACAGATCGCAGCCGGCCACCTCGACGTGCTTCGTGAGTGGCAGCGGACCAGGATCCACCAGTACGGCGCTCTGTACGATCCGAAGGATCTTGTCGTGCGCGTGACGGGCAAACCCCTGGACTACCATTACTTCATGAACGAGGTGAAGGAGAAGTATTCCAGAATCTACGGGATCGTGCCAACGGAGAAGACGTAACATACGGCAACAACACTGTCGGAACTGCGCCGTTCACCACAATCTTCGCACACAGAATTGGAAAGACGCTATACTGTTTTTCGGCAAGATAGTACATGCCAGGTTTTATGGAGGTTTTTAGTGCTTACAGGCAAAGTCAAGTGGTTCAACGCAGAGAAGGGTTATGGTTTCATTACTCGTGACGATGGCGACAAGGACGTTTTCGTCCACTACAGTTCCATCCTCGGTTCAGGTTTCAAGTCGCTGAAGGAAGGCGACGCGGTCGAATTCGAAGTCGTGCAAGGCGACAAGGGTCCGCAGGCCAAGGACGTTACGATCAAGTAGTCTTTTCCCCTTTACTGAACCCAATCAGCCCCGGCGAAAGCCGGGGCTTTCGTTCAGTTCCATACACGAATCGACCCGTCACCACTCCGTCGTCATTCACGAGAATGACACACCAGGATGCAATGCGAACATATGATGAATGATCGATTTGCGACGCAGCACTTGCATCGGGGAAGTTACCCTATATACTGCTTTATGGCAAGATAGTACATGCCAAGTTTTATGGAGGTTTCAGTGCTTACAGGCAAAGTCAAGTGGTTCAACGCAGAGAAGGGTTATGGTTTCATTACTCGTGACGATGGCGACAAGGACGTTTTCGTCCACTACAGTTCCATCCTCGGTTCAGGTTTCAAGTCGCTGAAGGAAGGCGACGCGGTCGAATTCGAAGTCGTGCAAGGCGACAAGGGTCCGCAGGCCAAGGACGTTACGATCAAGTAGTCTTTTCCCCATACTGAACCCAATCAGCCCCCAGCTCACGCTGGGGGCTTTCGTATTGCCTGTTGTCTCTAGATGAAGAAGTTGATGTGTCCCTGGTCGGCGTCGCCCAGCATGGTCGCTACGCCGCCCTCTTCGATCCCATCGATGAGTTCCTCGCGGTGGATGCCCATCAGGTTCATGGACATCGTGCAGGCGATGAATGTGCCTCCGGCATCCAGCATGGAGCGCATCATGGCTTCGACCGGTGTCACGTTGTACTTCTTCATGAGTCCCAGGATCATGCCCGTGCCCATACCCATCATGTGCATCTTGCTCAGGATGAGGTGCGTGGCGCCGCGCGGCATCATCTTGCCGAACATCGTCTCGATGAACGTCTTCTTGATGCGCACGTTTTCGTCCTTGCGCAGGACGTTGAGGCCCCAGAAGGTGAAGAAGATGCTGACCTTCTTGCCCATGGCCTGGGCTCCATTGGCAATGATGAATGCTGCAATGACCTTGTCCAGATCATTGCTGAACAGGATGAGCGTTGCGTGATCGTCGTTCTTGCCGGGGACGACGGTGAATCCCGCTGCCGGGACCGCTGTCTGGGCAGGTTTCCGCAGCGTCGCAGTGATCAGCTTGCCGCGCTGCCTGTCCACCAGTTCCAGCCCCTGAGCCTGCGCGAATGCCGCGACATCGGGGTAGAAGCCTGGATCGGATGCCGTCACCTTGATGAGATCACCGGGACCAGCCTGGGCCAGTGCTTCTTTCAGTTTCAGGAGTGGCCCAGGGCACTGCAGTCCGCAAGCGTCGATCTCGACGGACTTGATGGAAGCCGCAGCAGGGGGCGTCAGCAGCGCCGCCTTTGCAGCGCAGGGCTCGCTCGTACACGTCTGCTGGTCGTCCACCTCACGCTCCGGTCGTGCGGGTCGTTCTTCGATGCCTTTCGTCACGGAAGCCTCCCAGCTTGTGTAGCCACCGGTCAGGTTGGCGACCTGGAACCCGTTCTGGGCCAGGATGCGCTGCGCTACATAGCCACGCAGACCGATCTTGCAGTAGGTGAGGATGATCTTCTTCTCCGGGGGCAACTCGGCCAGCCGGTCACGCAGTTCGGGGAGTGGGATGGTAAGCGCACCGGGGATGATGCCGCAGCCGGTCTCCTCGGGCTGACGAACGTCAAGGAGGACGGCTCCCTTTGCGAGTTCTTCACCTAGATGGTCGGAGGTCACGGCCGGTGTCAGCCCCTCCAGGTCATTCTGTGCAACGAAACCAAGCATGTTGACCGGGTCCTTCGCGCTGCCGTAGGGCGGAGCGTAGGCGAGCTCGAGGTCCGTGAGGTCGTCGACGGTCGCTCCGAGACGAATGGCGGTGGCAAGGACGTCGATACGTTTGTCGACGCCGTCGTAGCCGGCGCCCTGAGCACCGAGCAGCTTGCCCTCGGGGCTGTAGAGCAGCTTAAGATGAACTGGAGTGCTGCCTGGATAGTATCCTGCATGCGATCCCTGGTGGATAGTGACGGACCGGAACGGGATCCCCAGCTTCGTCAGCAGGGCCGAATTGGCACCCGTAGCTCCTGCTGCAAGGTCAAACACCTTGACGATCGACGTGCCCTGCGTGCCTCCGTAGACGTCCTCATGTCCCACAATGCTGTTGGCGGCGATGCGTGCCTGCCGGTTGGCCGGGCCCGCCAGAGGGATGAGTGTCTTGCTCCTGGTCACGAAGTGCTCGACCTCGATGACGTCGCCGATAGCGTAGATATCGGGGTCACTGGTGCGCAGGTGCTCGTCCACCTGGATACCGTGAGAGGTGCCGATGGTGAGTCCGGAGCTCTGAGCAAGCTGCGTGTTGGGACGCACACCGATGGCGAGAACGACCATGTCCGCCGAAAGCTGCGTTCCACTGGCCAAGGTGACGGTCAGTGTTCCGTCAGCGTTTTTGGAGAAGGACTTGACGCCGTCACCCAGGTGCAGCTCGACACCATGCGTCTGCAGCTCCTGATGGGTGTAGGCAGCGATATCCGGATCGAGGAATGCCAGCACCTGCGGCAGCATCTCGACGAGCGCGACGTCGACCTTCTGCTCCCGCAGGTTCTCCGCCACTTCGACGCCGATGAAGCCGCCACCAACGACGACAGCCTTCTTCGCACCGGCATGGATCGCCTCAATGATCCTGTCCATGTCCGGGATCGTCCACAGCGTGTAGATCCCGTCGCTCTCGATGCCGGGGATGGGTGGACGCAGCGGGGACCCGCCCGGAGACAGGACCAGCTTGTCATACCGGTCCGTCGTCTCAGTGTCCGTGGCAAGGTCCTTCACGGTAACGCTGTGTGACCCGGGATCGATGCTGGTCACCTCCCGTCCAATCAGAAAGTCGATATTGAATCGTTCCTTCATTGATGCGGCGGTCTGGACAAGCAGCTGGCTGCGATCTGCGACGACGCCGCCTATGTGATAGGGAAGGCCACAATTCGCGAAGCTGATGTACTCTCCCTTCTCGTAGACGACAATCTCCGCCTTCTCGTCGAGACGGCGCAAGCGGGCTGCAGCAGAAGCTCCGCCAGCGTTTCCACCAACAATGATGACTCTCACTCATTCCTCCTGTTTTCTCATACTGTTCATGGTGCGGGCTCACGCTCGCCATCAACTTGCCGAGCTTCCACGAAGTCGATCGTCAATAGTCTGTGATTATGTGCCATGAAGTCAATGCCACAAATTGACAACGATGTGTGCGTGCGATATCTCGCTCTTGTATCAAGGGGTCCCCTTGACCATACTATTGTCATGACAGAGACTGGAATGGACAACGTGGCTGCCGAGTCAGACCGGGAGACACTCCTCACATGACGCGCCCTGGCATCATCTGGCATCCCGAGATGTTCCATGGACGTGGATGGCGCTCCAGCGCATTCGATGGGTGGTACTTCAAGGTTGTCGACCGCTCCGAGCGACACGTGTGGGCGATCATACCAGGCATCTGGATGGACCGCGATCCGGCCAGGCAGTATTGCTTCATCCAGTTCCTCAACGGGCGGACCGGCCACACCACGATGCACCGCTACCCGACTCAGCAGTTCTGGTCATCGCGTGAACGCTTCGACGTCGCGGTCGGCCAGAGCCGTTTTAGTTTGACGTCAGTGCATCTGGATATCGACGACCCGGAACTGCGCCTCTCAGGAGACCTCCAATTCACACAGACACAAGGTTGGCCGATCCGGCCATGGGCTCCGGGCGCGATGGGACCGCTGGCTTTCCTGCCATTTCTCGAGGGATATCATGCCATCACGAACGTTGACCCGCGCATCACCGGTTCTCTCACTGTCGATGGCGATGAGATTGACTTCACCGGAGGGCGAGCCTACATGGAGCGGGACTGGGGCAGTGCATTCCCGCGAGCCTGGGTGTGGACACAGTCTAATCACTTTGATGAGGACCATGTCTGTCTGACTGCTTCGATCGCCGACATCCCGCTGGCGGGCAGAGTCCTTCGGGGGTTCATCGTCGGGTTCCTCTGCCATGGCGAGTTCTACCGGTGGGCAACCTGGAATGGAGCGCGATTGGCACACTTCGTATATGACGACGAGCACGCCGAGTTCACGGTGATCAACGGGAATCATGTCCTGGAGGTATGGAGTGGCGGACACAGTGGAATGGGCCAGGTCTTCGCTCCCCGGGCAGGTGCCATGACGAAGATGCTTGTCGAAGAGCTGAACGCTGTCCTCCAGGTCCGCCTGATCGAGCGGCATGCGCGCGGAGACATCCTGCTGTTCGAAGGGCGTGGGCGCAACGGAGGACTTGAGATCAGTGGCGACATGGCTGCCATGGCGGGCACACCCGAAGTGCACACTGTCCAGGGTCTGGCACGTCCATAGAGGGATGCCACGGGAAGAAGCGGACTCCACTGCTGCAATGCTGGATCCCAATACGCGCGATCCTCGGGTGTGCAAGAGTGTGGTGCGTGTTTAAGGAGCGTAACCTTCAGAGCCTCTCGACCGTACACGAGATGAATGCACGACACATAGAGGTGTGGATCGAGCCAGTAGTGTAATCCGCGTGTTCGTCCACAGGAGGTATTGGATGAAGGGATTGGCCATTTTTCTTGTGGTTGCTCTCCTGCTCGCAGGAGGGCTGTACGCAACGGGTGCTTTCGAAGATGCAACGTGGTGGAAATACGATTCCACCAACAGGCCGACCAGCAGTGAAGTCATAACCGAGACCAGAACTGTTGAAGCACAGGGTGCACGCAGTGCTCTTGTCGAGCTCCGGATGGGAGCTGGGAGGGTAACTGTGCGGGGTGGAGCATCAAGTCTCATGACCGCGACATACTCGTACAACGTTCCCTCCTGGAAGCCAGTTTTTGACTACGTTGTGACAAATGGCAAGGGCAGGCTCCTTGTGCGCGGCCCCAGCGGTACAATCTCCTTCAACGCAGGTTACCGCTATGATTGGGATATCCTGCTGAGCAACTCCACACCCATCGATCTGGAACTGAAGACGGGAGCCGGCAACGCCGACCTGGATCTCACCGACATGACGGTGCACGCACTGACCGTGGATGCGGGTGCATCCAGCGCATCCATCAAGGGTTCGCCCAGAACGATGACTTCGATGGATGTGAAAACTGGCGTAGGGTCGGTCAACATCGACCTTACCGGTGACTGGGCGAACAGTGCCACCGTGAACGTCAGTGGCGGAGTCGGCAGTATCAAGATCATCGTCCCGAGAAACGTCGGGGTCACGGTCGACGCCAAGCGCGGACTGGGTTCGGTCAGCGCTTCCGGCTTCACAAAGGATGGAGACAGATACCGCAACGCGGCCTACGGAGTCAGCGCTGTCACCTTGAGCATCGACCTGGATGTCGGCGTTGGCTCGGTCACGATAACTCAGAGGTAGCAGGTCTCTTTCGGAAGGACCAGGAGGGGCACAGGGAATACTCCCTGTGCCCCTTTTCTCTACCTACCCATGAGCGCGGGGGCTGCGTCAAACGCTCTCGTTGATGCGGCGGAACGCGCCCTCGTCAAACTTGATGACCCGGCGGCCATAGGTGACAACGCCGTTGGTCTCTTGCTCGACGTCGGTGGCCTGGGTGTACACAGCAGCACTCAGCCCCTTGTGGATGAGAGGTTTCAGCTGGTCGTCGATGAGAGACCGATACGCCTCGAGCAACTGTGCGCATGACGTGAAATGCCGATATCCGAAGACCTTGTCGAACCGCCAGACGTCGTCGGTGACCAGCAGGTCGCAGTCACCGTATTCGGAAGTGCATTGCGCCACGATACGGCAGTCGATCGCCCGTCGTGGCATGGCCTCTTCGTTCCGGCAGAAGCCGAAACCTGATCGTTGCCGGTGACTTCATGAACTCGCTATACTGAACCGTGTGCTTGTCGCAGACAAGGGGCAAGCGTCACAGGGGGTCGAATGCTATTCGATACGCTGGTATTGATCGCACGCGTACTGAACCAGGCTGATGTTCAATGGGGTGTCGGTGCGTCCGTACTGCTGTACTACCACGGCCTGATCGACGGGCCGCACGATATCGACATCATGACCACCGAGGCAGACGCAGACATGGTTGCCTCGATCCTTGGCGGTCTGGGGGATGAAGCGTTCGGTGATCCCGGCAGAAGCCTGTACTCGACGAGCCGGTTCCTCGAATACGTGATCGACGGGACGGAGGTCGACGTCATGGCCGGATTGGCCATCAGGTACGAAGACGGCATCTACGCGTTTCCATTCGACGATCGGGCTGTCACGATGAGGAAGAGCGTAGACGGCGTGACGATCCCGTTCACGTCACTGGAAGACTGGTACATCCTCTACCAGCTGATGCCAGGGAGGGAAGTGAAGGTGAAGCTGATCGAAGATCATCTGCTCAACAGCGGCAGTGCCAACCTGTCAGTGCTCGACCGGGCCCTTGCCCGCGAATTGCCTCCTCACGTTCGTAGCAGAACCGCACAGCTTGCGGCCTTCTGCCGCTCCTCCAACCGGTAGAAGACGGTTGCATCTATGGACACCAACGGAGACATTGGCGTGAACCAGCTGCCTGACCGCGTCGCAAACGTTGGACTGCTGCTCGATATCCTCCACAGCAGGAGGGGTGCGGGTGGAAATGGCTGGCTTGTCCCCGAACGCTGGAACCACGCTGCGTATACCGATGGTACGACAGACCCCGGCAGGCCAGGCGAGCTGCGGGTGGACCCATACGTCTTCTTCGCCGCCTGCATCGAGAAGGCACTGCGGGAAGGAGGCACTGAACCGGATCCGGAGCGACGATGCCTTACCGAGAGCGTCATCTATGGCTTGCTGATGCGCTCCTTTACTGCCTGGCCACATCATGACACCGGTGAAATCTGCTCAGGCACGTTCCTGAAGGCCATGGCACTGCTCCCTCTCCTTCGACGGTACGGGGTCGACATCGTCTACCTGCTGCCGGTGTTCAGGCACAGCGACCGATACAGGAAGGGCACACTCGGCAGTCCATACGCGATCAAGGACATCTACGGGGTCGACGCCGGGCTGCATGACCCCCTGCTGGGCGAGAGCACAGACGAACTCCTGGAGACAGAATTCCGCGCCTTCGTCGAACTGTGCCACTGGCTGGGGATGAAGGTGGTGCTCGACTTCGCGTTCCGTACGACTGCGCGAGACAGTGTCCTCATCGCCGACCATCCAGACTGGTTCTGCTGGATCAGGAAGGCGTGCGCGGCGGGATTCAGGGCTCTCACAGTGGGTGACGGCTCGACCATGCGGAATCTGGACGACGAAACCCTGGGACAGCTGTACACATCACCACAAACGCCGGAATACCTGTCTCAGTTCACATGGTCTCCCGATCATATCGATCCGGACCGCTGGGCAGCCGTCCGGGCACATGCGGGCGATGACCTCCTGGGCGCCATCGAAGATCAGTTCGGCGTCACGACGGCACCCGGATTCTCGGACGTCGTCAACGACCAGCAGCCGCCGTGGACCGATGCCACCTACCTTCGTTTCTACACCGACAATGCAGCACAGGTCGGGAAGTACGTTGCTGACGGACAGCCTCCATTTCTCATGCAGGACGGCGCTTCCCTCGGCAGGTACCCGGGAGCAAAGCCCAATGTGGAGCTCTGGCACTACATCGAAGGGGTGATACCATACTACAGGAAACGCTTCGGCATCGACGGAGCTCGCATCGACATGGCGCACGCCATGCCGGTCGAACACAATGCTTCGATCGTCCGGCGCATCCGGGGGGTGGACCCCGCGTTCCTCCTCTGGTCCGAGGAGCTGGATTGCACCGGAGGGGCACAGGCGCAGAGAAACGGGTTCGACCTGATCAGTGGCTACACCTACTACAACTATAAGAGGGTTCACAACCCCGACTTCAACCACTCCATCCTGGACGATGGGTTCCTTGCCTCACCGGTTCCCGTCGTCGCTTCCGTGGAGACACCAGATACTCCCCGATCAGCCCATGTTCTTCCAAACGAGCCATCCCTTCGACTCGCCCTGACCCTCAACGCCTTCATGCCCAACGCTGTCCCGTTCATCAACAGTGGACAGGAACTGCTGGAGGTACAGCCGATGAACCTTGGACTGGACAACAGCGAGGACGGCCGTTTCGTCCTGCCGCCCAGTGACCCCATGGCCGGCCGGCTTGCCTTCTTCGACCCCTATTGCCTTCACTGGACAGGCGGCGACGCGTGGGCGGACGATCTCCTTCAGGAATCACTGCGCCTGCGGCGGCATTACCTGCCGCTCTTCAGCGATCCCGCGAACTTCGTGAAGCAGGACGACGTTTTGCACCATGGGAACTTGACGATGCTCTGCTATCATGACTCGCCTCATTCCAACGGGCTCATCGTCGTGGCAAATCGATCGCTGACGACAGAACTCGTGCTCAGGCTTTCACTGGAGCTCCCCGCGGTGATGTCTGTCGGAAAAGAAGTCGAAATCGTGTATGATGCACAGGGCCCTTGCAGGCGATCGGTTTCTTCAGCCGACGAACTTGTGCTCAGGCCGTGTGAGGTTGTTGTCATCGAAATCGGAACATGACGGAGGCTTGCAATGAACGAATCAGTGCCCAGAGTAGCCTATTTTTGTATGGAGTTCGGGCTGCATGAGAAACTGCATATTTACGCCGGGGGTCTGGGCATCCTGGCAGGCGACATTTTGAAGGCGGCGGCGGACACCGACCGGCCAATGGTCGGGATCGGCATCCTGTGGCGTCAGGACTACACCGAGCAGTTCATCGACGAGTACGATCGCCCATACGACAGCTACCACGAGTACCGGTATGACTCGCTCGAGGATACGGGTGTGATCGTCGCCGTACCCATCCGCGACGAAGAGGTACGGGTGAAGGTGTGGAAGTGTACCGCCTTCGGCAATGCGCCGCTCTACCTCCTCGACACGTCTCTTCCGGGCAACCCGGGATGGAACTTGACGGGACAGCTTTACGGCTGGTTCGAGGAAGAACGCATCGCGCAAGAGATGATCCTCGGCATCGGCGGCATACGCGCGCTGCAGGCCCTGGGTATCGACGTGGACGTCTACCACTTCAACGACAGCCACGCTGTCTTTGCGGGCGTCGAACTGATCCGCCAGCAAATGACGACGGGGGTACCCTTCACGGATGCACTTCGGTCTGTGAAGCACCATATCGTTTTCACAACACACACGCCGGTGTCCGCCGGCAATGAGGTGCATACTCATCGCATCCTGCAGTATATGAACTCGTACGACGGCCTCTCCAGCGATCAGATCGTCCAGCTGGGGGGAAACCCGTTCAGCATGACTGCCGCGGGTCTGCGCCTGTCCAGAAAGGCAAACGCCGTATCGAAGCTGCACGGGAACACTGCACGGGAGATGTGGAAGCTTATCCCTGGAGGCTCCGACATCCTGTCCATAACAAACGGCGTCCACAACGGTACCTGGCAGGATGAGAACGTCCGACAGGTCCATGCGTCTGGAGGGGATCTTTGGGCAGCCCACCGCACATTGAAGCGCGTGATGATCGAGGACATCGAGCGACGAAATGGCGTCCGGCTCGACGAAAACGTCCTCACGATCGGATTTGCTCGCCGAGCTACCCCATACAAGCGCAGCGACCTCATCTTTTCGAACAGGGAGATCATCGGCGACCTGCTGCGCAGCCACAAAGTCCAGATCGTGCTGTCCGGCAAGGCTCACCCCAACGACATGGAGGGCAAGGCAACCATCACCAACCTCGTCCGCATCGCCAGGGAGTATCCCAACAACGTAGTATTCGTGCAGGGCTATGACATGAGCATCGGCAAGATGCTGACGCGCGGGTGCGATGTCTGGCTCAACAACCCTGTACGGCCTATGGAAGCGAGTGGCACGTCAGGCATGAAGGCCGCGATGAATGGTGTCCTCAACCTGAGCACGCTCGACGGATGGTGGCCCGAGGCCTGCAAGCACGGCGTCAATGGCTGGCAGTTTGGCGGGGGATACGAGGGCCACGACTGCAATAGTGTCGATGTCGTTTCGCTGTACCACGTACTTGGCGCCGAGGTCATCCCCACCTACGAAGACCACCGGGACACCTGGGTCGAGATGATGCATGCCAGCATCGACATGGCCCAGTGGGAGTTCTCGGCAGCGCGCATGCTGAAGGACTACTACGAGAAGATGTACGTCTGACGACATCTTTCGCCATGTAATTGACGCGCACCAGGGGGCCGCAGGTATCCAGTCGCCTGAGCGAGTGTCTTCCTCTCTGACGCTGGCATGGAGTACAAGCAATGGAAGCTGGCAAAGGGGGTCGGGCGTTGAAGAGAAGCAATAGAGCATCAAGAATTGCACTCATATCCATCCTGTTGGTGGTCATCATTGTTGCAGGCGCGTTCCTGGTCTACGCGTCCGATTACTACAGAGCCGACGCCACTGCAGCAGCCGCGATGGCGAACAACGACGGGTCTGTGTACGAAGAAGGCGGCTTCACTGTGTTTTCGGCAGAAGAGGGCTTCGACACTGCACTTGTCTTCTATCCCGGTGGCAAGGTCGAATACACTGCTTACGCTCCACTGCTGGAGCAACTGTCACAGCATGGGATCGCGTGCATTCTCGTGAAAATGCCGTTCAATCTTGCCGTGTTTGACACAAATGCCGCCGATAGAGTGCTCTCGGCCTTCCCCGACGTCAAGAACTTCTACCTGGCGGGGCATTCCCTGGGCGGTGCTATGGCAAGCAGCTACATGGGAAAGAACAGCGGGAAATTCAAAGGGTTGATCCTGCTCGGCGCCTATCCTCTCAACGATGCGGACGTTCCGACGCTCGCCATCTATGGCAGTCTCGAAACGAGCTGGGACAGGAACAAGCTGAGGAGCGGTACACTCACGTTCGAAATCAGGGGCGGAAACCACGCACAGGTCGGCAACTATGGCGCTCAGAAAGGCGATGCAACAGCCACGATCTCACGAGAAGAGCAACAGGCTCTGACCGTTCAGCGAATTGTGGCATTCGTGACAGAAACGAAGTGAGGTGCTCCACGAAAAACGTAGTCATTACAGGCAGTACACGAGGCATCGGACTTTGCATGGCAAAGGAGTTTCTGCAAGGCGGCTGTAATGTCACCTTGTCCGGAAGGGGTGAGCAGCTGTCCGAGAGTGTAAAAGCGGACCTTTCAGCTTTTGAGGAGCAGATCATCTATGTCCCCTGCAATGTGCAGAGCATGAGTGATGTACAAAACCTTTGGGATAGATCCAGAGAGAAATGGGGCAGGATCGACATCTGGATAAACAACGCGGGGCAGAACGCACCACACGAGTACATCTACAATACCGACGAACACTATGTAAACACGACCCTCTCGACCAACCTGAACGGCGCGATCTACGGTTGCCAGGTGGCCAGTGCGGGAATGATCGCGCAAAAAGGCGGCGCGATCTATTCCATGGAGGGGCTTGGCTCCAACAACATGGTGCAGCCGAAAACCATCCTGTATGGCACGACAAAACACGCTCTGACGTACTTCATGAAAGGGCTTGCAAAGGAGCTCCGGGGAACAGGAGTGATCGCAGGACGACTATCGCCTGGCATGGTGCTTACCGACTTCATCACAAAATCGCCGGACGCCAGTGTCCCCGCCATTGAAAGTCAACAGAGCTTTCAGAAGATATTCAACATGCTGGCCGACAAGCCCGAAACAGTGGCGAAGTACTTCGTCCCGAGGATGCTTGCAAACACCCGGAACAACGTCCGGTTTGAGTGGCTGACAAAAGCGAAGGCGACGGCACGGTTCATGTCCGGGCCGTTTACAAAGAGGAAGATCCTGTAGAAATGATAACGAACGCTCTTGTCACGCGAATGCTCAAGAACCCGGCACGAGGTGGCAGGGCCGTCTATGCAGACAAGCTTGGCAAGTGCTTCGACGGTCAGGACGAGGATGTTGACGGCTTTCACCTTCTCTCTGTGCGCGGCAAACCGGAGAACAGGCGCCACGTCATCTGTCTGCACGGTGGCGCATATGTGACCGAGGCAACCCCGGGACACCTGAGTATTGTCAAACGCTTTGTGCGGGACTTCGGGCTGCATGTCACCTTCATAGACTACCCTTTGTCACCCGAATACACTGTCGAGACTACCCATAGTGTTGTGCTGAAAGCCTATAAGGAACTCGTGACGACGTATCCCGACCATGAGTTCTGCCTCTTTGGCGACTCTGCCGGCGGTGGTCTTGCACTGGCACTCCTGCAGGTGCTGCGAAATGAGGGCATCAAGCATCTTCCCATACGCACTGCGCTGGTGTCCCCCTGGGTCGACCTTACGATGAGCAATCCCGACATGGCGGCTCTTCAGAGGAGAGACTTCATCCTGTCGATCGACGGCCTTTCCTATGCGGCAAAGGCGTACGCAGGCGAACTTGCCTTGACCGACTTCCGCCTCTCACCCACTTATGGAAATCTGGAGAATCTGGGCGAGATCCTTGTCATCACCAGCACAAACGAAATCCTGTACCCTGACTGCGTTCTGCTTGCAAAGAAGCTTGCAGGGGCCCCCGGCACCACCGTCCGTTTCGATGAGATACGGGGGCTGTTCCACGACTTCGTGGTAGCCCCGGTACCCCAGACAGCAAGAACGATCGAAGCTGCGGGCAGGTTCTTCATGAGCGTCTGATATCACTGCCTGAGAGTCAACGACATCCTCAGCTTGCTCGGCAGTTCTGTGCAGCCAGCCCGGCAGCTCCAACTCATCCAGCTCCCTGCGTGAAGGCTTTCGAGCCCGCTTTCCGTGTCTCTTCTACGCCGGCTCCATCGCCGGGACCGTCTGTTGTCCGGAGAGTTCGAGGAACACGGCACTCCAGGCGATTTCGACGGTGGGAAGAGCCCACAGGAGCCCGACACCCAGACAAAGAGCACCCAGGATGACGACACCTGCAGAGGCAAGGCAGAGACCGAACAGCTCGCCCTTGTGACCGTTGGTCGCGGCGGCGCTCTTCTGCAGTGCCTCCATGGGGCCCGCTCCCTCCGTCACCATGTAGTATCCGTACATACTGTAGCGAAGCCCCCAGATAATGCCGGGGACAATCAGCAGGATCACGCCGACGCCGACGATGAGGGCGTACAGCAGCGTACCAGCGACGAATTCCCATACCCTCTCCCACGACAGGAAGAAGTCACTGGCTGTCACGTTCTCTCCGCGCGCGGCCTGCACCGATCCATGGATGATGCCCATCCGGACCCAAAGGGACACGACATACGCGACGAATCCGAGGACTGTCGCCATGATGGCGATCCCCTGTGTCTGAGGTCCCATGTTGTGCCACCAGAGGCGCAGGCTTCTTGTCCCATCAGCTTCCCCATGCCATGTCACGGCGCCATCCAGCAGCCACTGCAGCAGAAGCGCCGGCAGGAATGCCCAGACCCACAGACGTGCCTTGTTCCACCCATACCGTATCGACTGAAGAATCATCGTTGCAGCTCCTTGTTCCGACTTGTGGCGAGGAGCACGTCCACACCACACCATGGTGTACTCCCGTTCGATCCCGAAGGTTACCTCCTGTCGCCGTGAGTGGTTCCCATGCCCTTTCTTGTGTTCACAATTTCCGCATAGTGGAACGGCCCTTCCTGCTATCCTCTACAAAAATACCTTCACCTCCAACGATGGTGTCGGCGGCGGAACAACGGAGACGTACATGAAAATGGAGATGGAAACGGTTCTGACGTATATCAGCGGCAGGCTTTGTCTGCCCGAGGGGTACGCGCCTGCGCTGTCGCTGCGGGAAACGGAGCAGGCGATCAAGTTCATCAAAGATACGTTTCAGAGCGGACTTGCGGCCGCACTTAACCTTGCACGCGTTTCCGCACCACTTTGTGTGACGGCAGCCTCGGGCCTCAACGATCACCTCAACGGCGTGGAGAGCCCGGTCCGGTTCGGCATCCGCAGTATCGGCGAGGATGTCGAGATCGTCCAGTCACTGGCCAAGTGGAAGCGCGCCGCCCTGGCCGACTACCACTTCGAACAGGGCGAAGGCCTCTACACGGACATGAACGCGATCCGGCCCGATGAAACGCTGGACAACCTGCACTCCGTCTACGTCGACCAGTGGGACTGGGAGCGCGTCATCGATGCGAACGAGCGCACCGTGCTGTTCCTCGAAGAGATCGTGCGAGACATCTACGGTGTCCTGCTGCGCACTGACCGGCTCGTGCATGAGCGCTACCTTTCAGTGCCTTCTCTGGACCTGCCGGACGAGGTCCGCTTCGTGTCCACCGAAGACCTGGAGGCCGATGACCCCGATCACATGCCACAGGAGCGGGTGAACCGTCTCTGCCGTGATCTGGGTGCCGTGTTCGTTATCGGTATCGGCGCACCTCTGCGCAACGGCCTTCCCCATGATGGCCGTGCGGCTGACTACGATGACTGGTCGACGCCCACGGACGAGACGCATCGCGGTCTCAACGGAGACCTGTTCATCTGGAACCCCGTCCTCGGTTGTGCGTTCGAGCTTTCGTCCATGGGCATCCGGGTAGATCCGTCGGCCCTCCTGTGTCAGCTTGAAGCACGCGGCGAACTCGCCAGTCGGGACTTCCCATATCACCGCCGCCTGCTCGCGGGCGACCTGCCACTGACCATCGGTGGCGGTATCGGACAGTCAAGACTCTGTATGCTTCTCCTGCACACGGCACACATCGGAGAAGTCCAGTCCGGTGTCTGGTCTGGTGCCATGCGGTCCGCCTGTTCCGCCGCAGGGATACCTCTGCTCTAGAAACGACGCGCGGAGTACTAGCCCGTGAGGACGCTCCGCGCGAATTCCTCCGCTCCTTTCAGGTCCTGCCCATCCGGGCTCTTCCGATTGAAGAGAAGGAACTTTCCCTTGCAGAAGTAGCGCTTGTCACTTGTGGCAACGCCTCGCCGGACCAGCAGGCTGTTTATGATCCCAACAGCCTTATCCCTGCTCTCGGGAAATCCCGTACTGAACACGGCGACCTGCTTCACGAGAGCCGGGTCAAGCCCTTCGATGAACTTCTTCACCGATGCGTCGACATCGCCGCCATGGACCGCCGCACCTAGAAACAGCATATCCACTGGCTCGGTTACCGCCGCAGCAGCCACGGGCTCTGCCGTGCACCCTGCAGTACCCGCGATCGCATCGGCGATCATCCTGGTGTTGCCTGTCAAAGAATGGTAAAACACTCTGACGGTCATTGTACCTCCATTGACTGTGTTCATAACCCTCACACGGATCCTGTCGATGGTTGCGACGCCCACGCTCGGGCTCTACCCCATTGTAATGTACATCAAAACCGCGAAACGGAGCAGTGTGAAGCAGCTATGTCCCGCCTATCCGGCTCAGTCGGAGGGTTCCTGTCACGTGCCGGCCATGCGATGAACTTCTGATCCGGCGATCTGTGTGAACACCAGGAACCTCGCCCCGCGTTTTCGTGTCATAATGGCAGTTGGGACGCAAGCGCCCGGCGCGGTACCGTTTCGTGGTAGATGAGGAGTGACAATGAGAAGACCTGTGATCATGATACTGGCGTTGATGGCTGCGTTGGCTATGCTGGCAGGCTGCAGGAGAACCAGCCCTGTGAGCCTGGAGCAGGCACTGCGGTGGGACAATCCGGTCGGGTACGTCACAACCAGAGACATCGACAGCATCACAAAGGGCATGACGTATGCAGATATCATCACACGCCTCGGCCCGACCCATGACGTTGGCAGCGGCCTGCACGTGGCACACTACATCGTCGATGAGACGAAGAGCCTGTATCTCTCGTTCGGCAGTCTCGAAGACGTCTGCCCGAAGGATGGAGCAGAACTGCTGCAGAGCCTTGAACCCGTCGACTTCTCGACCATTGGCATCAGGGGGATCGTCAAAGACATCGTGCATGGCAAGGATGGCATCACCATGCTGGTCGAGGGGAAACAGGACCCGGACACCACCCTCAACGCCGCGAACGTAACGGTCACGATGCAGTCACGCGTGTATCGGGGACAGACACTCATTGAGGGGTCGTCTGGTTTCTCTGAGATCCGGGAAGGGGACACAGTCGAGGTCACGTTTGCGGGGCCCGTATCCATGAGCTACCCGGTGATGGGCGTCGCGGCGATGGTGCGTATCGTGACTCCTCAGTAGGGTCGGAAGCACAGAAACGGCTGCCAGAAAAGGGCGAGCCCGCGTGACCTGATTGAGCCACGCGGGCTTCCTGACGTTCAGCGAGAACTGCTACTCGAGCGCAGATTGGCCGGTATACAGCTGGTAGTACAGGCCTCTCTCGGCCAACAGGCTCTCGTGGTTGCCACGTTCGATGATCTCCCCATGCTCGAGGACGATGATCGCTTTGGCATCGCGGACCGTGGACAGACGATGGGCGATGACGAACACCGTCCTGCCTTCCATCAGTGCGTCCATGCCATGTTCGATCAGGCGCTCCGTTCGGGTGTCGGACGGGTGGCGTACCTTCCGGGAGAGATGCCGAACCCGTTCGTAAACGCCCTCGTGAAACCCTCCTGGCTGTCAAAGACGAAGTCCAGCGCAATGTCGATCACCTGGTGTTTGCCAGAGCGCAGGGCATGGGCGGAGGCAGACAGTCTCTCGCGGCGGAGGTAGTCGAACGGGGATAGGCCCGTGTCCCCCTTGAACAGCCTTGCCGCATGATTGTGAGTAGCCTGCTGCCTTTGCCAGATCGCTCGCGGTTATAGGGTCCTGCAGGTGCTCGGCAATGTATGCCTTCATCCGAGTTGTTGCTGATGAAGGTCCGCTCTTTGTCTCCCACACTGTCATCCCACCTCTCTGATTCAATCATAGGAGGCTTTGGAACGTTTTCTTGACTTCAAATGCTATTCGTCGGAATGCTGGCGCATGGTGACGTAGTGGCCGCGCTCGCTTCATCTCCCGGCCCTGTTTGGGCCGGGAGAACTGCTTCAGGCCGTTTCCCGA
>CAYRQW010000008.1:0-24914 GCA_964426505.1 uncultured Caldisericota bacterium
CTGCTCGTGGGTGGCATCATGCATGGCGGATGGGCAGCTCAAGCGGCGCCCGCACTTCTCATGACATTCAGGTTTGCGCCCTTCGCCTGTCTGATGATCGGAGCGCGGCTGGCACGTGCCGATGTGGATGCAGTGGAGGCCGGGCGCGTGTTTGAGCGGAGGCGTGGGGACTGGATGCTTCGTGTATGGCTGCCGATGCTCCTTCCTGTTCTTACTGCCACCATCCTGCTGGTCACCATTCTCGTGGTTGGCGAGGTGGGAGGGATCCTCATGGTCATGCCACCAGGGCAACAGCCTCTCTCGATCACGATCTACAACTACCTGCACTATGGTGCATCCGGAACGGTTTCAGCATTGTGCCTTGCGCTCTTTGTGACCGTGCTCCTGCTGAGCATACCGTGCTTTGTGTCCTGGCGCAGGGCCTGGAGTTCGGCATGATCGAATGCGTGGGGATCTCGTTCTCTTTCGGGCGATCCGCCATCTTGTCGAACCTGGAGTTGACGGTGGCCGATGGTGAACGCATCGTCGTGATGGGCCGGTCCGGGGCGGGCAAGACGACGCTGCTCCGACTGCTGGCAGGCCTGGTCGCGCCGTCGGGAGGGTCGATACGCGTTGATGGCGACATGGCTAGTTCCACTGGGAGCATCAGCATGGCTCCCTCACGCCGCGACATCGGGTTTGTTTTCCAGGCGGGGGCACTATGGCCGCATATGACGGTGGAGCAGAACGTCCTGTACGGACTGGCTGACCTTTCACGCTCAGAAGCCCGGCTCCGGATGACTGAGGCGCTCGCTGCCTGCAAGGTGGCGGAACTTGCCCTGCGCTTTCCGGGGCAGCTTTCAGGAGGTGAACAGCGTCGCGTCGGGCTGGCCAGGGCAATTGCGCCACACCCTCGGCACCTGCTGATGGACGAACCGCTCACGAGCCTGGACACCGATCTCAGTTCGGAGCTGCTGCAGCTCGTGTGTGAGGTCGTCCAGTCTCGTGAAACCGCTCTTGTCTATGTGACGCACGATGAGAACGAGGCGCGAGCGGTGGGAGGCAGGCAGATGCGTCTCGAGAACGGTCACCTCGTGGAGAGTGGGCCGGCATGAGGAGAGCTGTCGTGGCACTGATCGTGATGCTGTCCTGTCTGGCTGCGGGATGCTGGGGTCCACAAGACGCCGTCCTGCCGGCACTGCCACAAGGCATTCCGGGCATCGACATTCTTCGTCCGCCAGGAGACGTATTTGCTCTGCTCCTGGACGGGAATACGCTCTGGTGCGGAGGGGTGGACGGCGTGTGTGCCGTCGATACACAGACCCGCGGGGTGACCACGATCGTCGACGCGGGGCGCCCGATGACCTATGTGCGCGGCATTGCACGGGATGGCGGTGGGGCTCTCTGGTTTGCCTCCGAGCGTGGACTGGTGCGCTGGAAGGATGGAGAGGCGACCTGGTTCACGACAAGGGAAGGCTTGCCTGACAACCGTGTCAACTGTGTTCTCGTGACACGAGAGGGGGATCTGTGGGCAGGGACGTGGAGTGGCGCTGCGATGCGTACGGCGGACGGGTGGACTGTGCTGGGCAAGCGGGACGGCCTTGCAGACGACATGGTGCGTGTCATGCTGGAAGACACGAGTGGCGGTCTGTGGTTTGGCTCATATGTCGCGCCAGCAGGCGGGCTGGCAATACGTAATGCATCGGGGTGGCAGACGTTCTCGACTACTGACGGCCTGCCGCACAACGATGTCGCCTCGCTGATGGAGGCACCCGATGGCACCGTATGGGTCGGGACGGGATTCCTCGATGATGGAGGCGCAGTTCAGTTTGAACGCAACAGTGACTCCTGGCAGCCGCGGCGGACACTGGGCAAAGCCGGAGGACTGGCGGGCGGCAAAGCACGTTCGATCTATGTGACCACAGACGGAACCCTGATCGTCGGATCGGAATACCAGGGCATGGCCGTCCAGACGCCGGAGGGGTTCAGGGTCCTCACGACGATGGATGGACTTTCGAACGACGAAGTGAAATCGATGGTGGAAGACAGGAGCGGCAACCTCTGGTGCGCGACCCGAGACGGGATCACGATTATCGACCGGCAGGCGCTGCTGAACATTGAAGGAGGAACGTGATGAAGCATTCGCGGATGGTGCCCGTTGCGGTCGCCATTCTTGTCCTGATGCTCGCCGGCATCACGGGGTGCCGCCGGTCCCCGGTTTCCGGTCCCGTCACATCACGGGACGATGCCATCGCGCGGGTGACAGCCCTTCCTGATGTGGCTGCCTGGATCAGGCTGGTGGAGGCCAGGAGCCCTGGCAATCAGGTCGTCATCGACATTGACTTGGAGGACGCGACCACGTACACAGTGCATGCGTATGAACTCGTCCAGGACGAACTGGGTGGGCATTCGGCGACGTTCGGCTGGTACGAGGTCACCAGGGCTACCGGTGTCGTGCGCTCGGTCCTGCCATAGGGACTTGCATGAGTCAATCAGATTTCGCATACTGAGGACTGTGATTGTGACAGGCCTTGTATCCGTTGACGGACGCAGTATCGGGGACGATGGGAGGCAGTCATGGAATTCAACGAAGCGAGTCAGTCGTATGTAGTACTGCGGCAACAGCTCACGAGTGGAGCCATCACGCCGGAGCACTACCAACAGGAAGCAGCGAAGTTACGGTTCGTGACGCCTGACGGCGCCTGGTGGCAGATCGATCCTGCGACCGGGGCGTGGCTCACATGGAACGGCAAGACGTGGATTCCAGCTTCCACAGCCGACCGGTCCGTGCAGCAAGCTGCGGCAACAGAGACAACCCAGACGACATCCACTGGAGGTGGATGGCACGGGCGCAGGCCAGCTCCAAGGCAGGAACCAGCCCCTCAAACCCTCTGGCAGCTCGCGATCCTGATGGTGAGGAGTTGGCTGGAGAACCTGCCCTCGACCATCGTATCGAGCATTGTGACGGCGTGTGCAACATGGTTCTTCCATACGTGGCTGCTGGTCGGACCCAACAACACCGTTCTGTACCCGACGAAGCCGATCCTTGGATGGATGCTCGATACGATGCAGAATCCCCGTGGAGGCGTAGCGTTCTGGGCAGTTGCTTCCTACTTCGTCAGTTCATCCCTCGGCAGATTGTTCTCGGCACCCATCGCATCAGTAAGAGGTGTTGTGTTATCGCCGTCGTGGCTGGTCCAGGCATTCCGCCACCTGAGAGCAAAGGCGCTGATCCCGTTCCTGCTGGGCGGGGCCGTCGCGGTCATCATTGGATCGACGATGCGCAACTACATGGCGGCTTGGGCATATGCGGCTGGATTCCTCCTGATTACGATGTCACTGGACATGAGTTTTGAGCACATGGTTCTGCGGCTGGCGCTGTCGGACCTGCGGCGCTTTCTCAAGGTACGACTGGCACCCAGCGGAGCCGAGTCGGACTATGCATTTCTGCTGTTCCCGGGTCTGGCGCTGGGGTTCGCTGCCTCCGCGATGCGGCGGACGCCGGCGCGCTGGGCGCAGTTCACCTTCTGGGGCGCTCTCGTCATCGTTCTGGTCGCCATCGCGGGATCAGTGCTCCGACGGCGCAAGGCGACGACGACTGTCGGAGCCCTTCTGCTGGTTCTTGCTCTCGCAGGCACAGTCCTTGTTGTCGTGACTCCGGCTCTTGCCGACGATGGTGGTTGGTCTGAGAGCGGTCGTACAATCCAGGGTCTCATCAGGAACGCTGGCTGGCCAATGGTCAGGAAACTGGGAATACCGCCTGCTGTGGCGGCGCTCCTGGCAGGTCTCCTGGCGACCAACCTTGGAGCAGCCTATGGATACATGAAGAGGCATGGCATTGACCCGAAGAAGCTCGGACTGCCGGATACGCCTCCTCCTCCCGGAATGAACGTGGCACCGGGGGGTGTTCCTCTCACACCCGAACAGCGGAGGGCGAGAGCGGAAAAAGCCGTCGCAGATGCGATCAAAGCACAGGCAGAGGCAGCCGAAGCAAATACCTGGGGAGGACTGCTTGCCGGAGCCTGGAAGAACTGGGAAGGTGAAGCGGTCCAGATCGGAGATGCGGTGTCGGGCCTTGTCACAGGGGCCAAGGACTTGGCGGTCAAGGGAGTCACGTCCCTCTACAACGGGGTCAAGGCTGTCTACAACGATCCCAGCATCGTCACCACACCGCTCAAGAACTTCGCGAACGATGTCGTCGGTGCTGCCAAGGACGCATGGAACGATCCCCAGATCATCTGGAACACTGCCAGCGGAACATGGAAGGACATCAAGGGTGGTGCTTCTGCGGCAGTGGACGTCGGTGGAAAGATACTATCGGGTGTTGCCAACACGGTCTGGACGACCCTGACAGATCCCAAGAAGATGTGGGAAGCCATCAAGGACTGCGGTGGCTGGGACAACTGGGTGAAATCCTGGGACCCCAATGTCCCCGTTCTCGAGCGGTTCGGCAATGTGCTCATCGGGACTGCAAAGATCGGCATGACAATACTCACGGCCGGTCAGGCAAAAGCGGCCTTCATTGCAGGAAAGGAGATCCTGACCGTCGCGGGTGGGCAGATCCTCAAAGGTGAATTCAGGGCAGGCGCGAAGGCTCTTGTCAACGGTATTCTCAGGACATTCGCGTCCGGAGAAGCCAAGGCTGCGCAGACCATTGCGAACGACGCCGCCAAGCTGAAAGGAGGCGCGCTCAGATCAGTGCACAGCGCGGTTCCCTCGACCGGGATCAATCCCAGCCACCTCGGGACGATCAAGGAAGGGGCCAGGAAGTTCGGCCTTGATGTTGGCGTGCGTCCACAGGGGACGATCTCGGGCTTCGTGAAGAACGGCGTGCCGAAGGGTTCTGCCATCAAGAACAAGGGAACCAGCTTCATCGACAGTTTGATCGGGGGTAAAGCACCCGAAGGGGCAGTTGGACATTTCAGGCCCGACCAGAAGGCGGTTGACCGACTCATCGAGGGTATCAAGAGGAACCCAGGGATCCCGAGCGCTCGGAAGGCTCAGATGATCAGAGAGGTAGAGGGTCGCGTCGCCGACAGGATAGGTGAGCTGGCGGGACCGAAAGTGGGGCAGCTCATCAAGGAAGGGAAGCTGACGGTGAAGGGTGGTGCTTTGGTCGACACGGCGTCGGGCCGGCCGGTCATCTCGGACCTTGACCTCTGGAGTCTGACGAAGGCGGGTGGGGCACCCGCGACGGCTGCCGAAGAGAAAGCGTTTGTCGCCTGGTGCGCCGCGCGGGGAGTGCCGGTCACACATGGAGCACACATGAACTGGATACCGCGAACGCCAGCTGACTACAAGGTCTACGAGAAGATCATCCGAAGCCATGGGCTGGGAGGAAAGCCGGTTATCACGATTGGATCAGACGGCGCCGTAGGCGCTGCCAACTACATCCCGCCGGCTCCATAGGAGGCTGCCATGCGACAATCAACAATGACAGTATCGGAGAGGGCTAAGCTGCTTGCCCGGCACACGGTGGCCCACGCCCGCCAAGTCGATTTGCTGGCCATAGTGGACAGGGACCCTGACCAGGCACCGCTGGAAGTCCTGCAGGAGCTGAAACACTGGGGAGAAGAGATTGGTGGCATATGGGAGCAGTATCTCACTGACCTGCCGGTTGTAGCACTGTCCAGGAGCCCTTTGAGCGGTGACCTTCTGGAATACGCCATTGATACAGCGGGGCTGGATGGGCTGTGGTGGAACCACGGCCAACCGTTGCGGCCGCTGCAGCAACTGCCGGTGGACTTCATCGGCCTTGCAGGTGCCCTTCAAGTAGGATCCCCGGTCGAGAAGACGCCGTTCGAAGTCCGTCCCGGCCCCGAGAACCCCTACGTGGTGCCGCGCCTGCTTGCCCTTCCAGGTGTGTGTGCAGTGATCAGTCAGGTTCAGATCGGCTCGCATGAGAGCTACGCCATCGCCTATTTTGCCAGCCATCCGGAGCAGGTGCCCAATCGCATCAACACATGGGGAATGGACTTCTACGAAGTTGTCGACAACCAGGGGGTATTGACATGGTCTTGCGACGGTGACATCGCCGCACTGGATCGTGACTTCGACCTGAAGCCGTGGATAGAGGCCGGGAAGCTCCTGTGGATACAGCCCGACGACGATTCGATGACCCTTCGCTCTTACACGCAGGCCTGTCCGTTCCTCACCCTGACGGGCAGTCATATGGACAGCACGCTCTTTGATGGAGTACGCACAGAGGATGAGCCGGATGCTCTGGCGCAGGAGGCAATGGAAGCTTCTCTGGACCAGACGACGCCCACCGATCCAGTCCCTGATGAACTCTGGAACCTTGTGATGCCCGTTCAAGACAACGCAGGAGGCGAAACCGATGAACAGTCAACCTGACAATAGCACGACCGGTACGTCTTTCACTGTCCGTCCCTCGGACCTCGGGACAATTCTTGTCGATCAGCTGCACTTGCAGGCGACAGGGTTCTCTCCCTTTGCCGATGCTCTGGCAGACTACATTCCAGGCTCGGGCACGATGAACGACATCGCGGAACAGCTCGCGAATGATGCGGTATTCTCGACGGTCGCGGGAGTACTGGCGCGGCCGGACCTGTGTCTGGAACTGCTGGTGGGCGGTGGTATGGCGCCTCTGGGGAGCATACGCGTCTATGCATCCAAGGCAGTGGGAGACATGCTGGTTGCGATAGCCCCTGGTGACAACGAATGGGACGTTCGCGTCTTTGACACGCCGCGTTCCTGTGGTGGGTGGTTTGCGTACCGGACTGGCACGAACACACAGGAGGGCGAGCCCAACCATCTGGCTCCGCCCTGCACGCTTTCGACCCTTGTTGCGGCCTTTCACACGATTGACGCTTTCCGCCGCACAGCTTATCAGGACATGCTAGCCTACAGGCGAACGGTTGACCCCGTCACCACGCCCGAGGAATTCAGGTCCAGCGCGGTGGCGTCTATCCACAGTCAGGACATTCGCTGGCTCCTGCCCTCCTTGCTCGTACTAGTCCCCTCCCTTGCCAAGGACATTGGAACCATGGGCAGCGACGGTCTGGAGCAGGCCGTGAAACGGGGATTCCTTATCGGAGCAAAGCGCGCTGGTGGCACAGACACAGTGCTCCTGTATGGCGAGGCTGGTGCACACATGGGTTCGGAGTTCCTGCGCAGCTGGGTAAGCAGCTGTGGATACAGTCTGGATGTGGTCGGACCTGACGGCCCGCACACGCTCCAGAGGGGATACATCGCTTCTACCGGACTGGCGAATCACTGGTTCCGGTTTGACCAGAAGGATGGCGTCCTTCAGGTCTATCATCAGCCTTTGTCGCTGGAGCAGTACACCCAGAACATGGGAGACCTGCTGCTGTCCGGTACGATCGTTCAACGGCAGGCTGATGCGGCGGGGGCGTTTGTGAAGTCGAAACAGACGGTTTCGCCGCGCATGGCGTCACAGGACAAGAAAACGCCTGCAACTCCTGCCCCCGCGAAGACGCCGAAGTTCTGCCCCGGATGCGGCGCTCCTGTGAAGACGGGAGCCAGGTTCTGCGCCACCTGTGGCCGGCCGCTGTGAGTGGGTGATACGTCAGGGGTCCGGACATCCATCACGTACGCACAGTGTTGGCAGGGCTGGACGTACCGTCCGGCTCTGCCCGTTGGTGTCCAGGATTGGCAGCGCATCGAAGCCTGCTACACTGAAGCCGGTGGATAGATGAGACTCTACAGGTCACGCAGTTCATATGCGAAAGTCCCTCGCGCATCCCGGAGTGAAGACGGGGCTCGCTATCGCGTCCGCTCCCGCTACAAGACTGCGTCTTCAGCCAGGCTGGAGCAGTCACGCGCCACCTGGCGGGATTCGAAGCAGTTGTCGAAGTTGAAGCGCGGCCTGCCGGTCTTCCTCGCATTCTGCGTCGTCCTGGGGATGGTTCTGCCCGTGTCCTTCGGGCAGATCAGCCGCGTCACGGCGCCGGAGGGCGAGACTGTTGTCCGCATCCTGGCTACACAGAAAGGGCAGGCGTGGTCAGGACGCATGGTATTCCGGTTGGACGGACAACAGCAGTGGACTGGCTCAATGGTCCCCTACGAAGTCTTCGTGAACCCGGGCGTCTATACGATGACCGTCACGGGCGGCGGACCTGGTGACTCCAGGTTGCTCAGCGTCGTGCCGGTGGGTTCTCAGCTCGGTCGCGCCGGGGAAACGATCACGTTCACCGCGGAGTTTTCCAGCCCATAGACCCTGGTCACACTCCGTCATCGATGCATGCACTGTTGTCCTGCTCCGTCGTTTCCCTGGAGGATACTGCCTGAGTACCCCAGACGTGTGTTCTCGATGCCCCGAGCACGTTGGTCCAGTGCCAGGAGTCTCTCCATTGGGATACTCCTTCCCGCAGGCGAGAGTCCGCCTCTGTATCATCCAGTGTCCAGCCATGTGCAGATCGGCTCCTGGGTGCAAACCCGTTTCTGTATATACTGGCACCAGCACGAAAAAAAGAGCATCCTCGAAGGGGAGGCAACTATGGTTCTTCACAGACATCATGAGGCATTCTCAAACGTCATCCTTGCTGTTCTGCTCGTCGGCATGCTGGCAGTTCAGACGCTCATGCCGTTGGTGAGCGTGAGGGCTGCAGACGCGAGCTCTGTATGGCACCTGCTGAGTCAGAAGGCACGCAACATCTCGTACACCGACGCGGCGACCGACGGGAAGGTCGTGGTCAACGTCGGTACCCGCGGGGCAGTTGCGCTGACCAGTGATCTGGTACACTGGGAGCCTGTCGAGCAATTCACCAGCAAGGATCTGTATGGTATCTGCCGGGGGAACGGCACATATGTTGCTGTCGGTGACGAGGGGTCCCTGTTTGCGTCAGCGGACGGACGTTCCTGGAAAGAACGTGAAGCTCCTGCAAACATCAGCCTGGCCGCCGTCGCGTTTGGGAACGGGACATTCGCGGCAGTCGGGCTTGGGGGAGGCATTCTGCGATCGAGCGACAGCGTGGCATGGACGCTGGTGACAGGACCGGTGGACAAGAATCTCTACGATGTCACCTTTGGTGGTGGCCGTTTCGTCGCTGTTGGACAGGATGGCGCGATCATTACATCCGTCGATGGCCTGACGTGGGACGACAGAACGGTCATCTCCGATGGCGACCTCTATGGCGTGTCCTGGGGCAACAGCACTTACGTTGCGGCGGGAGGAGGGGCCTCACTCATCTTTTCGTCTCCAGACGGCCTGTCCTGGACGAAGAGGACAGCTGGATACGGCGACTTGACGTTTGCAGCCGTCGCCTATGCAGGTGATGCATTCGTCCTTGCGGCCAACTACGATGCGATGCGGGAGTCAGCGACGGTGCCGACACGCTGGGCCGTCTTCTACTTCCGCTCGGTGGACGGGACGTCCTGGCAGAAGATGACATGGCAGGAGACATATGTCTGGAAGCGTTCCAGCTGGGTGCGTGGCATGCTGTGGACTGGTTCGCAGCTCGTTTCCTTTGGCGACAATGGTTCAGCCCAGACATCTCCAGACGGTATGCGCTGGACAAATCGAACGTCTGCAGGAAATGCAGTCATCGTGGGTATTGCCAGTGGCGCAGGAGTCTATGTAGGCGTCGGTACGGAGGACGCGTTCAACGGAGCCGTGTACAGTTCGACTGACGGCCTGACGTGGCAGCATGAAGTCAACCCTCAGGTTCCGCGCGTGAATGAAAACTATGAGCAATGGCAGGACGACCTCTACAGCGTCACCTACGGTGGCGGTGCCTTCGTAGCTGTCGGCAGTCATGGCGTCATTCTGCGGTCCGGCGACGGGAGCACCTGGACGGTCGAGCCAAGCGGCACACAAGATTCTCTGCTGGCGATCACTCGTATCGGCGACCTGTTTGTGGCGGCCGGCAACAACGGAATGCTTCTCACGTCGCCGGACGGCCATGTGTGGACGAACCGACTGCCAATTCAGAGGAACCTGCTGTTCTGGAGCATGGCGGTTGGGCGTGACACGCTTGTCCTCATGGGAACTGACATTGGAACCAAGAATGCAGGGACTGTGATTGCCTCGCTTCCCGTTTCTGACCTTCGTGGAACTTCGACGATCGCAGCCGGCCCGCTCATCCCGATTGGTGAGGCCTCAGCGAAGACCTGGCTTGCCCAGGTGGCCTATGGCAACAATCGCTTCGTTGCCGTAGCGGATGCGAACGGTTCGAGCTGGTACTCGGACGACGGGGTGAAGTGGCAGGCAGCCGCACCTGCCTTCATATATCCGATCCACGCAATCACGTTCGCCCAAGGGATGTTCGTAGCTGTCGGCTACGGTCGCACGATAGCAACGTCTCCCGATGGCGTATCGTGGACAGTCCCGAGTGCCGACAGTGCCAGTCTGGTACATGAAGATTACATCTGTGCGTTTGGTGACACCACCCGCTTTCTGGTCACATCGTTGATGTCCTCCACTGCGATGTCGCCGGATGGCATCAAGTGGGCGGGAACCGGGGAGGCTGACAATGAAGACGCAACGCTGACTGCGGTGGTGGATACTCCCAAGGGGCTGGTCGTGGTCGGTGAGCTCGGATGCGTACGGACCTCCAGAGATGGTGTGCTATGGCAGCGGAGTGCAACAGATGCCTCTGGCTGGATCATGGATGTCGCGGTCATGTCATCGGGTGTCGCGGCGGTCGGCGAATCTGGTCTTGTCATGACCTCTCCCGACCTCGTCAGCTGGAGTGTTCTGGAACCGGTGACATCCGAGACGCTGACGGGTGTCGCGGCGGGAGGCGGACATCTGGTTGCGGTTGGAGACAATCGTACCGTTATTCTCTCCGACGATGGTCGGACCTGGACGGTCGGTGAGACCGATCTGGACGCGACGCTGAGCTCCGTTGCTTTCGGGGCAGGCCTCTTCGTGGGGATCGGACAGGCGGGTACGCTTGCGACATCGGTTGATGGTCAGACCTGGAACAACGCTGCAATTGGTACGACCGCTGACCTCAATGACGTCGCCTTCCTCGAGGGACGGTTCGTCGCGGTGGGTGGGGGAGGGACTATCCTGACCTCGGGCAATGGCACGACGTGGACGTCTCAGAAGTCAGGGACAGGAGCGGCTCTGTTCGGTGTGGCCTCTCATAGTGGCGTTCTGGTCGCCGTGGGCGACAAGGGTACCGTGACTGTCTCAACGGACTTCACCCATTGGACCGTCAGCACCACTCCCACCAAGGAGATCCTGTATGGATGTGCGGCCCGCGGAGACAAGTTCGTGGCGGTCGGGAGCAATGACACTGCAATGTGGACATCTGATCTTGTCCCGCCAGCCCCTCCTGCGCCAATACGTCCAGCTATGGGCGCCACGGTGGACGCCGGGCCTGTCTCGCTCTCCTGGTCGGCCGTCGCCGGAGCTGCAACCTACGACGTCCAGACTTCTGCGACTGCCGATTTCGCCAAGGTGGCAATCGAGAAGCGAGACATTTCAGGAACGTCCGTCGTGTTGGGTGCTTCAGAGGTCTCCAGTACTGGGGTGACCTACTGGAGAGTCCAGGCTGCCCGAGCCAACCTCGTCTCACCCTGGTGCACAGTGCAGTCCTTCACTGTCCGGGCACTTCAGCCGCGGCAGACGATACTGGTGTTGCACGTGGGGAGCAAGCAGATGTCGGTCGATGGAGAGTTGGTGGTGATCGATGTGGCGCCACAGATCATCGAGGGTCGCACGTTGCTGCCCATCAAATGGGTCGCAGAACCGCTCGGGGCGGACGTCGCCTGGGATGCGGCAGACCGCAAGGTCACTGTGTCGATGGATGGCACGATGCTCGAACTCTGGATCGGCAAAGGTCAGGCACGCGTGAACGGAAGATCAGTAGCTATCGACTCGCAGAACACCAAGGTAGTGCCACTGATCGTAAGCGGTCGCACGATGCTGCCCGTTCGCTTCGTTGCCGAGCAGCTCGGCGCAGGCGTTCAATGGGAGGCGTCGACAAAGACCATCACGATCGCCGCCCCGGGGCACTAAGGAGCACCGCGGGCAGGGATAGCGCGGTGAATCAGGATTCAGATGGAGAACGACGACTTGAAACGACAAGTGATAGCTGTCACCCCCGCGCTCTGATACTGACGATGAGCCCGAGCGCGCTGATGCCGTCATGTTCACCACCGACCCGTATTGCCGTCCCTGAGGCGACTTCACCGGAATAGCGGGCACGGACACACCGGCAGCAGGAAAGAGGAGGAAAGGGGATGTCGAGGTACGATTCATTGGTCATTGTTGTCACAATGAGCATGTTCACAGTGCTCACCGTTCTGGGTATCTGGAGCGTGGCAAGAAGAGACAAGGCCAGAGTCATCTGGTTCTCGGTGTTTGCGCTGATGATGGGGGCCTTTGGAAGTTTCATTCTGATGGCTGGCCTGATCATGTTTCTTCTTCCTGGAAGTCAGAACCCGTTCCTGATCATTGCCCTGTCCTTGCCAATCATAGCTGGATTCATTCTGCTGCTGATCAAAGCAAAGGTTGTCGGCGTGAGGGGCAAGTTGGCCATAGTGGTTGTCGTTCTGCTCCTGGGCTTTGCCGCCGGCCGTTCTACGGCAGTCAGTGCGCATGCGTATCAAGCCGTTCGTGACAAGTTCGCACCTCTGCTGCAGAAGGAATATGCCATCAGAGACACCGCCATAGATGCAGAGCCTTGTTTTATTCTCTATGACCTTGACGCCAAGGAATTCAACTTCGCCAGGAGCGGCCTGTTCACTCATTACAGCACAGACGTGGACAAGATCAACGCAATCGTCTTCTACAGCAAGAGCACGAGGCTTGTCGGCGAATGGGTCACGGAGACTGGACACAACCGAGTCGCGGACGCTCACTCCGAGTTCATCAAGATGACTGTCGTGGACGTCAAAACGTGGTCTGTTGTCTCCAGCACAAGCTTTGAGGGAGTCGGAACGCCCGACAAGGAGAAAGGGGACTACACGAACAGGATCTCGATTGCTGACAACCAGATTCGGAACTATCTCAATAACCTGTTCTCAAAAACAGACCGATAGCCAGCCATATTGTGCGATGGGGTGTGATCCCCCATGCCAGAGGAATCCGCTGGACGCCGGCGTGGCCTGGACACGGTTTCACGGGAGCCGAGAACCACGGTCTTCACGGGACGCCGGTACGAAACTCGTCCCTGCTGTGTACTAGAATTGGCAGCATCCATGGGTGCCGCACTCCGGGGGTGACCCCGTAACTGAGGAGACCACATGAGGAAAACGATAGGAAAGGTTGTCCTGGCGGTAGTTATAGCCGGACTCCTTACAGGCGGTATCGCCATAGCATCAGCAGCGACCAAGCTACGAACCGTGACGACGCCACAGGGAACGAGTGTCGATGTCATTTCAGTGACAGGCACGGTGACGGAGGTTTCGAACGCAGGCACTGCTGGATCCGGCAAGGGTTTCATGGGCATGTTCCGCCGTGGACCCGCTGGCTATGCGAAGATCAAAGACAACGCCGACGGGACAGTCTACACGCTCGAGCTTGGTCGCGCAGGAACAACTGGTATCACGATGAAGGTCGGCGACACTGTCACGGTTGAAGGGACATCGGCGACACGAGACAGCGTGAATGAGCTGCGCGTCTGGACGTTCACGGGCGCCGACGGCAAGACGGTCACACTGTGCAGCGCCGACGGGACACCCAACATCGAGACGGTAAGCGTTGCTGGAACAGTCACTGAAGTCAACGTGGCGGCTGCGTCCACTCTTCCGGCTCCAAGGTCCATGCAGACGATCAAAGTCAGGCAAGCCGACGGTACTGTACTCACAGTAATTCTCGGACATGACGCGAGCAGCATCGCTGTGAAAGTCGGCGACGTGGTCAAGGCCGAAGGCTTCAAGACCCCCAAGGATGCCAGCACTGTTATGGCAACCAGCTTCACAGGTGCCGACGACAAGACAGTCACGATCACCAGGGGCGGCTTCCGCGGTGGTTGTGACATGCGCGGTGGCCGGGATGCTGGTCAAGGTCGCCGAGGCGGGTTTCGGGGTGGCATGATGGGTCCCGGGTCTGTCCCGGATTCCATTGCGCCCTCCAGCACATAGCACGTTCTTCCTCTCAGGATATCATCCGACCCCCGCTGCGGCGGGGGTCGGCCATCTACGGCCTCTCGTGTCTCCGATGCCGGATGTGCCATACTGGACACAATGGGGTATAATGACGGGGCTCGGAGTTGGGGAAATCGCTGCAGAGGGGGTTCACGTGTCCAACAAGTTCAGCATGAGCGTCGGTGGCAAGTCATTCGACGTCGAGATCGAGGAAATCCGTACGGAAACCAGACCAGCCTTGACGTCCACATCCTCCAGTATGGCTCCGGCTCACAAAGTCGGCATCATGGAGACGGTCCTCCGGGATGCACAGCAGTCGCTCATTGCAACGCGAATGACCACGAAGGAGATGGAGCCGGCCTTCGAGGCGATCGACGCGATTGGATACCACTCCATCGAGATGTGGGGCGGGGCTACCTTCGATTCCTGTCTGCGGTTTCTGCACGAAGACCCGTGGGAACGTCTGCGGACCGTGCGCCGCTGCGTGAAGCATACCAAGCTGCAGATGCTGCTGCGCGGCCAGAATGTCCTGGGCTACAAGAACTATGCTGACGACGTGGTGGACGCCTTCGTCGAGAAGTCCCTGAAGAACGGCATCGACATTGTTCGCGTCTTCGATGCGCTCAACGACATGCGCAACGTGGAACGCGCCATCCGGACGACCAAGAAGCTGGGCGGCATGGCTCAGGGCTGTATCGTCTACACCATCGCCCCGACGTATACGGTCGATAAGTACGTGGGCATCGCCCGCGAGCTTGAGCAGATGGGGGTCGACAGCCTTGCCATCAAGGATATGGCTGGCCTGCTTACGCCGTACGCAACCTATGATCTTGTGGCAGCGCTCAAGAAGATGACCAGCCTGCCCATTCAGATCCACAGCCACTACACGACCGGTCTGGCGGGACAATCGTACCTGAAGGGCATCGAGGCAGGGGCCGACGTCATCGACTGCGCTATCTCACCCTTCGCGCTGGCGACTTCCCAACCGTGCACGGAGACGATGGTGGCGGCGCTCAAGGGGACGCCATATGACACGGGCATCGACCTTGAAGCTCTCAACGCTGTGGCACAGTTCTTCATGCCTCTCCGCGAGAAGGCACTGGAATCCGGCTTGCTGGATGCCAAGGTAATGGGTGTCGACGTGAATGCTCTCATCTATCAGCTGCCTGGTGGAATGATCTCCAACATGGTCAGCCAACTCAAGCAGGCTGACATGCTCGATCGGTATCAGGAGGTCCTGCAGGAAGTCCCGAAAGTGCGCGCGGACCTGGGCTACCCACCCCTGGTCACCCCGACGTCGCAGATCGTTGGCACACAGGCTGTGTTCAACGTGATGATGGGCCGCTATGCCCAGTGTACCAAGGAAACCAAGGCGCTCGTCAAGGGTGAGTACGGCCGTGCTTCAGTACCGATCTCCGACGAGATCAAGCACCTTATCATTGGTGATGAGCCGACCATCGACTGCCGTCCGGCCGACCTGATCGAGCCCCAGATGGCCAAGTTCAGGGACGAGGTCAAGGACTATATCCAGCAAGAGGAAGACGTCCTCTCGTATGCCATCTTCCCCCAGGTTGCCCTCGATTTCTTCAAGTGGCGGAAGGAACAACTCGAAAGCAAGGTCTGATCGACCGTTTCTGCATCTGGAAGTACCCGGGGCTTTCGCAAGAAGGCCCCGTCCGTATTTCGGGCGTGTTCGAGCCGCCTTGTTGTCTTCTCATTTGCGCCCCCACCTGCACTGAGGCATCAGGTGGCCGAACGATTGCCGAAGGAGTTGATTCGACGACCCGTGTCCATTGCTTGACAAAAAAAGCCGTTCGTGTAAGGTTCAGGTAGACGTTGACGTGCCTTGCCGTGCGTTGTGGTGCAAGAGGAACGTGCACTGTGCGTGAAATCTGACGGCGCATCTTTGCTAACTGGTAATCGTGAATGTGCAACTGAGTTCAGGGAATGCGATGACTGCCTGCGAGGAAGGAGGTGCTTGCCAACCACCGTTCCACCTTACAACATCTTCCGTAACTGCATCTGCACCTAATCTGCTAAGGAAGGAGAATTACATGAGGAGATTCCTGTCTACTGTTCTTGCAGTCGTTATGCTGCTTGCCGTCTGCTCTCCAGTACTGACTGCGAACGCTGCCGGCTTCAAAGACGTCGCAGCTTCCTACTGGTCGTTTGACGAGATCACGGCACTAGCCGCCAAGAAGGTCATCAGTGGCTATGCCGACGGTACGTTCAAGCCCGAGGGCAAGGTCACCCGCGAAGAATTCGCCAAGATGATCGTCGCCGCCAAGGGTCTCGCCGAGTACAAGCCGGCCAAGGCGACGTTCAGCGACGTCCCTGCGACTCGCTGGTCCTACGGCGTCGTCGAAGCCGCTGCCAAGGCTGGTTACATCAACGGCATCGGTGGTGGCAAGTTTGGCCCCACTGCACAGATCAAGCGTCAGGACATGGCCGTCCTGCTGGTCCGTGTTCTCGGTCAGCAGAATGCTGCCAATGCCATCAAGGAACCCGTCGCCTTCGCCAATGATGAGAACAAGATCGGTGCCTACGCCATCGGCGCTGTCACCATCGCCGTCCGTCCGCGTGTCCAGCTCCTGATGTGGGACAAGTTCCGCAACATCAACCCCACCATGTCAGCTACTCGTGGCGACTGCGCGTTCGCCATCTACAACACCATCAGCTCTCCGGCCGCTGGCAAGAAGACCGTCACGGTAGCTGAAGAGAACGCTCCCGAGAGCCTGTTCCCGCTCACCTCGGACTCCGCCTACACCCAGAAGGCCGTGACCTTCCTGGCCAGCGGACCTATCGCCATGACTCCTTACGGGGTCCTGTATCCCGAGATGTGCACCTACGTTGCTACGCTCGAGAACAAGCACCTGATCCGTAACGCCGACGGCACGGTCATCACCGACTTCCAGCTCCGCAAGGGCATGAAGTGGTCTGATGGGCAGCCCGTCACGATCGATGACTATATCTTCTCACACAAGCTGTACATGAGCGACGACGTCCAGGTCGTGTCCCGTACACCCATGGACCTCGTTACCAACATCCAGAAGATCGACACCTACACGTGCCGCATCACCTGGAAGAACTGGGATGCCTACATCCCGACCGGCTGGGTCATCTACCCGAAACACATCCTGGGACCCCAGTTCGACAAGGACCCCAAGAGCATCAACACCTCTGACTTCAGCAACAATCCAGTCTACTGCGGACCGTACACCGTCAAGTCCAAGGTAGAAGGCCAGTACATCATCTACTCCTCCAACAAGAACTGGTTCGGCGGTGAGCCCGTCCTCGAGACGATCACCGAGCGGTTCATCGACAACACCAACACCCTGCTGATCAACATGCTGACAGGCCAGATCGACGTCTCCTCCGAGTCACTGACCATCGATCTTGCTCAGCAGTTCGAACAGAAGATGGGCAAGACCTTCAACGTCTACTACAACAAGGGAACGACAAGTGGTATCGTCGAGTGGAACCTGAAAACCGAGTGGTTCAAGGACAAGCGCGTCCGTCAAGCCTTCTACTATGGCATCGACCGCAAGCTCATCACCCAGAAAGCCATGGTCGGCACTGACGCCGTTCTGTCACCTCTGTCATCCGGTTCCGCCTACTTCAAGCCGGTCCTGGCCAAGTATGCGTACAACGTTGACAAGGCCAATGAGCTCCTCGACGCCGCTGGCTGGAAGTGGAACGCTGCCAAGACGCAGCGCACCCTTCCCGACGGCACTGCAGCAGTCCTGAAGTTCCCGTATTCGCAGGGCGCTGCTTTCCGTGAACGCGAAGTCACCCTCATGGAGCCCATGCTCGCCAAGATGGGCATCAAGGCCGAGCACGACCCCATGGACTTCAACGCCATGCTCGATGCTGCGACCGCGGGGACGTTCATTGTCAACCTCCACGGCATCAGCTTCAGCAACTACGACGCATTCGGCTCGGTCAACCAGTTCCATACTGACCAGATCCCGACCGAAGCCAACGGCATGCAGGGACAGAACAACTACCGTTACAGCAGCGCCGAGATGGACAAGTGGATCGACGCAGCGCAGAAGGCCACCACGGCGGCTGCTCTCAAAGAAGCCTATTCCAAGATCCAGGACATCTGGGCCGAGGATCTTCCCTGCCTGTACCTTGAGCAGCGCGTCTATCCCGACGAAGTCCGCAAGGGCCTCAAGGGCTACGACCACTTCTTCTCCTCCACCATCTACAACAACTGGAACATCCAGTACTGGTATTGGTGGAAGTAAGCAGGACCTGACACACAGCACCACGAGAAAAGACATCGCATAGCTCCAAGGCCCCGCGTCGGCAAGGATGCGGGGCCCCCTTCATGTCCAGCGCGACTGCTGTATACTTCCGACTACGGCAGGGGGTAGTAATGGATGAGGATTCGTCACGGGCGCAAGGACAGGAATATCGGTGGGCGATGAACGGCACCGGCGGAGACATGCCCACCGGATACCGTCCCTGCCCATTCTGTCATTCCGTCATCCCATGGGGGTCCGAACGTTGCCCGTCATGTGGGCGTGTGCTGATAGAACGCGGTTCCAGGCTTTCACCGGCTTCCCCGCTCCTGTCCCGGTCGCCGGGTCTGGCGTCCCGGTGGTTTTCCGGTATTCGTCCGGTTGTGGTGCGAGTGCGACAAGCTGTTCGGCGGACGGGACGGTCCCCCTGGACAGGTACATCCTCTGCGGCAGGTGGCTCGTGGCTGACGACGAGCCGGGGAACCTCCTGGTCCATGTTCCAGCCTGCACAACGCCTTGCGAGCCCACGGTGGCTGGGTTTCACCCCTGCGCCCACAGAGCGTGAGCGTCAGATCCTCTTCATTGCGTCAGTCGTGATGGTTGTCGTGTTCCTCATCGCCCTCATCATCAGGTAGCTACCTGGGGTCAAGCGTTACCATTGCCGTCGTGGTAACATTCGCCGCACCCGCACGGAATCAAGTGTCCTTGACAGGGTTTCTCCTCCGTCCACACTGGGGTTAGAATTCAAGGACATCGGCTGCCGGAGGTGGCTATGACTACTCGTCGTCTTGTCGCGCTCTGTCTTGTGCTGTGTGTCACTTCCTGCTCGCTGGCCGGATGCAAGGGCGGGACTGGTGGTACGTCGCAGTCAGGGGGCCTGACCTCTGTCGAGGCTTCTGAACTCGTTTGGCCGGAGGCAAAGAAGAACTTCGGCGATGCTGTGCTGTGGCGCATGGCGCCTGTGGATGAACGCAATTCGCTCACCATGCGCCTTGCCTCCGACTGGCAGAACAGCGACAAGTCCGGGGCTTGGTTCATCTGGTATGCTGACCCTGTCGGCGAAAACTGGATGATGTTCAGCGTCCAGGACAAGGCGATTGCCAGCAGGGACATCGGGACGCGGAGCTTCTCGAAGGTGACTATGGACGCCGAGTGGCCGAGGGAACGCCCAGCGGTCGCCATGAAGGACGCCGCCAAGGCAGTCGCCGCACAGGGTGCGGAGTTCTCCGCTCTCACCTGGACGGAGTTCACCTACGAATACGACAGCGATAGTCGCAGGAGACCGGGGTGGGTGTTCTCCTTCTCCGAGACTCTATCCTCCGGAGGTACGCTGATCTACTGGTTCTTCGTGGATGGCATCACAGGGACCGTCCTCAAGGCCTTGAACGACCGCAATGAGCCCATGAAGCTGCCCATCGACCGGGAAGCCCTCCTGAAGCCGCGCGGGGAAAACCACGAGAAGGGCCTGCGCCAGTTCTTCGGATTCATCAGCGCAAAGCAGCCCGAGTGGGCTGTGCGCCAGCTTGCGAGTTCAGCATCACCCGATGAAGCCATGGCCCAGATGTGGCTCGCCAACTTCCAGAGCCTGAGCGCTCTGACCGTCGTGAGCGTGGAGCAGGCCAGCCTGGAGCAGTGGACGGCAGAGCGCGAGCTGTACAAAGTGAAGCTGGACGTGAAGACATCCGACCCGCCAGAGAAGTATGGATGGGACAATGGCGTCAATTTCCGATGGGTGGAACTCATCCCGCAGGGCGGCGGCTCCTGGAAGGTGGCTGCGCTGTCAGCGAACCCATAATCCTCCTTGGGGTCAAGCGTTACCATTTCCAGGTGGTAACAGCCGGCGCCTTATGCGCGTGCTCCGGTGTCAATATCAGTACATTGACTGGCGCAATCAAGCAAGCATGCTTGCGAACTGCATTGCAGGACTTTGTGACTGTCGCATGAGTACGGATGTCCGACGTCTCCTGTACTACACACAGGAGACGCTTCGCACGAGGAGATCTCCTACAACCTACAAACAAGGAGAACACCTATGAAGAAGTTCATCGTAGCAGTTTTGGCAGTAGCAGTCCTGGCAGGTTCCGGCATCGGGATAGCCTCGGCGTATGCAGGACCGCGGGACGCCACGCAGGCCGCAACATGTACATCGGTAGCGAACCTTCCCGTCGAATCACTTTCGCAGGCTGAGAAGGATGCTTTGACGACCAGTCTGCAGGAAGAGTATCTGGCTCGTGATGTCTACACTGCGGTTATTGCAAAGCTTGGCAGCATCCGTCCTTTCGCAAACATCCTCAAGTCCGAGGAACAGCACGTCGCGGCACTGACGGCTCTGTTCACCAAGTACGAGCTTGCCGTTCCTGCCGACACACAGGCTGCACGTACCGCCACCCTCATGGCAGGCGTCACCACTGTTGAAGACGCTCTCAAGCTCGGCGTCACCGTAGAGAAAGAGGACATCGCGCTCTATGACGGACTGGTCAAGAGCGTCGACAATCAGGACATCCTGCAGGTGTTTGGCAACCTGGAGACAGCTTCCACCAAGAGACATCTGGTTGCATTTGAGAATGTGCTTGCCGGCGGCACCGGTGTCGGTCAGGGAACTGGCCGTGGAGCAGCCCAGGGTTCTCGTGGCACCGGTGTCGGTCAGGGAACTGGCCGTGGCGGCAACGGCGCTGGCCAGGGTATGCGCGGAAACGGCACTGGCAGCTGCATCGCAGGCTGACCTCTGCTACTCAGGATAATCAACCCCCGGGAGAACACCCCGGGGGTTTTCGTTTTGCCGTCCGCCAGGAACACTTTGGCCACACGACATGCCGGCTCCAGCTCTTCGTGAGAATTGACATCTGGTGAAATGAATATATATTCATTTCATACAGGGAGATGAGATGCCAAGACGACAGGTAGCCCGCAGATGCGGCACATACAGTGCAACGCAACCCTCATGCTTGATGGACGACGCACGACCTGAGATTGTGGCGAGCGTCCTGGGAGCTGACGAGATGGAAGCTTTGCGCCTGAGCGATCTCATCGGTCTAGACCAGACCGAAGCAGCTCTCCACATGAACATCTCCCAGAGTACATTTCAGCGCATCCTTACGGTAGCCCGCCGGAAGGCTGCTGCATCGCTCGTCAGCGGGCAGCCGTTGACGGTCGCACGAGCGTGGGATGCGGACATGAATGCCATGCCGATCCACAGACAGCACAAAGAGAAGACAGGAGGTACCAGGATGGTTACTCGAATCGCACTACCGACCGACGACGGCACGACCCTGTGCCAGCACTTTGGCCGCGCCCACTACTACAGGGTTGTCGAGATCACGGACGGGAAGGTAACCTCGTCAGAACTGCGCGACAAGTTCGCGCACGTCCATGGTGAGGAGCATCACGGGGAATCCGACGCAAGCCACGAAGAGATCCATGGCCGCATGGCTGATGCGGCGCATGGCTGTGACGTTATCATCGCCGGCGGGATGGGCGGGGGGGCCATGAACGCACTGACCGCCTCAGGCTACACCGTGATGCAAACGGACATCAGCAGCCTGGATGAGATCGTTGAATCCTACCGTTCAGGGACATTTGTCAATTTGGCGGGGAGAGTGTCCTGCCATCACGAAGGAGAAGCCCATGGCAACTGCTGACAATGAGAACATGACCTCGCAGGTCAATCACGTACGGCATGTGCTGGCAGTCGCCAGCGGCAAGGGCGGTGTGGGCAAGTCGCTGGTTGCGGCGATGGCAGCTGTCGAGCTGGCACGCAGCGGCCTCAAGGTCGGTATCATGGACGCCGACATTACCGGCCCCTCGATTCCACGCCTGTTCGGCATGACCGCGCGTCCCGAATCATCGATGATGGGCATTCTGCCTCCCGAGACAGCGCTGGGGATCAAGATCATCTCGATGAACCTGTTCCTGGACAACTCCGGACAGGCGGTCATCTGGCGTGGACCGCTGCTCACCTCCGCCATCAAACAGTTCTGGACGGACATTGCCTGGGGCGACCTCGACGTTCTCATCGTCGACCTTCCCCCCGGAACCGCTGACGTTCCGCTCACGGCGTTCCAGACCCTGCCTGTCGACGGCATCCTCATGGTCACGACACCACAGGAGCTCGCCAGCATGATCGTCGAGAAAGCCGCTGGCCTGGCAAAGCAGATGCACAAGAAGGTGCTGGGCATCGTCGAGAATATGGCATTCGCAAAGTGTCCGCACTGCAGCGAAACCTTCGAGCTGTTTGGACCCAGCCATGCACAGGAACTGGCCGACCGCATCGGAGCTCCCCTCCTTGCCCGTCTGCCCATCGATTCCAAGGTGACCACGCTGGCCGACACTGGCCATGTGGAAGACGTACAGATGTCCACGTTCGCGCCGGTGGTCGCAGCGCTCACAGCCTACACTGCCGAGGCGACGCCGGTGACCCCGTCCCCTGCTGCAGTTGCAGCTGCAGCGGAGCAGTGTCTTGCGTGTTCCAGTGACTGCAAAGACTGCTGACCGACGCGATCCAACTCTTACACCATGAAACAAGCCCTGTCGCAGGAGTCTGCCTCAGGGCTTTTGCAGCAGAGACTGTCCGCGACCACAACCTATTTCCAAATACGTGGTTTGTGATATTTTGTGATCAGGCACTGACATGCCCCAGGAGCGTAATGGCTCACTATGTCGTCAGTGCACTGTATAGCCAAGGAGGCTGATGTAATGGAACTCTCCACTCAGGATCACGTCACAGCAATGCCTCGCATCGGAGATAGGGCTCCCTCGTTCAAAGCCATCACCACGCAGGGCGAGATCACCTTCCCGGAGCAGTATGCGGGAAGCTGGGTCATTCTCTTCAGCCACCCGGCTGATTTTACGCCGGTCTGCACCTCCGAATTCATGACGTTTGCCACGATGGAACCCCAGTTCGCCGCGGTCAACTGCAAGCTGGTCGGTCTCTCGATTGATGGTCTCTACAGCCATATTGCATGGCTGCGCACGATCAAGGAGAAGATCGAATACAAGGGCATGAAGGAAGTGGAAGTCAAGTTTCCCCTGATCGAAGACGTCTCAATGGAAGTCGCCAACAAGTATGGTATGGTTCAGCCTGGCGAGAGCACGACCAAGGCGGTGCGCGCCGTGTTTGTCATCGATCCGAAGGGAATCATCCGCACCATCATCTACTACCCGCTTTCTTTGGGCCGTAATTTCGCCGAACTCTACCGTGTCGTTGTTGCCCTGCAGACGGCCGATGCCTTCTCTGTTGCCACCCCCGCAGACTGGCAACCCGGAGATGACGTCATCGTCCCGACCGCGGGTTCTTGCGGTGTCGCCAAGGAGCGCATGGAGAACAAGACGGAAGATGTGACCTGTTACGACTGGTTCTTCTGCACGAAGAAGCTCGACAAGGAGAAGGTACTCAGCACCATCACGAAGAAGCCGTAGGCCGATGTGGTTCCTGCCCGTCGCCGAAAGCGACGGGCAGGAACCGGGTGCGAGGGTGCATTCGATGAGCGTGGCGCGCAGCCAGCTGGATGTGGGCGGATTCGAAGCCCACCAGTGAAGGGTCTGACGGAGGTTCGATGAGTGACGAAATCGTACGTATCGGGATGATCATATGCAACAGGTACCACACCTGTGCGGCCGGCAAGTGCCTGCGCGCCTTGAAGAACCGCGAGGGCGCCTTCAGCATCTACGCGGGGAAGGAAGTGGAACTCGTCGGATGTACCACATGCGGCGGCTGTCCCGGGGGCAACATCGAGTACACGCCTGCCGAGATGAAGAAGAACGGGGTGACGGTCATCCATCTTGCCACGGGCATGCTTGTCGGCTACCCGCCATGCACACGGATCGATTATTTCCGACGGTTCATCCAGGAGCAGTACGGTGTCCCTGTCGTCGTCGGAACGCACCCTATCCCTCAGAAGTACTTCAAGATCCACGACGCACTTGGGTCCTGGAAGTCCCCCATGTGGCAGGAACTCATCCAGCCCACGCTTGCCACCGAGGAGATCCGGCTGGCCTACGACTGAAGCGCATTGTGAAGACCACGGTGTCAGACACCGTGGTCTTCACAATTGATGAGCGTTAGGAAACCGGAAGGATGAGGGAGAAGGTACTGCCCTTCCCGACCTCGCTCTTGACGGCAACATGGCCGTGCATGGCTTCGACCGCCTTGCGGACGATGGCCAGGCCCAGGCCACTGCCTCCAGACTCCCGGCTGCGGCTGGCGTCGAGGCGGGTGAAGCGGTCCCAGATGTGCGGCAGTGTGTCGGACGGCATACCGGGTCCCTGGTCGGTGACCGCGATCGTCACCCGGTCCTTGGTTTGCTGAGCAGTGATGGCGACGGTCGTCCCTTCGGGTGCATAGCGGATGGCGTTGTCGACCAGGTTGTCCAGGGTGACGGTCAGCAGTTCTCGATTGGTCGTGACGGTCAGCGGCTCGGATGGCGTCTGCAGTGTCACCGACTTTGCATTCAGTACTTCAGCATGCGCGTTGTATAGATCGGTCCAGATGTCTGGCAGTTGGACGGGTCCAAGTGGAGCAGGCTGCTGGCGGTCGAGGCGTGCCAGCAGGAGCAGGGATTCGGAGAGCCGCGTCGAGCGTTCCGCCTGTGATGCGATAGCGGTGAGATGCCTGCGGAACTCGTCGGGTTCCTGGTCCTGGTTGAGGGCGACCTGCGCGTTGAGAGCAAT
>CAYRQW010000009.1:0-24505 GCA_964426505.1 uncultured Caldisericota bacterium
TGTACCGGGGTTTCTGCCGTCGAGTCTTGCCAGCAACGAAAACAGGACAATCCTGTATATGGGTGTGCCCGAGCGTGTCCAAATCCACCAGGATGGAGAAACACATGACAGCAACACAAAAGCAAGGGACGGGGATCCATGAGTGACATGGTTCAGCTGGTACGACCCGACCTTCACGTCGCGCTCGCCTGCCCTGCAGACTGGACTGTCATGGAACTCGACGAACAGACGGGACTGCGCGTCTCCCACCCCACAGACCCACGTGTCGCTCTGCAGGTTACGTATGACCGGTCTGATTCGGCTCTGGATGAAGTGTCCGAGCGTTTGCGCAACGGCTTGCCGGAAGACGCAGTACTCGAGACAGGGGTACTGAACACGGCGAGGGTGGATTCCGGCGGCGGGGCACTCCCTGATGGCTCACCTGTGAAAACAATGATGTTCTCCGCGCGTAATGGCTCATTTGTCTACCGGGTCCTGGTCGCAGAAGACGCAGGACGCCGATGGACTGTTCGTGTCGAGACGCTTCAGCGCAAGGAGTGGTCGCAGGAGAGCCGGACTCTGGAAACGATGCTCGCCAGCCTCCTCCTGCTTTAGAAGAACCTACGTTGCAGGCGGCTCTTCGATGGCCTGCAACTCCTTGAGACGCCCAAGGACCAGCCTTGCCGTCGCGATATTGGTCGCAAGAGGGATATTGTTGACATCACAGATCTTCAGCACGGCATTGATATCCGGCTCATGAGGATGTGCGGTCAGCGGGTCTCTGAGGAAGACGACGGCCTTGATCTCGTCGGAGGCAATCATCGAGCCAATCTGAAGATCTCCTCCCTTCTCTCCGGAATTCACCCTGATGACGTGAAGACCGGTCAACTCCTCGATCAGACCACCTGTGCTCTTTGTGGCAACCAGCTCCTCCTGAGCCAGCATCTCCTGAAAATCCCTGCACAATGCGATCATCTCGGGCTTCTTTCGGTCGTGCGCGATAAGTGCAACTCTTGTTCTCATGCGTTCATTTTACCATACAGGAATGCAAGTCAACGAGACTCTTGTCAGGTGTTCTTCGCAGTTCGGGTTATCCACAGGGTGTTGTGAATATCTGTGGAACGGAAACCTGAGGTCGACCGGACGAAGCTTCTGATAAGGGTTTCTTGTTGCACAGCAGTCCACAGGCTCTCTTGAACCATGCGATAGCATGGAGCCCTCTGTGGATAAAGCTTTCAGATCCGGGAAAGTTATCCACAGCACCTGTGGATAGTGTCAGTACTTCTTCGAGGCAGCCCGGTTCGTCCTGCGTTTTTGCTGTTCCTGATGACGCCAGATGTCCCAGCGGAGCCATGCCTCGTAGGCACGCAGGAATGACAGCCGCAATGCGGGGTTCTGTATGATCTGTACAGCCTTCTCGGCTCTCGCCTCCTGCTCGGGACTCAGATGGATCGTGACAGCCAGTGAGTCCGGATCGGGACGAGGAACGGAAGGTGCGACCTGGGGTCGATGAATACGAACCTCGTGAACATTGCTGAGGCCGAAGGCCAGGTCCGTCACGAGCTTGCCCCCCATATGTGCGTTCAAGCGTTCTACAATGAGGCCCTTCTGCTCTGCCAGAACCTGCATGATGGACGGGTTGGCGCAGAGAATCGTCAATGTTCCATTTCTGAACTGAGCCGGATGCGAATTGCGGGCGACGTACGCGCCAATAGTGCGCTCGCTCCACAGAGACTGAACCGCGGGCCAGACATCACTCAGCGACTGCACTTTGATCCCCTTGTCGAGGCGACCGGTACGCCGCATCTCATCAATAACGTCTCCGATGCGCTCCATGCTGTTGTCACTTCTTTTCACAGCTGCACGGACGTGGCCTTGAGTCCGCCTCCAAGACGCGCAACATCAAAGGAAGAGATGAAGACTTGCTCAAACCTCGCCAGCAGATGCATGAGTCGATCAAGGTTCGACGCATCAATGTCACCTTCGAGGTCGTCGAGCAGAAGCACTGGATATTCGCCTGTGATCATGCGTACGTATTCGGCCCCCGCAAACGTCAGCAGGAGAGCCACAAGCTTCGCTTCCCCCAATGATGCAGTGTCCCGCAACTGCCTCTTTCCTCGAAGCAGGACGAAGTCATCGAGATGACACCCGGCCAAACACACATGCCGTGCCAGCTCCCGATCGCGGAGTGTACGGATGGATTCTACCGAAACGGGGCGCGGCTCATAGAAGATGGTCACATCAGACAGTGGTTCAAATAGTCCGTCGCCGATCAGGTGTGACATCGCCTGGGCTACGGCAGCCAGAGCCATCTTTCTCTTGGCATAGATAGTGGCCGTCAGGACAGCAATCTGTTCGTCAAACAGGTCCAGCAGGGAAACATCAACAGCCCCGGAACCCGACTGCCGCAACAGAGCGTTTTTGCGCGTCATGACAACCGAGTATGTGGAGAGTGCCTCCAGGTATGTGTGATCACACGATGCGATCAGGAGATTGATGTACTGGCGCCTCACCGAAGGCATACCCTTGACCAGAAACAACGAACTGAAGTTGAACTGGGACACGCGAAATCCACCAATGAGGTGAACAAACCCATGATACACGGTCCCGTCGATACGGAGTTCCTTACGCCCTTCCGTGGTGAACATGGCTTGCAGGGTGTGACTGACCAGGCCTCCAGCAACCCGGTCGCGCGTACGGTATCTGCCGCCGACGACGAAGTAAGACGTCCCTTCCCGGATAAGCTCGGCATTTGTCAGCCCCAGGCATGACTTGCCGGATGCCAGAAAGTGTATGGCATCGAGGAGCGTCGTTTTGCCGGCGCCGTTACCTCCTTCGACAGCAGTAATGGGTGAGGTGATTTCGATACGCTGTTCACTCAGTGCCCTGAATCCCTGCACCCAAAGCGAGTCCAGATACATTGCCCTCCGAGGGGGCGACTATTCCATTTGCTTGTGCGGCATGACAAGGTAGAGGAAGTCTTCCTTACCCTGATCTTTAATAACCACCGGGTGAACGGCACTGTTCATGTGCAGTTCGGCATTCTCGGTACCGACCGACATAATTCCATCCAGTAGTTTGGTTCCGAAGAAGGAGACAGAGAGGCCACCAGCTTCTCCATCATAGCTCAGTTCATCACGAGCGTTGCCCTGATCCTGAGCAGTTCCTTGAACCGTAAGACGTCCTTCCTTGAACGAGAGGGTAATAACGTCTGTTCCACCAAAGACAACTGCACCTACCCGGCGCAGCGCATCCAGAAGCTCTGTCTTCTTGACACTTACAGTGTATTCCCACTCGCGAGGCACGATGTCGTTATAGTTGGGAAACTCAGCACCAATGAGAAGAGAAATGATCTGTGTGTCACCAGAAGAGAACAGACACTCATCTTCGGTAATGACAATATGAACATCACCTGAGGGCTTGAACGATTCGAACACCTTGGCGGGAACGATCGCTCTCAGCGGCTCACGCTTGAAATCAAACTGCACATATCCAAGGCGTCGCGAATCCGTGGCGACAAATCGAAAATAGTCTTTGGTCTGCTCAAGCAAGATTCCCTGAAATTCCAGGCGACGTTTCTCATTGTGCTCTACACAGGGAAGAACCCGATCAACGGCATTGGAGTATTCACTCAGGCTGAACTGATACTCTCTGCCTTCCTTGATCTCGGGAATGGTTGGAAACGTATCCATCTGATAGCATGCCAGGTCATAGTGGGTTTTCCCGGATGAGATCTGAAGCTTCTTGTCATCCCCCTCTATTACCAGTTCACCAGACAGGGCTGACACAATGTCCTTGAGAAACTTAAATGGAACCAGGGCACGCCCAGTCTCTGTGACTTCAGCGGCTTCAGCATTCACCAGATATGTGGTCAGGTCAGTACTTGTAAGTTGAAGTGACGTGCCTTCTGCAGAGAGGAGGACGGCGTCCGATGTAAAGGTCGAGCTCTTCTGCTGGATGACCTTGGCATGCTGAGTGAGTTTCTTGCTCAAGCCTTCAGCTTTTGTCGTGAGTTTCATTATTCCTCCTTTAATATGAAAAATCTCTCTTAATCATAACCATCAAGATAAGGCGGTTGGTAGTGTTGGTATGTACTTTGAAGACAGGTGCATGGCTTCTGGTGGCTGTGGACGAAGCTGTGGATAACTTGCGCGCGTTGTCAACACTGTGTACATCAGGAATGCACAGGATGTTTTTCCACAGGTTATACACCTCTCTTCAACTGCTTTACCAAGCTGTCGAGCAGCGCTTTCAGGGCGTCGTCGTTCTTCAGTTCCTGCTGGATCTTCTGACATGCGTAGATGACCGTCGTGTGGTCGCGTCCGCCGAACTTCTCTCCGATATATGGCAGAGATGCTTCGGTCAGATCCCGGCTCAGATACATGGCGATCTGCCTTGGCATGGCGATGTCCTGACTGCGCCGCTTGGCCTGCAGGTCGGCAACCGATATGTGGAAGTAGGCTGAGACCGACTGCATGATGGCGTCGATCGTGATAGGCTTGTTGATGACCGGGATGATGTCCTTGAGCGTCTCTTCGGTGAAGGCGAGCGTGACCTCCTCATTGGTGAGCGATGCGGTCGCAAGGACACGCATAAGTGCTCCTTCGAGCTCGCGGATGTTGCTCCCTATGTTCGCAGCGATATACTCCAATACTTCCTGAGGAACATCGATCTTGTCCAGTTCTGCCTTCTTCTTCAGAATGGCAACCTTGGTCTCGTAGTCCGGGCGGCTTATGTCCGCGATGAGACCCCACTCAAAGCGCGAAGTCAGGCGCTCCTCGAGCGTGGCGATCTCCTTGGGCAGAACGTCGGACGTTATGACGATCTGCTTGTGGGCATCATATAGCGCGTTGAAGATGTGAAAGAATTCCTCCTGCGTACGTTCCTTGCCTGCCAGAAACTGGATGTCGTCGATGAGGAGGATATCTGCTCCGCGCGTCTCCTTATGGAAGTTCTCAATGACAGAGTTGTTGTTTCGGGCGTTCTGGATAGAACTGACAACCTCGTTGGTGAACTTCTCGCCCGTCGTGTAGACAATCTTCTTGCCCGGGTCCTGCGTCAGGAGATGGTGCGCGATCCCCTGGAGGAGATGGGTCTTGCCAAGTCCAACCCCACCATAGATGTAAAGAGGGTTGTAGACGTTGCCCGGGTTGCCGGCAACTGCGTTGCAGGCGGCGAAGGCAAGGCGGTTTCCCGCACCGACGACGAAGTTCTCGAAGTTATAGCGCCTGTTGAGGATCAGTGTGTTGTTATGCTGCAGCAGGCCGGGCTCGGTCGGAAGCTCTTCCGGGGTCTGTTGCACAACTTCTACTGCAATTGTGGTTGGCTGGCCCTTGATCGTCTCGATCGTTTCCTTGATGACGTCGTAGTACCGGCTGACGATCCAGTCCCGCGCAAACTCGCTGGGAACGCCGATCGTAAGCGAGACATCGTCTTCGTGGAGCGTCGTAGCGTTCTTGAACCACATTTCGAACGTCGGTCGCGCGAGTTGCTTGCTGAAGATCTCGAGCAGGTGCTGCCAGGAATCCGATCGCTGTTCTTCCATTTTCTGCTCCCTTTGCTCTCGCGCTAAGTGACCACACCTCGGCCGGTGAAGAGTGAGGCTGCGGTGTGGGCCATACAGCCGTATCAGCCAGTGCAAGCCCCCGTTTCCGTGATGGAACCGTCGGGGTGTTGCCAGGCAACGTGCATCCGTTTTGTGTGATATAGTATAGACGAAATGAAGACCAGCGGCAATCAGGAAAAGGTCCATAGATGACAACTCGCAGCAGACAAGGCAGGAACGACCACAGGCGACGTTCCCGGGACGGGGGGCCACTTGTTCTGATCCTTGCGTTGATTCTGGCTGTTGCTGTCGGATCCAGCTTCCGCAGGGCCGGCGGACGGAATACCCCCGTTGTTCTGTACTACCTCGATGCCTCGACCCGGGAGTTGGCCAGCAGTCCTGTCGTGGCGAAACTGCCGGTACTCCGGGGAGAACAGGTGGCGGGCATCATCGACCTCCTTCGGCACCCACCAGCGGATCAGGGACTTGCGACGATGGTTCCCGCCGGATTCACGGCTCGCAGAGCGTCACTCCTTCCGGGCGGCATCCTTCGCGTGACTCTCGGAGCTGCGCGCCAACAGTCCCCCATGGGATTCGCCGAAGAAAACGGGCTCTACTGGCAACTGGTCAACTCCTTCCTGAGCCTGCCCGACGTGAAGTCGGTTGAGCTCTCGGTCGACGGTCGCCCAACAGGAACCTTTCTGTCCTTCGTCAAGACGCAGCGAGAGCTGACGGCCAACGTGGCTGTACTGGACAAGGGACAGCCGGTCGATCTCTACTTTGTGGCCAGTGACGGCCGCCAGGTTGTCGAGAGACGCACTCTTCCGACTGGGCTGACCCGTTCACAGCTTGCGTTTCAGACAGCGCGTGCTCTCATGGAGGGACCGGTACACCCCAGCCTCACGACTTCACTGCCGGGGCTGGATGTCCTCCGAGGGGTAACCGTATCGGGCAGAACGGCGTCGGTCGATTTCACCGAGGACGCTCTCAGGCTGAGCATGGGGGCCGAGGACGAGGAACGGGCCAAGAACTCACTGGTTCTTACGCTCACCCGACTCGCAGGAGTCAGCCGTGTACGCCTGCTGGTAGGGGGGCGCAGTGTTCAGGAACTGTTTGGACACGTTGACGCGGCAGGTCCACTCTTCAGACTGGATGGGCGCCTGGAGGCAGGCACAGCTCTTGCCGTCTACAGCCTGACGGAAATCGACGGGGACAGACTTCCAGTATTGACGGTATATCCACAGAAACAGGCACTCACGGGGCGCAATGTCATGATTTCGAGGACGATCGACCGCTTGGGGAGTCCACCCACAGGCGACACCTCGCTCATCCCGAACGGTATCCAGATCACATCCATGTTTCTTGAAGCCAACACTGGGATGTTGCGCCTGTCGATTGCCATGACCCCCCTCACTGACAACTGGTCGACCGAGGCGCTGATGGTTGATCAGCTTCGGTTGAGCCTCACCGAGGTCCCATTCATCACGTCGCTCCAGGTAGGAGTCAACGGGTCTGTTGCTTTTCTGCCGGGGGGCTACTATATAGGCAAGCCATTCTCGCGATAGGAGGAAGAGCATGACGACAGACAGGACCGAATTCCGGCTGCTGGCCGGTGCTTTGGCGGCTCCCCAGCATCTTGAGAAGCTCCAGAAGCTGGGCATGAGTTCTTCGCTGTTTGAAGACGGCGACCTGAAGGCCGTCTTTGATGCGTTTCAGTGGTACTGCTCCAACCACAAGAACGAGGGTGGCAAGATCGATCTTCCACTGTTCACAGCGTATCTGACCGAAGAACGCCACGTGACGCCAGCTGTTGCCACGCTCGTAAGCAAGCTGACGGACGCCGGTGGCGAGGAAATGACGACGCTGGTCGAGATGCTGGACCGATTGAAGACGCGTGCCGCTCGCCGGAAGCTGCGTACGATCTCCGACAGTATCAACAGCTTCACCGACGCCGAGAAGCAGGGTCGCCGTGTGGAGGACTTCGCCGCCGAGATTTCCGAGCAGCTGCGCCAGGTGGCCCGCCTCTCGTCCCAGAGCAGGCAGGAGCCGATCCGTGACGAGCTACTGCGATTTGTCGAGGAGGTCCGCACCCGTGAAACGGGGCGCCCGTCAGTCCTCGGCATGAGCATCGCCCCATACGACAACCTCAATACGGCGATCTCAGGTCTGCGACCTGGCTTCTACTACGCACTCGGTGGTGCTCCAAGGCGCGGCAAGACCAACCTCATGCTGCGAATGGCCACGCTCGTCGCACGCAACGAGAAGGTCCCGGTTCTGTACTACTCATACGAACAGACAAAGCGTGTCCTCCTGACCCGCGTCCTGTCTCAGGAATCTCTCATCAACCCACTGATCCTGCAGAAGGGAGACATCAGGAACAAGGCTGAGCTCGTCACCCGGTTCAACAAGGGGATCAAGGAAACGTCAGCCTACATGGACAATTTCTACCTCTTCGAGGGCGACCGTCAGGATACGGTCGAGCATATCCGCAGTGTCGCATACGGCATCATGGACTCCCACCACGCCGACCACTGTGCCATCTTCCTGGACTACCTGCAGAAAGTCCCGACCGTCAATCCCTATGCGAGCCTTCAGAAACAGGTCGACGAGGTGTCCGGCCTCATTGCCCAGCTTTCCACTGAGTTGCAGTCGCCTATTATCGCCGTGTCGTCGTTTGACAAAGACGGCTGCCGCCTCGACAGCGAAACGTCAAAGGACCGGCCCACGATGTTCAATTGCACCGGCGGTGGCGACATCGAGTATGATGCGGATGTGGCGCTCATTATTGTGAAGGACTACCACGACACCGCCCAGCTGGAAGAGAAGATTGCCAACGCTGTGCGTGAGGGAGGGGTGAGTCCTCACCATATTCCTCACTTCGACATCCTCAATCTGTTTATCGACAAGAACCGCGATGCCCCTGAGGGTGGCAACATCATTGTCCAGTTCCTCTTCCTGATCGAAGATAACCAGATGGTGGAACTGGGTTACAAGGATGTTGAAGAGCGCTACTCCTATGCCAAAGCCGGCAAGATCTTCGAGTGGCTGCTCGAGCGCGGATACCTCGAGGCGGTCGGCCCGGGCGAACACTGATCCTCTCCTGTAACCTTTTCTCTCCTGTCACCGTACGCTTGGTGAATACGTAGAGCAATCAACCGCGGAGAGGAGCAGGTGGATGGAAGCAGTGGCTGACCGCGAGCTCTTCGCCCAGTTGATGGCGGAGAGCGAGCGTCCTGTGTACGCCTTTCTGGCGACCAAGGTCCGGGAACGGACGACGGCGTCAGACATTGCACAGGAGGCTTTCTTTCTGGCATACAGGAGATTTGACTCCTATGACAGAAGTCGCCCGTTTCTCCCGTGGGTCATGACGATTGCGTACAACTGTCTGGTCGATTACTGGCGCAAGTCGGCGCGCGAGGGCGGGGACTTGCCAGATGAGCAGATCCTGGCGGCTCCCGAACAGGACCGGGACGATGAGTGGAAACAGCAGGAGATTATAGAGGCAATGACACGCATTTCTCCAGAAGACAGCACATTGCTGACAATGTTCTATGCGGAAGAGTGCTCTCTGGCAACGATCAGTGGACGGCTTGGTATTGCCGAAGGAACGGCGAAAGTCCGGTTATTTCGGGCGAGAGCCGCATTGAAGAAGCAGGTGGAAGCCCTGCATGAGAGAGGTGCTTCATGAACAGCCAATATCTGACAGACGAGGAGCTGGAACGTATCCTTTCCAGGACCTTCTCGTGTCCCCCCGATCTTGTCCCGCCACCGGGGTTCGCCTGCGGGGTGTGGGAGCGCATCGATGTGTGGGAGGCGGAGCAGGAGCGGAGGAGAGGATCACGCAGCATCCTGGCTCGTCTCATGGGAACGCGCATGAGGAATGGAGAACCGCTGGTCGTCCTTGTGGCAGCGCTGTTGTTCGCGGCTCTGTTCGTTGGGCTGTTCCTGACCGGAGCATATACACTTGCCACCCATTCGTCCGTTATCATGAGGGTTGTGCAGGTCGTTGTCGGGCCCAATCTCGACGAACTCAGATCCCTGCTGATTCTGTGTACACTGACTGCCGTGGGTGGGATGCTGCTTGGCAGCCTCGCCCTGAGTGAGCGTCTATTTGGTCAGAACGGAGGGTCGGCTGCATGATTGAGCCTGCTTCCATGACTGGGCGAAGGCACGTCCTGATTGCCATCCTCGTCGTGAGCGTGATCGCCGCGGGCTCCGCCGTCGTAGCGCTGGCGACGCGAAACGGTGGATTCAGGATCGCTCCGGCGTTTGCGGAGGGCACCATCCTCGAGGTCCCGGGTGGTTCCGCGAACACGATATCGATTACGGGGGGCAACCTCGAGGTGGTGGTAGCAACGTCACCGATAGTGACCTCAGGGAGCATCGTTCTCGGCAGTGATGGATTCCATCGTGACTTTCGTGCGAAAGGCGGCACGTACGGCTTGCGCCTCGATGGTCTCTCTTCTGCTCAGGCTGGGGTCAGGCGCCTGACAGTCGTGGTTCCAGAGAATGGAACACTGACACTCACACTTGTCGGTGAAGCCCGGGTCGTCCTGGATCAGGCTCGGCTCAAGGAGCTGCGGCTGGCCGGCGCATCTTCTGCCCTGCATCTTGATGCCTCAGAATCGGGGTCGATCATTGATCTGGTCGAGATCGAGAATGTCACCGGTGGCTTCTCGACAGCGAACCTTGGGAATCTGGACATGGCGGACCTGGTCATAGGTAACATCACTGGCAGTTATGATCTCGACTTATCGGGGTCGCTGAACAGACACTGCGACGTTGTACTGCACACTGCGTTGGGAAACGGTACAGTGCGCATTCCCAGCAAGCCAGGAGCGCGGCTGTCTGTTGGAAGTGTTCTAGGCAACGTCCTGTCGTCGGGGTTCGTGGCCGAGAACAGCAAGTCGTTTCTCAATGCCTCGGCGGCCAGCGGCGCCGAGTGGCAGCTCGTCATGCGCATCGATAGTGCAATCGGACAGATCCAACTAGTGGAGGTACGGCAATGAACAGCAACAACATTGATCGACGGGTGGCCCTGAGCTCTCTGCTCATCGTCCTTGGCGCCCATTTCCTGCTCCAGGCGTTTCCTCAGACGGGGTACCATTTCGGCATCCTGGTGCCCCTTGCAGCGTTTGTGATCCTGCTGGGCGTATATGGCGTCGCGACCGGCTTTCAGCAGAATGCTCGTGAGACCGTGTTCTGGAGCGCCATGCTTGGTTTCGTTGGCATCATCGTTCTCCTGCAGGTCCTCGGGGTTGTCCGGTTCAGCCTCACGACCTTTGCCGGAGCGGCGGTGATTGCAGCGGGGCTCTCGATCCTTATCTCGACGCTGTTTGACTCGGCCGAAGGCAAAACGCCCAGAAATGGGCTGCTGTGGGGAGTCGTGGCTGTGGCAGTCGGCTCTCTTGCGTTTCTTTCGGGGCTGGACATCTTCTCAGCCCAGGTGGTCGATATCATCCGGAAATCGGCGGTCGGGGGACTGTTCCTTGTGCTCGGACTCGTCGTACTTATCAAGGGAGGTAACAGGAAATGAAGAGTTTTGACAGACCAGATGAAGAGGCAGTCGGCGTCTGCACGAAGTGCGGAAAAGCACTGGCTCGCGAGGAAGTTGTGATGGTGGATGGCAAGGTCATGTGTGGCGCCTGCGCGCCGACCCAGCCGGGACCCGGGTTCAATGAGCAGGGGCCCATCCAGGACCGGACGGAACGTCCGCAGACCGAGCGCCCCGCGGTTTCCGGGATCGGCAGCGATTTCTCCAAGAGACTATACCGTTCACGCAAGAACCAGGTGATCGGAGGCGTTGCAGCGGGTGTCGCAGAGTACTTTGACATCGATCCGACCATTGTGCGCATTGCCTGGGCGCTGCTCGGTATGGCATGGGGGACAGGGGTCCTTGTCTACCTCATCTGCTGGCTTGTGATCCCACTCAATACAGCCCAATAGATCAGGTACGAAAACATAACATATCTGTTGATAATGTGGAAATAGGTCCAGCGTGTTGCTGGAGGAATGAGCCCCCGACTGCTTCAAAAAGCAGTCGGGGGCTCATTTAGAAGCTGTTCAGCGTGAAGCGGGCGATGCCATGTTTGATCCGCCCTGAGCCGTACGCAGATACCGGCTGACCGTCGTATAGTGGACACCAAGGTGATCACCGATCTGTACGAGCGAGTAGCCGAGATGGACCGCCGCTGCGACGCGCAATGGGAGCTGCGAGCGTTCACGCCTGACATCGGGCCCGAAGATCTGTGTCAGCGACGGTCGCGCGAGCAACAGGAGCGTAGCGGCAACCGAGGGTTCGGATGCTCTGCTTACCAGGTGCTCAGTGACCACCTGAACGAACGTCTGCGTCCCCAGGATTCCTGGAGGTATCACGTGCGTCAGAGGGGACGGCTGGCCGGCGCCTGCCCGTATGTAGTCGGCGTACGCGGCGACAGCTTCCTCCTGTGTCTGGCCAAATCGGGACAGCAGGGGCTCGGCGGCAAGCGGGGCGCTCCGTACGTGGGTACTCATGACTGTTGCCTGATAGCTGCTCCAGGGCCACTCCTCAGGCGTGGAGACGGCGTTTGCTGTGACGGGCTGGAGGACGACGTGGCGGCAGATCGGCAGCAGCCACACGTCGGGTTCCAAAAGGACGGCCCGATAGGCTCCACGGAAGACTCGCCCTGAACTCCTGGTTTGGCGGTTCATATGCCGCGCATAACTACTGCTGAACCGGCGCATACCCGTGCGAAGATCCGCACGGGGCGTCTCCACGACGAAGCTATAGCAGTCTGGCAGCATGCACCACGCATAGATGAGCCAATCAAGACTCGCAGCCACTGTAGTGAGGTCTGTGAGGAACTGCAGGCGTGCGTCGTCGCTCTGCATGATGGTCCGGCCCGCAGGGGCGATGTCGGAAATCAGGTAGACAGCACCAGGGAATTCGATGCGCATCGATCTGGCCATGGACCCTCCTTTCCTGTGAATCGTGGATGGCAAGTCTGTCCACACTGCTCACATGTTATCCACTGCAGCACAACATTTCAATATGCGACTCCCGGGGTCAGCCTTCTCGTGCTTCGGCTTGTACAGCAGTCAGCGGGCACTATACTTGAACCTGTCAGTACGGGAACGGGAGGTTCTGAGTGACGCAGTTCTGGATGATAGCCGAGTCGTTCGCGATCGTGTTCGCCATCAAGTTCATCAACATGGCTCTTCAGACACTCTCGATGAACTTCCTGATCAAGGGACGTCGCCTTTTCACGTTCATCTTTGCGTTTCTTGAGGTGATGGTCTATCTGGTTGGCCTCTCTCAGGTCCTGAACGAGATGACCATCTACAAGATGCTCGGCTATGCTCTCGGCTATGCAATCGGAGCGCTGTTTGGCATCTGGCTGGAACAGAAGCTGGCCATTGGCAACCAGACCTGGCTGATTATTCCGAACGAGAACCCGTACCGACTGGCGTACCATCTGCGTGACCGTGGCTTTGGCATCACGACGATCTCCGGATCAGGCATGGACAGCAATCGCATGATCATTCTGACGACGACAATGCGCAAGAATATCGCCCTCCTCAGCGCCTCGATCGCCGAGTTGGCCCCGGATGCTTTTGTGTCCGTGCTCGACACGCGAACGACGATGGGTGGGCATGTTACTCGAATTCCTAGAGGTTGAATCATGATAAGAAGAATGACCTTCCACCGGGGGAAGATACCCCTCGCACTGAACCGGCATGCTCGGGGGGAAGCGCCCCTCGCATGGGAAAAAAGTGCTCGGGGGCTGGCACTCGGTCTGGCACTGTTGCTTGCCGCGTTTTCACTTCCTGGGTGTTCTCGCCGCAATGCCGTTTCGCTGCGGGTCGTCTCTGAGTACTCGGGCAGGGGTGTCGCTAACGCAGCGTTGACGTTCACCGGCTCGAGCGGCTCCGAATCCCTTGCCTCTGATGCGTCGGGGACAGTTGTGGGACGAGTCCAGGCCGACCGGATACAGCTGAGCGTGGAAGCTGCAGGATACCAGAAAGCGTTCGTCCAGGTGGCCGATCTCACCCAGCTGCCCGCGACCATTTCGTTGTCCCCACTCTTCCTTGGAGCAGGGACGGTGGTGTCTGCCGGCCAGCCCATATCTGGAGCCCTGGTGACCGTATGGAACACAACCACGACGACCAGGGCGGATGGAACGTTCACGTTCGAAGGACTCGCCGAAGGGACCTATGCCGGACGAGTTACGAAACAGGGGTTTGCTGACGCCACCTTCAGTCTGGTGGTCGGAGAAGGCGCGAAGGCAGTCACAGTCATACTCCAGGAGGGTCAACTCCTGCCACTTTCGTCTCTTTCCACGCTTCCGGCGTACGAGTTGACAGCCTCGTACCGCCGAACGCTGAGCGGCGAAGACCGGTCGTTTGAGGGACGTGTTGTCAAGAATGGGAGCGACCTTCTTGTGATGAGCGGTGACCTGACGAATCCCACGGCATCACTCATGGTCCGCGGAGGGACAGGCTATATATTCGAGAACGGTGCGTATGTCGCCAAGGGCGAGACCTCGGCCGCAGCCGCGCGCGTCCTCCAGGAAAGCTGCGAGGATCTTCTTGGATTGCCCGCGACATTCTCGCCGCGCCTTTTCACGATCGAGAAGCAGGCACCGGTGCAGCTGCTGGCGCAGGTGTGTGATGTCTGGAGCATGAGCGGCCGGTTCACCTTTGAGGGTGAGGCCGTCACCGCGACCGCGACGGTCACCGTTGGCACGACAGGTATGCTGGCCGGCGTCCCGGTGAAGATCGTCCTCAACGCTCGATCACAGTCGTTCTTCGATTTCGTCTACGACGCGGTCGTCGAAGTCGTCTCCGTCGACCAGGCGCAGGCCGCCGCTCGCTTTCCTGCACAATGAGGGTTTCCGCATGAGCTTCGTCCACCTGCATCTCCACACCGAATACTCGTTGCTGGACGGCATGAACAAGATCGGGCCTCTCGTCGCCCGCCTCAAGGAGATGGGGCAGACCGCGTGTGCCATCACGGACCACGGCAATATGTACGGTGTGCTGGACTTCTATATGAAGATGAAGGATGCGGGGCTCAAGGCCGTCATTGGCAGCGAAGTCTACATGGCCCCGAACGGTCGCCTCAACAAGGACAAGGAAGCGGGGTTTCCCAACCATCTGATCCTCCTGGCGAAGGATTTCAAGGGGTATCAGAACCTGAGCCACATCGTCTCGATCGGTTACCTTGAGGGCTTCTACTACAAGCCGCGTGTCGACTATGAAACACTGGAGAAGTACCACGAGGGGATCATCGCCCTGTCCGCCTGCCTCAAGGGCGAGGTAGCCGAGACCGCAGCGAAGGGAGACGAGGAGAAGGCGCTGGCCATTGCCCAGCACTACCAGGAGATCTTCGGCAAGGAGAACTACTTCATCGAGCTCCAGAATCACGGTATCGAAGAGGAACTGCGCGCCATTCCAATCCTGCGCAGCATCGCGAAGCGCATCGGCGCAAAGACCGTAGCTACCTGCGACAGCCACTACCTCCGCAAGGACGACTACGACGCGCACGAGGTCCTGCTCTGTGTCCAGACACTCCAGAAGATGACCGACAGGGACCGCATGAGCTTCAACGGCCCGTACTACCATGTCATGAGCGAGGACGAGATGCGGGAGCGCCTCCCCGACGACGAAGAGGCCATCCAGAACACCCAGCTTGTTGCCGACATGTGCAATGTCGAAATGCCCCTTGGAGTTTATCATCTGCCCCGGTACATCGAAGAAGGGCAGACGGCGCCATGGGATGCCGAGGTCAACCGCCAGCTGCTGGAGAAGATGACCATGGACGGCATCCAGCGCCTGTATCCTCCCGAACAGCTGGAAGAGGCGACGGCGCGGGCACGTATGGAACTGGAGACGATCGAGAAGTGCGGGTTCGTCGACTACTTCCTCATCGTCCAGGACTTCACTCGGTTTGCTCGCCGCAAGGGCATTGCCGTCGGTCCCGGCCGTGGGTCTGCCGCCGGCGCCATCGTCGCCTACGCGACCGGTATCACGGAGGTCGAACCGCTCAGGTACAACCTGCTGTTCGAGCGCTTCCTCAACGCTTCCCGCATCTCGATGCCCGATATCGACATGGATTTCGAGGATGCACGGCGGGGAGAGGTCATCCAGTATGTGCGTGAGCGGTACGGCGAGTCTTCCGTCGCCCAGGTGGCGACCTTTGGCAGGATGGAAGCCAAACAGGCCGTCCGTGACGTGGGGAGAGCCTTGGGGATGCTGCCCAAGGAGACGGACATGATCTCCAAGCTCATCCCGTTCGGGACAGGCCTGCAGGATTCACTGGACGCCGTAGAGAAGCTCAAGACCATGTACGATGATGGCACGAAGCTGAGCGGAACGACGGTCAAAGAGCTGTTTGATACTGCGATGAAGCTGGAGAGCGTCAACCGCAATTTCAGCACCCATGCCGCGGGCGTGGTCATCGCCGATACTGAGCTCACCAATTACCTCCCGCTGCAGCGCGACAAAGACGGCAACGTCATCACACAGTGGGACCACAACCTCGTCGAGGCCTTCGGCCTCCTCAAGATGGACTTCCTGGGCCTCTCCTATCTGGGTGTCATCCAGAACACCGTCAACATGGTGAAGGATCAGCTGGGCGTTACGGTGGATATCAGCCACGTCGACACGGAGGAACCGGCTGTCTACAAGCTTATCAGCAGTGGCGATACGATCGGGGTGTTCCAGATGGAATCCGGCGGCATGAAGGGCGTTGCGGCCGGTGTTCAGCCGACTTCCATCGAAGACCTGACGGCCATCATATCGCTCTACCGCCCTGGCACCATCAAGGCGGGCGGTATTCAGAAGTACATCGACCGCAAGAACGGCAAGGAGAAGGCCGTCTACTATCATCCCAGCATCGAGGGCGTGCTGAAGCCGACCTATGGCATCATCGTCTACCAGGAACAGATAATGCAGATTGCCAACCGCATGGCCGGGTTTACGATGCAAGAAGCGGACATCCTGCGCAAGGGCGTCTCCAAGAAGAAAGCGGACATTCTGGCCAAGCAGAGGGCCGCCTTCGTCGAGAAATCGATCGAGAAAGGCGTCCCGAAGAAGACGGCCGACGACGTGTTCGCTCTCATCGACTTCTTCGCCGGCTATGGCTTCAACAAGTCGCACGCGGTCGCCTACGCCATCATGGTCTACCGCACGGCGTGGCTCAAAGCCCACTATCTCATCCAGTACCTCACGGCCCTCATGAACTCAGGCATCGACTCGGAAGACCGTCTCAAAGAGCTGGTCGCCGAATGCCGAAGCAAGAATATCCCCATTCTTCCGCCAGATATCAACAGATCCGAAAAGCTGTTCACCGTCGAGACACAGTCCGACGGCCCGCAGGGCATCCGCTTCGGCCTGCTTGCCATCAAGAATCTGGGATCAAAGGCAATCGACGAGATCATGGAGGAACGGTCCAGCCGTCTCTATACGACATTCAAGGACTTCCAGCGGCGTTCCGGCGGCAGTAAGGTCAACCGCAAGTCCGTGGAGTGTCTCATCAAAGCCGGGTCGTTCGAGACCCTGGGTGAAGACCGCGTCGCCGTCCTGAGAGAGTTCAATAGCCAGAACGGCAAGGTGCCCCTGGCGGCAGATCCGGGATCAGGCCTGTTCGGCGGCTCAGTAAGCGAAAACACGGCCCCCGCTTCCTTGTGCGATACGGCTGGCGCTGCGGCGATGGAGAAGGAAGCATTCGGGTTCTTCTGTTTCTGCAGCCCATTTCAGCAGTACGAGTCACTCCTGACGAAGTACAAGGCGAAGCGCGTCTCCGAGTGCACGGACCTTGAGGATGGGACGACCGTTACGGTCATGGGTCTGCTCACGTCTGCGAAGACCGCCAAGTCCAAAGCGGGTCACGCGTATGGCAAGTGCACGCTCGAGGACGACAGCCGCAAAGTGGAGCTGATGGTATTCGAGTATGTCCTTGGGCAGTTTCAGCCGTGTTTCGACCGTGAGGGGGCCATCGTGCTTGAGGCGAACGTGCGCATGGATGGAGACGAACTGTCGCTGACGGCCAGGAAGTTCATCGATTTCGTGACCCCCGAGCAGGCGAAAGGCTCAAAACCGGTTGCCATGGCACCTCTGGTGCTGAAGCTCACTCTGACGGAGCAGCAGGTCAACGGCGAAACGCTCAAGAACGTTCTCCTTCTCACACACCACTATCCCGGCAAGGAACATTGGCGCATCCTGTATCGCAATGGAAGCGATCACTGTCTGGAAGTCGGCAACCAGCACTGGGTCACCGTCACGCCAGCACTCCTGAAGGGGCTTGCCGAGATCCTTGGTCCAGGCGGAGTGGACTACTCGTAGCGGCTGGTTCGCGGGTATCGTCAACTTGTAAAGGAAATTGAGGTTGTCATTTGGCCATTCATAGGTATACTATTTGCCGTAATGTCATGAACGTGACAAGGAACTGAGCGGCATGACGTCCGGAAGCCCTGCTTTCGGACGTTTCATATTGGTGGAAGACGAAAAGTGGGCGCGCGAGCGGGCCACTTTTTCTTTTCACATGGAGTGTACGCATGGATAAGAGATTCGAGGACATTGTGCTGCTGGAAGTGGCGAAGAGCGATACCACGCTCGTCGCCATCGAGAATGCTCCAGGCATGGTGAGCGTCGTGCTCATGACGCCCGGGAAAGACATCTCGGTCGACGAGCTCGAACGCGTCAGCCGGGCAGTCAGCCACGCGTTCATCGACTTGTATGGCGATGACTACCTTCCGGCATTCGAAGTTACGAGTCCTGGACTGGACCGCGTCCTCAAGACGGCGAGGGAACTGGAGATCTTTGCCGGCCGCCTTGTGCGTCTGGCGACCAGGGAATCCAGGGAACCGATCATTGGCACTCTGGGAGCATCGGACGGGGATACCCTCCATGTGACCGTGCTCGGGGTGGATCGTGTGTTTGATATGCGGCAGGTGACGAAGATCTCGTTGTGGGACGAGATACTGGGAGGTGCGTGTGAGGGATGAGATCCAGAGTGCCATCTACGAACTGGAGAAGGAACGGGGAATCTCCAGAGAATACATCGTGACGGCGATCAAGGAAGCCTTCGAGGCGGCATACCAGCAGCAGTACCAGAAAGACAACTTTCTGGTCAAGGCTGACACGGGTACCGGCCTTGTGCGGCTCTATTCGCGCAAGACGGTTGTGACGAAGGTCGCGGACAGCGATAGTGAGATCACGCTGAAGGAGGCCCGCAAGGTGGAGCCGGAGGCGAAGACCGGTGACGACGTGCTCATCCAGGTCAAGATCGAGCAGTTGCCCCTGTCTGTGATCGTGAAGGCGCGCAAGTTCATCGACGACAAGATCAAGGAACGTGAGAACGACCTCGTGTTTGAGCGCTTCCACTCGCAGGTGGGCACGCTGGTCAACGGTGAGGTCCTTCGCCAGAACAAGGAAGGGCTGCTGATCAACCTTGCCCGGTGCGAAGGCATCATGCCGAAAGATCAGCAGATTCCGGGAGAACGGCTGCGCTTCCAGGGTGTCGCCAAGGCGCTCATCCTGTCGGTCGACAAGTCGGCGCAGGGTCCGCGCGTTGTTCTGACGCGGTCGCATCCGGACTTCATTCAGCGTCTCGTGGAGCTGGAGGTGCCGGAGGTCGGATCAGGCCTCGTCGAGATCAAGCGCATCGTCCGGGAGCCGGGCCAGCGCGCAAAGATCGCCGTGTTCAGCCGTGATCCCAAGATCGATCCCGTGGGTGCAGTCATTGGCCCAATGGGTGGACGCATCCGCGCCGTATCGCGAGAGATAGCGTTTGAGCATATCGACGTCATCCGATACGATCCGAATCCCGCAAAATATGCGATCAACGCGTTCAGCCCTGCGAAGGTGCTGGATGCAGAACGCAGGCCGGAGGATGGCACCTTCGTGGTGCATGCGACGGCCGAGGCATTTCCCGTCGCCCTGGGTAAGGGTGGGGTCAACGTCCGGCTCGTAGAACGGCTATTGGACGCAAAAGTGGAACTCGTTCAGGTAGAGGAGGGGCAGCCACAAGCGGCCCCGACCCGTGAGGCAGGTGAGACGCATGAAGAAAGTACGGATCTATGAGCTCGCTAAAGAACTGAATCTGAAGTCGGCACGCATGTTGGAGATCCTGGCTGAGCTGGGAGTCCCGAGCAAGGGCGTGGTCGGCACGATCGAAGAAGAAACGGCAAACCTTGTCAAGGAGATCGTCGACAAGGAGAAGGCCGCCTCGTCGGAGGGCAAGAAGGATGCTCCGAAGGCAGCCAAGGTGGCCCCAAAGGCCGCATCTGAAAAGGAGAAGGAGAAACCTACGCCCGCACCGGTCGAACCTGTTGTCACTGTAGAGAAACCCAAAGCATTTGTCGAGTCCGTCACCTATACGGCCTTTGCCAGGCAATTTGACCTCAAGCAGCACGAGCTCAACACCATGATGCTCAAGAACGGCGTCCCGGTGCGCGAGTGTGGCTTGCTGGACCCCGATGATGCAGACTACCTCGCCCGCATCCTTGGTGAGAACTATGTCCAGCCGTCGAACAAGTACATGAAGTCTTTCGAGACCAGACCGCCTGTTGTGACGGTCATGGGCCACGTCGACCACGGCAAGACTACTCTGCTGGACTTCATCCGGAAGAGCAGTGTTGCCAGCCGGGAGAAGGGCGGCATCACCCAGAAAATCGGCGCCTACGAGGTCCAGGTGAAGGGAAAGACCATCATCTTCATCGACACGCCCGGTCACGAGGCATTCACCTCGATGCGTCTCAAGGGCTCGCAGGTCACCGACGTAGTCATTCTGGTCGTCGCCGCCGAAGAGGGTGTCAAGGAACAGACACTCGAGGCGCTTGACCACGCGAAGGCGGCCAAGGTCCCGATCATCGTCGCCATGAACAAGATCGACAAGCCCGAGGCAAACCCCGAGCGCGTCAAGCAGCAGCTGGCGGACCGCGGCCTTCAGCCGGACGACTGGGGTGGCGACAGCGTCTTTCTTCCCGTGTCGGCCAAGACTGGCAAGGGGGTGGACGAACTGCTGGACATGATCCTTCTGCAGGCGGAGATGGCAGGGCTCAAGACCCGGTCTTCGGTCGAAGCGTCCGGCTCCGTCATCGAGGCGCGGGTCGACAAGAACATCGGTGTCCTGACTCGCCTGCTCGTGCAGACGGGAACACTCCATGTTGGTGACGACATCCGTGTCGGCGACTGTGTCGGCAAGATCAAGCGCATGACCAACGAGACTGGTGCGAACCTGCGCGAAGCGAAGGCGCTCGTGCCCATCGAGGTGATGGGTCTGTCGGAACTGCCCGAGGCCGGTGAGGTCTTCCACCTGGTCGAAGACGTGGACTCGTGCCGCATGATCATCGACGACAAGCGGCAGAAAGAGCGCCTTGCGTTCCTGGCGCAGGAACAGAAGAAGCCACTGACGCTGGACGACCTGTTCAACGAAGAAGAGGCGCTGGAGAAGAAGAAGCTCACCCTCATCCTGAAAGCCGACGCACTCTCGACACTGGACGCTGTCAAGTTCGAGCTGAGGAAGGTCAAGACCAAGACGATCCCGCTCGAGATCCTGCACGAGGGCACCGGTGGCATCACGAAGTCCGACGTCCTGCTGGCTTCCGCCAGCAACGCCGTCATCGTCGGCTTCAACGTGGTCCCTCTGGCCGAAGCCCTCAAGGTTGCCGCGACCGAGAAGGTCCAAATCCGCACGTATGACCTCATCTTCGAACTTGGCGACTCCATCGACAAGATGATCGCCGGGCTGACCAAGCCGGTCTTCGAAGAGATCGTCCAGGGTCGCGCGCGCATCAAGGACGTGTTCAAGATCACCGGCGTCGGCGCCATCGCCGGCTGTCTGGTCGAGGACGGCAAGATCATCCGCGGCGCCAAGGCCCGCGTCGTCCGCAACGCCGTCGTCGTGTATGCCAACTCCAGCATCTCATCGCTGAAGCGCTTCAAGGAAGACGCCAAGGAAGTCCTCAAGGGCTACGAATGCGGCATGGGCCTGCAGAACTTCAACGACTTCAAGGTCGACGACATCATCGAAACGCTGGTGATGGAGGAGAAGAAACCATAAGGCAGCACACGTCCCGCTCCTGACGTTGTCTCCACTGCGCCGGACACTTTCCCTGTCCGGCGCATTTCTATTGGCCTTCACGCCCGCGGGGTTGACAAGCCCCTGACCATCGGGTAGGATACTCGTGTCACCATTCCGGGCGTGCCGTTGTTCCGCCTGTTCAACGGGAGCATGCATGAAGGTTCTTGCTGGGTTCCACAAATCAGCGACCACCTCTTGCACCCGAATTCCGCCCACTCTGCGTTACTTCCTGGAGGACTACCACGTTCTCCTGATGTTGGAATCATGAGACGACGGGGCTCCCCTCTCCTTCAGGGAGGAAACCCCGACCTCATACCAACCAGACGAAACCGCCCCGGTTGCCTTCAGTCCAGGCAACCGGGGTTTTTGCATTCCCGGCAGTCATCCCTCAAGGAGGAACCCATGTCACAGATCGTCATCGTCATGGGCAGTGACGCAGACCTGCCAGTTCTGGAAAGAGCGTTCGCCGTATTGCGGTCATTTCCGGTCACGTGGGAGGCGCGCGTGATTTCGGCGCACCGCACGCCGGTCGAAGCGCTCGAGTTCGCCGGTATGGCGCGCGCGAACGGTGTCCAGGTCATCATCGCGGCCGCTGGTAAGGCGGCCCATCTCGCCGGTGTCCTGGCCGCGTCGACAACTTTGCCGGTCATCGGCCTCCCGGTGGGGACGGCAGGCATCGGGGGGATGGACGCCCTGCTGTCGACGGTACAGATGCCCTCCGGCGTGCCGGTCGCGACCGTCGCCGTGGACGGCGCTGAGAATGCCGCCCTGCTGGCACTGGAGATCATAGGACTGGGTGACAAGGCTGTGACTGCGAGGTTGGAAGAGGAGCGACGGCGCATGGCCGACAAGGTCCGTGCCAAGGATGCAAGTGTGCGAGAACGCCACAACAGCACTACCGAGATTCCTGCAGGAGGATTGGGATGAGACGAGGAGCACTGCTATACGAGGGAAAGGCGAAGAGGGTCTACAGTACCGATAACCCGGGGCAGTGCGTTATCGAATTCAAGGATGACGCGACGGCGTTCAACGGGATCAAGAAGGGGACGATCGCCGACAAGGGCATCATGAACAACACGATGTCCTCGTACCTGTTCACGATGCTGGCGGCAGCCGGGATCGCCAACCACTTCCTGGGACACGTCAGCGACCGCGAGATGCTCGTTCGCCGGGTGCAGATCATCCCGCTGGAGGTCATCGTCCGGAACATCGCGGCGGGCTCCATGAGCAAGCGCCTTGGCATTGCCGAGGGCAAAGCCCTCACCAGCCCGGTGGTGGAATTCAGCTACAAGGATGACGCGCTGGGCGACCCACTAGTCAACGAAGACCATATCCGTGCTCTGGATGCTGCGACAGACGAGGAAGTCGCGACGCTCCGGCGTCTGGCCCTGGCGGTCAACGACCTTCTCCGCGAACGGTTTGCCTCGGTCGGCATCACGCTGGTGGACTTCAAGCTGGAATTTGGGCGGGCGGATGGCATGATCCTTCTTGCGGACGAGATCTCACCGGACACCTGCAGGTTCTGGGACACCGCGACGGGTGAGAAGCTCGACAAAGACCGTTTTCGTCGTGATCTGGGCGGCGTCGAGGAGGGCTATCACGAAGTTCTCGGACGTCTGCTGTCCGGGAGCGCGCAATGAAGGCCCGGGTGCTGATCACCCCGAAGAGGGGCATCGCCGACCCTCAGGGGACGGCGATCGAACAGGCGCTCCATGCGCTGGGTTTCACAGGTGTGCGCGGAGCCAGGATGGGCAAGTGCATCGAGCTGGAGTTGCCGGATGGTGACCGCGATGCGGCCCGTGACACATTGGCCCGCATGAGCGAGCAGCTGCTGGCCAACACCAACATCGAGCAGTACACCTGTGCTATTCTCGACGAGGACGTATGAGGTTCGCGGTCGCGGTCTTTCCAGGCTCGAACTGCGATATCGACGCATACCGCGCGATGGGTGCCGTTCTCGGACAAGAGGTCGAGTATGTCTGGCATCGCGAAACGGACTTGTCCGGCTTCGACGGCGTGATCCTGCCGGGTGGTTTCTCTTATGGCGACTACCTGCGGCCCGGCGCTATCGCCCGCTTCTCGCCGCTTATGGCATCGGTCGTCCGCTTCGCCCGGGACGGGGGGATCGTCATCGGTGTCTGCAACGGATTTCAGCTGCTCACGGAGGCTGGCCTGCTGCCCGGAGCGCTGCTGCGCAACCGTGGATTGACGTTCATCTGCGACACGGTCCACGTGCGCGTCGAGAACGCTGGGACGGCGTTCACCAGCCGCTGTGGGGCCGAACAGGTCCTCCGTCTTCCAATCGCGCACGGTGACGGCAACTACAGTGTGGACGCCGTGACCCTTGCGGCGATGGAACAGAAGGGCCAGGTCCTCCTGCGCTACTGCTCCGCGGACGGAAATGTCGGTGACGAGCACAACCCCAACGGCTCGTGCGCGAACATCGCGGGGATCATGAACGAGCAGGGCAACGTGGCTGGCATGATGCCGCATCCCGAGCGAGCCGCCGAGTCCCTGCTGGGCGGGACCGACGGTCTGTTCATCCTGGGATCCATGATCGACACCTGTGCACGGAGGGACCATGAATCCTGTGCGTGCTGAGCGTGTCGGGCTGAGTGTGGCGGAGTACAAGCGGGTCTGTGAGCTCCTCGGCCGTGAGCCGGGGGATGTGGAGCTGGACCTGTTCGGCGTGATGTGGAGCGAGCACTGCAGCTACAAGACGTCGCGCCCGCTGCTGCGCCTGTTTCCGACCTCCGGGCCGGGCGTCCTGCAGGGACCGGGTGAGAACGCCGGCATCGTGGACATCGGGGACGATCTGGCAGTCGTCATGAAAGTCGAGAGTCACAACCACCCGTCGGCTGTTGAGCCCTATCAGGGAGCAGCTACGGGGTCAGGGGGCATCATCCGCGACATCT
>CAYRQW010000010.1:0-12109 GCA_964426505.1 uncultured Caldisericota bacterium
CGTCGGCGACCAGGCGCAGGCGGTTGCACGTGGGGCAGAAGTGTTCCGTGACAGGCGCGATGACCGCGACAGTCCCAGGAGCTCCCGGGATGCGGCGATACTCCTGTGCTGGACCATTGCCGCTTGGCTTGTCGGCTGGTTCAAGCGGCGCCAGCGTTTCCAGCTTGCGCCGCAATTCGGCGGCGGGCACCAGGTAGTGGTCCTCGCCCAGTGGGCCGATGGGCATGTATTCGATGAAGCGGACGTCGACGGGCAGGCGCCTCGTGAGGTCCAGATACGGCGCCAGGTCGTCGTTGATGCCGCGCAGAACAACGACATTGAGCTTGATGGGGCTGAATCCTGTGTCGAACGCCGCTTTGAGGCCAGCCAGCGCATCGTCCAGCGACCCGAGACGTGTCAGGTTGGCGTAGACGGCTGGATCGAGCGATGGGAGGCCGATGTTGACACGTTTCAGTCCGGCGGCTTTCAGCTCACCGGCGAACTGGGGCAGGAGGATGCCATTGGTAGTGAGCGAAATATCCTGCAGACCGGGAACGGCCAGCAGCATGCGTATCAGGTTGACGATGCCCAGGCGGCGCAGCGGTTCGCCACCCGTGAGACGCACCTTGACGATACCCTCGGAGACCGCGACGCGCATGAACGCGACGATCTCCTCGAACCGCAGGATGTCCTCATGCTCCAGCATCGGAACACCCTCTTCCGGCATGCAGTAGCGGCACCGCAGGTTACAGCGGTCGGTGACGGAGATGCGGATGTAGTCGATGGTGCGTCCGAAACGGTCGGTCATCAGTGGTCCTCCGGCAAGTCGGTGAGCCGGACGTGAACGCTTTGACCTGCTTCGACGACGGGCGTGTCCTCGGGGAGGACGGCGATGCCTGTCGCAAGCGCCATGGATGTGAGGATACCCGATCCCTGGGGACCGGTCGGCGCTGCATGGAGGACTCCGTCCCGTTCCTGAAGGTGGACTCGCACGAAGTGGGCACGTCCAGAGTCGGAGCCCTTGGCATACCGTTCGTCGAGGACGGCAGTGCGGACCGGGCGGTACAGCAGGCCATGCCCCATCATGCATCGGACGAGCGGGCGTACGTATTCCTCGGTACACACCATGCACGACACGGGGTTGCCGGGCAGGCCTACGATGCGTTTGGAGCCAAGGGTCCAGAACGCCATTGGCTTGCCGGGCTTCTGCTTGACGCGCCAGAAGACCAGCTCTGCGCCCATCTCTTGCAGGACATCCTTCACAAAATCGTAGTCGCCGACTGAGACGCCGCCATTGGTGAGAACAACGTCAGTCCGGACCAGCGCCTGTTCGAGAGCGGACCGCACGGCTTCACGCGTGTCCGGAACACGGGCGAAGACGATCGGTTCGGCGCCCAGTGCAGCGACCTGCGCGCGCAGAGAGTGCGCGTTGGCATCGCGGATCTGTCCGGGCCCGGGCACCTCGGTGGCGTCGACCAGTTCACTGCCAGTTGTCAGGACGGCAACACGCACGCGTGGGTAGACGGCGACGGTTGCCTGACCCGCTGCGGCGCAGACGCCGACTTCACCGGGGCGCAGGACAGTGCCGGCCGTGAGGACGATGGCACCATCCTTCATGTCTTCACCTGCCCGGCGCACGTTGACGCCGTCTTTGAGCGCCAGGAGGATAAGCACGTCGTCGCCCTCTGCGCGGGTCACCTCGACGTGAACGACGGTGTCGGCGCCGTCAGGGAGGGGCGCGCCCGTCATGATGCGGATGGCCGTGCCGGTTCGGACCGGCTGCGTGGCTACACTGCCTGCAGGGACATCTTCCAGGATGTGCAGGCGGACAGGCGTGGCTTCCGAGGCCTGCTGAATGTCGGCGGCGATGACGGCGAACCCATCCATGGCGGAGTTGTCGAAGGGCGGAACGTTGCCGCGCGCTGTGACGTCTTCAGCAAGCACCAGGCCCGCAGCGTCGTCGAGCGTCATGGTGACAGGTGTCAGTCGTGTCGCGTGGTCCAGGATCGCCTTCAGTGCTTCCTCGATGTTCAGCATGGCTCCTCCAGTGTCGAATGTTGCAGCAAGTACGACTGTCCCTGTTACACAAGCAGTTCGCCCGCAACGAAGCGGCGGGTGCGTTCATCGCGGGGCTCCATGAAGAAAGCGTCGCGCGGTGCCTGTTCAACGATACGCCCCTCGTGCAGGAACGCCACCTGGTCGGCGACGCGGCGGGCTTCAAAGATGTCTTGCGTTACGATGACTGCTGTCATGTGCAGATCGTCTCTCATGTGGAGCAGAAGGTCCTCAAGCAGCTTGGTTCCGTAGGGGTCCAGGCTGGCGGATGGTTCGTCGAGGAAAAGCAGGCGTGGCCGCAAAGCGAGAGCGCGCGCTACCGACAGACGGGCCGCTTCCCCGCCGGAAAGCGACGAGGCATGCTGACGGGCGCGATCGGCGATGCCCGCCTCGCCCAGCGCAGTCATCGACCGCTCCTCTGCCTCGGCATGGCTCATGCCGCGCAACTGAAGCCCATACGTCACGTTGCTGAGCACCGAGCCGCTGAAGATCGCGGGGTGTTGAAACGCGAGCAGCATCTGTCGCCGCAGCGGGAGGAAGCGACCATCCTGGGCGGGACTTCTCGTCGAGGCGCCATACGTGATGGTCGACACGCCGGGGACAACGCCGTCGTATGTGATGGTGCCTTCGTCGGCGGCCTCCAGCAGTCCAAGGATGCGCAGGAGGGTCGTCTTGCCGGCGCCGTTCGTGCCGAGGATGACGGTGATGCTGCCTGCGAGGACGCTGAGATCGATGTCCTGGAGAACTTCCCGCGCTCCAAACCGCTTGCGCACGCCTCTCGCCATGATCAGATCAGTCGATGTGGCGGACATTGCCGACCTCCGACGTACCCTCACCCAGGCGGGACAGGACCACGTTGACGAGGAACGAGACGAGCAGCAGAATGATACCGAGAGCGATGGCGCGGTCGAAGCTGCCCTGACGGGTCTCGAGGACAAGTGCCGTCGTGAGCGTACGGGTCGCTCCCTGGATGTTGCCGCCCACCAGCATGGCCGCGCCAACCTCGCTGATAGCGTTTCCAAATGCCGTGATGACGGCTCCCAAAATGGCCAGGCGTGCCTCGCGAAGCAAGGCTATGGAGGCCTGCGCGCGTGTTGCGCCAAGTGTGAGCGCGAGGTCGAAGACGCCTTTGTCGGCGCCGCGCAGTCCAAGGACCGAAAGGCCCACGATGACCGGGAGTGCCAGCGCGATCTGGGCAGTCACCATCGCAGTTGGCGTGTAGAGCAGTCCGAGCGCCCCCAGAGGGCCGCTGCGGGAGAGCAGGAGGTACACGAGGAGGCCTGCCACCACCGGTGGAAACCCCATCAGGGTGTACACGACGTTCATGACGCCCTGCTTGCCACGAAAGTGCGAGAATGCGAGCAGGATGCCAAGAGGGAACCCGACCAGCGCCGACCAGAACAGGGCGGTCATGGTGACGCGGAGGGATGTCCCCAGGGCCTCATACGTTCCGGGGTCTAGAGAGAAGATGAGCCGTACGGCCTGGATGAATCCCCGGCCGATGTCACCCATCGGTGTCCCTCCGCGTCGTGTTCATGCTACTTGTGGATCTCGAGCCGGTACACGTACTTGATACTGCTGACCAGGAATGCGCCCCTGGTCGTCATGAGTGCCATGAAGCCGTCGTCAGTCGAGAGTGTTGTCCCGTTCTTGAGGTACACGACGGTGATCTTCGTACCCATGCGTGTATTGTAGATGTCGTCGTAGTCCAGCGTGACGTGGCTGCCATCGGTTGCCGTCGCAATGACGGTAAGGCGCCTGGCAGATGTGAGATCGGGCGAGATGGTCTTCAGGATATCGATGAGGGCAACTCCACCGTAGGAAACCGGCGTCAGCGACTGGTTATTCTGCGGGTGAACCTTGACGGTTGTCACCGGGAACTTGCGCACGTCGCCCAGATGGTACGTGACTTCCTTGTCAGTGGGGAGTACGATGTCGAGACTGCGGGTAGCTTTCCACTCGGTAGAATTGGGGTAGAACAGGGTCTGTCCATACTGCTCCACGCCGAAGCTCTTGATGAGCTCCTGGCCGGGAAGACCGGTCATGAAGTCGGCAAATCGAACGGCGAGGTCCACCTTGACTGTTGGGTACTTGGCTGGGTTCACGGGCATGAGGCCGTAGGGATTGAGCAGTCCCTGGGAGCCCTGGACGAGGATAGGCAGATTGATCTTGCTACCGTTCTGGTAGGCGAGGTATGTGGCGCGGTCGGTCAGCGTGTATGCCTGTTTCTGGTCGGTCATCATGAGGACTTCGCCCATGCCCTGGCCAGCGTTGAGATACCAGGACTTTCCGGCAGGCGCTATGCCCGCTGCCTTCCAGATGTCGAGTTCCTTGGTGTTCGTGCCCGACTTGTCACCACGACTGATGAAGGTGGAGCCTGAGGTGGCAAGCTTGGTAAACGCAGCGGCCGCATCGGTGATGCCCTTGATCTTCGCAGGGTCGCTGGCCGGTCCGATGATGATGAAGTCGTTGTACATGACGTCTTTGCGGAAAAGGCCGAAGCCGTCAGCCATGAACAGGTCTTCCTGGGCGCGCGCGTGAACAAGCAGGACGTCTGCGTCGCCCTTGCGCCCGGTCGTGATCGCCTGACCGGTGCCGACGGAGATGATCTTGACCTTGACATGGTTGGACTTCTCGAAGATGGGCACAAGGAAGGTCAACAGTCCGGAGTCGAACGTGGACGTCGTCGTGGCGAGGATCATCGATTGTGTCTCCGGCGCCTTGTAGTCCATGATGGCGGGGAAGTACGCGGCAGCCTGAGCGCGTGTGATGGCGGTGGTCGGTTTGGCGACACCGGTGACCATGCCTTCCTGCACGCACGCCGCCGCAGCCGTCCGGGCCCACTGCGAAAGGTCCTCGGAGCCTGTGACCTTGTCCAGGACCGTATGAGTCGCCATGCCGCGGATCTCAAAGCCCATGCGCTGTGCGACGACGGCCATCGACTCCTCGCGGGTGATGTTGGCTGTCGGGTGGAACGTCCCGTCCGGGTAGCCGGAGACCCAGCCTTTGGCCATGGCAGCGTAGACAAGAGGAGCCGCCCAGTTGCTGGTGGGCAGGTCTTTGAGCATCTTCGCAGGTGACTGCACGGGGTCGAGTCCAGCTGAGCGCGCAAGAGACACGACAAACTCGGCACGGCTGACCGGAGCGTTGGGACGGAACGTCCCGTCCGGGTATCCTTTCATGAACCCTTTGGCGATGGCCCGCTCAATGACGGCCTGGTCGGGGCGTCCGGCGATGTCGGACAGTGATGCGGCGCGCGCCGGCAGGGCGGACGCAATGGATACGAACGCAAGGATGAGCGCCGTCGCCAGAATGCGACGGACCAGAAGACGTGACGAACCTCGTTTCATTGTTTCTCCTTTCCGCAATGGGAGGCACGGCCGTTTCCCGCCGTACCCTGCCGGCTGTACGCCATGGCTCACGCCGAAGGTCGGACAGCTCGAAGAATTATCCTCTGTGGCAAAACCGCAGAGAACAACAGTATAGACTTCCACGCTGGCAGGGCAAGAGACTGAAGTCGGCCCTTCTCTGTGCATGATTTTCCACCCCGAGTCCTTTTCCCCAAGACCCCCGAGCATGTCTTTTCAATACGAGGGGCGTTCTGAGGGGCGTCTTCGGCGCATGTGGGGATCCGGTCCTGGAGATCCCTGCCTTCGCCAGGAAGGCCCCTCCTGGTGCACAGGTATACTCCGGGGGAGGCGCCCCACCCTGGACAAAGTGGCTTGGGGCGAATGACGGACCAGGCTCGTTGTACGGTGCTACTTGAGCAGAAACTCGATCTTGGTCAGCAACTCGCTCTCGGGCACTTCTGTCGGAGAGTTGTAGTAGGACTCATAGACCACACCGGTTGGCTCAAACCCATTGTCGCCGATCCACTTGGTCATGGCTTCGTAGGTGGGCCCCATGTTCTTGTACGGGCCCTTGTACATGCAGGTTGCCTTCTTGCCGCCGGGGATGTGACCGGCGACGATGTCGCCGCAGCCAGTCATCTCCGTGACAACCGGAAACCCCATCTCTACCTCGAGCTTCTCCATATCCATACTGAAGTAGGCCGTGAATGCCGGCCCCTGAGGATGTACACCCTTCTCCGTCAGATACGTGATGATGGCGCCATAGGCTTTTCCGAGTTCCTGGGGCAGACGGTCCACGGAAGTCAGCTTCCTGATCCAAAGAGCGGCTTGCGGCCGTGATTCGACGATCTCGAATACATACGCCATGTCAAGAACCTCCATCCTCCATCTGAATACTGCTGAAATGAGACTACTGTTCTCTGTCAACTATTCAAGGGACTTGCTGCCGGAGCCCGGCGTTTCCGGCAACAGTGCCGCTGATGCCAGCTGCCGGACCCTGACGCGGTTGTGACAACGCGCCGCTTGACCGACCGACACTTTGGCGGTATACCCAACACATCTGCCTCTGTGCGGGTCAAGCATGCGGCTCGCTGGCGGCGCAGGAGGAAAACGATGGCGAAGCGACTGCAATGGTGTCTGAGAATCGTAGTGGCGGTGGCTCTGGTACTGGGGTGCATGCTGCCGGCGAAGCCCGCGCTCGGTGCGTTGGACCTGCCCACTGTCGATGCGTCTTTTCTGGCCCGTGTCGGGTCGTCGTCATCGTCGCAGAACATCATTGTTCGCATGCAGGGTCCTCCGCTCGCAGACACAGTTGAGGATGTCGGATCCGAAGGGTGGCTGGACACCCCGGCTGCGCACGCATCCGAGGCGACGATCTCACAGGAGCAGGATGAGTTTCTGTCGTCGCTGACGGTTCACGGCGTCAAGTATGTGGTCAAGCAACGGTTGAGCGTGACGTTCAACGGTCTCGCGCTGAGCGTTGCGGGTTCCGACATCGCCGCGGTTGCACGCACGAGCCATGTATCGTGCATCTATGAATCCCGGACGGCACAGGTCCTGGATGATGACGCAAATGCCGCCATGGGAGTGAACCAGGCGCTGTGGAGCACGACGTCGGCCAGCGGAAGGATGCTGGACGGAACCGGCACGACGATTGGCATCATCGACACGGGTATCGACTACATGCACCCGGACCTGGGTGGAGCGAAGCTGCCCAACGGAAAGGTGGTGGGGGGGTACGATTTTGCTGACGACGACGCCAATCCCCAGGACAGCCAGGGCCATGGCACCCATGTTGCCGGTATCGCGGCTGCGGATGGCAAGGTTCAGGGAGTCGCACCGAAGGCGAAGATCTATGCCTACAAGGTCTTCAGCGACCTTGGCGGTGGGGCCGCCGACGGAGACATTATCGCCGCGCTCGACCGCTCTGTGCGGGACCGCTGCACCGTCGTCAATATGTCCCTGGGCATGTCTGGTGGGACTGCTGACACGCCTGAGAACGAAGCTATCAACAATGCGGTGAAAGCTGGGGTCGTGGTCGTCGCAGCGACGGGCAACTCCGGACCGCGCAACCCTGAGACGAATTGGCCGCTGGGCTCACCGGCAACGGCGCTCAACGCTATTGCGGTAGCCGCTTCCAACGACGGCCCGTATCCAGTCGTGGAAATCGTGACTCCGACTGGGACCGGGTTGAAAAACATCATGGGCAGTTATGCCGACATCGCCCCGGAGTTCAAGGAAGGTTCCACGTTCAGCATCGTGGATGCCGGGTATGGCTCGAAGGCGGATTTCGCTGCCGCAAGCGTCAAGGGCAAGGTCGCTCTTGTCGAGCGGGGGCCCATTGGGGCGGGCGGTATCTACTTCCGCGACAAGGTCCTCAACGCGCAGGCGGCCGGAGCCGCTGGCGTCATCATCTACAACCACAGCCCTGGTGTGCTCGGCATGACACTAAGAGTGACGGCCGGTGACGAAACCAAGGATTACGTGCCCTGCATCGGTATCACGCAGGATGCCGGACTGGACCTGAAGGCGCTGACTACGAGGGGCCTGGTCGTCCGGTTTCGAACACGGAGCAACCTGGGGACTCTCGCTGACTTCAGTTCGATGGGCCCCACCGAAGACTTTCACTTCAAGCCGGAGGTGTCTGCGCCTGGTGTCACGGTGAACTCAACGTTTCCGAATGGCGAGTATGCCAAGCTGGATGGCACGTCCATGGCATCACCGGGCGTGGCTGGAGCTGTTGCGCTGATCAAGGCGGCTCATCCTGACTGGACCCCCGAGACGGTCAAGCTGGTGCTGATGAACACATCAAGCGTCCTGCGCAATTGGCAGAACGACGACGTGATCACATGGACACTGCAGGGTGCCGGCCGGGTCGACGTGCCAGCTGCCATCGATGCTCCAGCCGTGGCCGGGATAGCCACCTCTGATGGGAAGGCGACGTTCCAGACAGGCGCCATCCTTGTCGACGACGACAGTGTTGCCACTGCAACAACAATCAGGCTTCGCAGTCTCTCGAACCAGAGTGTGACGTTCTCGCCCTCGTTCGATTGGACGATGGATGCACGGACGGGCGTGAAGGTATCGGTTGCCCCATCATCTGTGACCATCGCTGCCGGCGCCACAGCGCAGATCACGGTGAACACGACGGTGGACCCGGCTACCGTTGCGGACGGGCCGCACGAGGGCGTGATCACCCTGCAGTCGACCAGTGGAACGTTGCACGTTCCCTACATCTACTGGCGTGCGGGCGTAGAGGTCCCTGAGCAGCTGAGCGGGACACGTACCAGCACAGCAGCGCTCGCAGCACCCGGTGGCACGATGGAGGTCCAGTTCAACATCGGCTATGGTGGAGTGCGGCCAGCTGTCGAAGAGGGAGACGAGGCTCAGGGCTCCAGCTTTGCCTCGCAGGTCGTTGCAGCGGTCACGGGGACAGACGGAGCGACAGCTCTTGGGACCATATACCGCAGGTCGCTGTTGCTTGTGGGTGACCACGGATTCACCTGGGACGGTCGGGACGTTCATGGTAACCTGTTCCTGACCGACGGGGAGTATCTCCTGAGGACGTCGGTCGTCGAGAGCAACAACGACCCCGCCAACCTGCGCATCTCAGAGGTGGCGCATCAGTCCGTGCCGATTCGGGTCACGGGCATGACAGGCGTTCCGGCGCTCAGCCTGAACATCGTGGGCGGGAGTCTGCGCGAAGGCGAGGACGTCTCAGTCAACCTGAGTGTCGAGACCACGACGAGCGTCTCAGGCATTGCAGCTGCTGTGCAGTTTGAGCCCTACTACCTGTCAGTGAAGTCGGTGCATGAGGGGAACTTCCTGAACTCAGGGGGCAACGTCCCGTCCGGTTTCACCTCCACGGTCGATGCTTCATCGGGCAGCGTCGCCATCCTGGGAACGACAGGTACCGGTCTGGTCCAGGGGCGCGGCAGTGTTTGTACGGTCGTATTCACAGTACTGCACAGCGGCTCTACGGAGGTTTGGATCGGGAAGCCTCTGGCGACGAACAGCAGCGGCGTGAAGGAGACGATTGCACGGTCGCTGACCGTCACTCTGCGTTCGGGAGGCAACGTCTGGGATATCGACGGCAACAAGCGTGTCGATCTTGGTGACATGGTTGCCCTGGCCCGTGCGTATGGCTCGAAGGCGGGGGACAAGCGGTATGACAACACCGCGGACCTCAACGGAGACGGTCGCGTCGACGATGCAGACCTGCAGATCCTTCGCCAGCATTACGGCGACGTGTATCCCTAGGAGGCGATGATGAAGAAGACGATCGGTCTGCTGTGTGTCGTCGCACTCCTCGGGGCACTGCTGGTGCCGGGCAAGGCGATGGTGGAGGGCGCCATCGCGTTGACGGAGGTCGACACGATCGGCATGATGCCGTCTGACTATATCGGGACGCTGACCATCGAGAGCGTCAACACCGTCGAGAAGGATTACCCGTCGGCACGCGCTTTCCCGTCGCAGGGCTTGGCCATTTTGCCAAACGGGGACGTCGTCGTGTGCGACACCGCGTATGGCCGGATCCACGTTCTCTCTGCCGATCTCATTCACCAGCGCGTCATTGGTTCGCTTGGGAGCGGGCGCGGACAGCTGCAATACCCGGCCGATGTCGCTGTGGACAGTGCCGGCAATATCTATGTCGCTGACTTCTTCGGCAACAAGGTCGTCAAGTACGGAGCCGACGGCTCGGTCCTCATGGAGTTCGGTTCTGAAGGCAAGGGGACTGGTCAGTTCGAGGGCCCTGCCGGCATCGCCGTGATGCCGGACGGCAGCATCTGGATTGCAGACCAGCTGAACGACCGCCTGGAGCAGTTCACGGCTGCAGGTTTGTATGTGGCGGCCGTGACCGGCATCTCCCGGCCGGCTGGCATGACATCAGTGGGCCTCTTCCCCTATGTTGTGGCGAGTGGTGACAGCGCCGTCTATCGGCTGAGCGGGACGAAGGCAGTGCGAGTCTTTGCGGCCCCGGGAGACGCGGAGAACCTTATCACAAGCGCCGCCGACCTTGCGGTGGACGCAAAGGGCGATATCTACGTCGCAGACCGTGGCACAGGCGAACTGTCAGTGCCCGCTGTGAAGGTTTTCTCGAGCAGCGGTCAGTATCAGCGCAGCTTCGGGCGGTACCCGGCCGACATGACCGACATCCAGGACGGTGAATTGCTCAGCCCCGGTGGTGTCGCTGTCGCTCCTGACGGCGTGGTCTACGTCATGAACAGCGGGTTCTTCCGCGACGCGGTCAATCCCTTTGGCAGCGGCTACCATGCTAAGCTCGTCGAGTATGCTCCCGGCGGTGGCGTGGTGGCTGTCCAGGACTATGCAAACGACCTCCGCGGACGGCTCAGCAATCCGCAGGACGTCGCCGTGGACGGCAAGGGTCAGCTATGGGTGGCCTGCAGCGCTCCCGCTGTCTCCGCCGATGGGCAGACGATCGAGTGGAACCGAGGGTACGTGGATGTTCTGGACCGCAGCGGGAACGAGCTGTTTACCGTTATGCGCGCGGGCTCCCGCTCGATGCAGCTGGTGGAGTCCGTGGCGGCAAACGGCACGGGGTTGGTCTACATTGGTGCTCAGGATGCCAAAGGAGGATTCATTGCCGTCTACGATGAAGCCGGCAACTATATCAGGAGCATCGGTGCGGGAAAGGTTGACGGGCCGGTCGATGTAGAGGTGGCAAGTGATGGGACGCTGTGGACGTGCAGCCAGGGTGATGGGGCCGTGGTGCATCTGGCAGCGGACGGCAGCGAGCTGGGACGGTTCGCGACGGTCGGCATGCCCGGCGGGCTGACTATCCTTCCAGGCGGTGATCTGCTTGTCTGCATGTGGGGTGAGTCTTCTGAGGTTCAGCAGGTGGTTCGCTACAACTCCAGAGGAGCGGTGATCAGGACATTCGGGACGGCGGGAGGCGGGCGCGGCGCCGGCCGGATGTACTACCCACATGATGCCATGCTGATGTCCGACGGCCTCATCCTTGTGAGCGACGGCGAGAACGGGCGTTTCGTCGCGTTCCGCCAGGACGGATCGGTCGCCTGGACAACTCCCAGGTCGTGGTATCTGCCGGGGAGGATGACGTGGTCGGCGCAGGGCACCCTCTATGTGACCGACGGTTTTCACAACGTGGTCCGTGAGCTGAGTTATGGACAGCTAGCAGCACCGCAGGGCACCGCCGTGACCGTCAGGCTGGACACAGTGGAGCGCCTGGTTTCGGCTGGATCGGTGACCCGACTGTCCGTGAGTCTCCGGAACAGGAGTGCCCAGACCGACACGTTCACCCTCATATCGACGGTTCGAGGCGGAAGCGGCTGGTCGAGTTCCGTCAGTCCCGCATCCGTCACCGTGTTGCCCGGAGCAACGGGTACGACACAGGTGACCGTTCAGGTCCCGGCGGGCCTTGCACCGGGGACAGTCGGCGCGGTGGATATCGAGGTCCGCAGTGCGCTGGACTTGGCGAGCGTCACGACCATCCACGCACAGGTTGCGGTGCGTACTGCTCCTCCCATAATTGTCGGGGGAGTGCCGGTCGAGACGTTCATGGCAGCGACAGTACGGGTGCCACTGGAAGCACGTTATGTGGAGAGCCTCTACGGAGTCGCGTGTCGAGTCACCTATGACGACAAGGCCCTGCAGTTCGTGAGTATCGCGAAGGGCGATCTCCTGGGCGCCACGACGCTGTTCATCGAGGATCACGATACAACAGGCGAGGTGATCGTCGCGTC
>CAYRQW010000010.1:12119-23711 GCA_964426505.1 uncultured Caldisericota bacterium
GCCCGACCGGTCAGCGGAAACGGGAGTATCGCCATCCTGACGTTCCGCGCACTGGGTGCAGGAACAACACAGCTGGACATCGACGAGCTTCAGTTGCTGGGTGGCGAAGGGGGAAGACAGGAACTTGCGGGCAAGGCGCGCTCCATTCCTGTGCGTGTCGTGGCAGAGCAACCCCAGACAGTCCTTGTCCTTCGCGTCGGTTCGCCGACGATGAAAGCCGGCAGTTCCAGCGTCGTGCTGGATGCGGTACCGGTCATCGTGGAGGGGCGCACGCTGCTCCCGATCCGGGCAGTCATTGAATCACTTGGTGGTACAGTCGCCTGGGATGCTGCGAGCCAGACTGTGACCATATCGCTTGACGGGACAATACTGAAGCTCGTGATCGGGAGGTCGAACGCGCTGGTGAATGGCAAGTCGACGCCCATCGACAGCACGAACGCGAAGGTCGTGCCCCAGATCCTGAACAGTCGCACGATGCTCCCTCTGCGCTTCGTCGCGGAGGGTCTGGGCGCCGATGTGCAGTGGGAACCTTCGACCCAGACCATTACCATCACATATCCCCAGCCCTGAGTCCCCCCTGGGTTGCAGGAAGTGAAGACGCCCCCGCTTGCGGGGGCGTCGGCGATTTCGTGCCCAGCCTGGTGGGCCGATACACATGAGACTGTCATCTACGTTGTTTCGCCCGCTGAACGGCGTAAACTATTGAGAAGAGTGTTGCATGTCCCCGACGGCATGAGGACGATGCAGGTGTTCTCCAGGGCGGTGACAGTAACCTGGCCGCCTCCAGCTGCGTATACGTGTTGGTTTGTATGAGAGTAGTGTCTCTGCTCTGAAACAGGAGGTTGACATATCATGACTGGACAGACGGCAATGATATCGGCGTTTGGCGTACTGCTGCTGGTGGCTGTCGCCATCTTCATCTGGGTACGCAGGGGCAAGTCTGGCGGCTGGGCCCTGGGGCTCAGCGTGGCACTCCTGCTCATTGCAGCCGCGGGGCTGGTCTTCTCGGCGCTGGCAGGCATCTACACAGATTTTCTATTCTTCACCGAGGTCGGCTACCGGCAGGTCTTCTGGACGAGAACACTGGCGAGAGTCGCCGCCTATGTAGTGGGGGCCATCCTGGCCTACGCCATCGTGTGGGCGGTCACCGGGCTTTCGCACAAACTGTTCACGGGGATGAACCCGGATGATGCTCACCGCACTTCTCAGATCCTCAAGTGGACCCGCATTGGTATTGCTGCTGTGGCAGCGAACTTCGTAGGTCTCGGGGCGAGCGGGCTAAGCCTTCAACTCCTGGCGGCAGTACGCCAGATGGCATCCACCGCCTACACCGACCCTATCTTCGGGCACAGCATCAGCTTCTACTTCTTCACCTACCCTGTCATACGAGGGCTCCTGGGCATTCTGGCAGGCATTGCTGTCGGTGGTATGGCGGTGATCGGCGCCAGCTTCCTTGTAGCGACCTCTGTGCCGGGCGATGCAGCATTGCACCGTGGCCTGCGCAACCGACTGAGCTTCTTCGCGGGCATTCTGCTGGTCATCGCGGCCGCGGGAGTGTGGTTCTCGATGTATGGACTCCTGTTCCAGAGCAACGGGGTCGTGTTTGGTGTGAGCAACGTGGATCAGGTCGTCCGTATTCCGCTCATCAAGGCGACGGCTGTGGGGGTCCTGCTGTGTGGCATCGTTTTCCTGCTGGCTTCGTTCAAGCCGCGACTGGCAAACCCGAAATTCCTCGGCTGGGTGGGCGCCATTACGCTCATTGCCTATATCCTCCTTGTTTCCGGCATTCCGGCCCTCTACCAGCGCTTCGCGGTCAAACCCAACGAACTCTCGCGTGAGACGCCGTATCTGGCCAACAACATCGCAGCGACCAATACCGCCTTTGGCCTTTCGGCCGTCAAAGTCATCCCTGATCCCGGCACACAGACGACCCTCACGACCGATGCCGTGATCGCCAACAAGGACGTCCTGCAGAATGTGCGGCTATGGGACTGGCGAGCGCTGGCCGACACGAACGAGCAGCTGCAGTCGATCCGCAGCTACTACAAGTTCAACGACATCGACATCGACCGATACACACTGAACGGCAAGCCACAGGAGGTCATGATCGCGGCGCGCGAACTGGACCAGGCATTGCTGCCTGACACGTCGCGCAGTTTTGTGAATGACCGTCTGGTCTACACGCATGGGTTCGGCGTCGTTGCCAATGGCGTCAGCGATTTCTCGGCAGAAGGAGCACCGGTCTACGCCGTAAAAGACATCCCTCCTGTCAGCAGTGGTGGATTCGTCGCTATTTCCGAGCCCCGCATCTACTATGGTGAAAGCACCAACGAGTTCGCCATCGTTAAGGGAAACTCGTCGGAGTTCGACTATCCGCAGGGCGACGCGAACAAGCAATATCAGTACACAGGCAACGGCGGCATCCGCCTGTCGCTGCTCAACCGGCTGGCCTTCTCGTTCGTCAACCAGAACATCAACATCCTGATCTCGGGACAGATCAGCAGTGAGTCACGCATCATGGTTTACCGGAATCTCCAGGAGCGCGTCAAGCACATCGCACCGTTCCTCGAGGTGGACAGCGATCCCTATATCGTGGTGGACCCCGAGGGCAAGCTCTTCTGGTTCGGTCAGGGATATACGACCTCGCAGTACTTCCCCAACAGCGAGTACTATGACGCCGGCGCAGAATTGAACGGAAAAGTCGTCAACTACATCCGCAACAGCTTCATGTACACGGTGAACGCATTTGACGGGTCGACGACCTTCTACCTCATCGACAAGACCGATCCCATTGCGGCGACCATCGACCGTGTCTATCCTGGGTTGTTCAAGACGCTCGACGAGGCTCCATCGTTTGTCAAGGAGCACTACCGGTATCCGTCCGGGCTGGGTGCTCTGCAGAGCCGCGTCTTCTCGAAGTATCACATGACGGACCCCCGCGTGTTCTATGGACAGGAGGACAAGTGGGCCGTGGCCAAGGAACGCTACCTCGGCACCGATTCCACTATTGATCCCTACTACATCTTCTTCAGACTGCCCGGATCGACGAAGCAGGTGTTCTCGCTGGTCACGCCGTTCACGCCTGTCGGCAAGGACAACCTTGTCGGACTCATCGCGATCAGCTCGGACATCACGAGCCCCGACCGCGTCTCAGTCGTCAAGTTCAGCAAGGACCGTGTCGTGTATGGTCCCTTCCAGGTCGAGGCGCGCATCGATCAGGATACCGAGATCTCCAAGACGCTGACGCTCTGGAACCAGCAGGGTTCGCAGGTGCTGAGGGGCAACATGCTCATCCTGCCGGTCGATGGCTCGCTGCTGTATATCGAGCCCATCTATCTGCAGTCCAGCAGTTCCAAGATGCCGCAGATCAAGAAGATCGTCGCGGCGACAAAGGACAAGCTGGTGTGGGGTGACAGCCTTGACCAGGCTCTCAGCGGCCTGCTTGGGACGACGATAGACATCGGCGGCATCGGACCGGTTCCCTCCACGCCGGGCACGGGCACCGTACCCGGGACGGGGACGACGCCCGACACCACAACTCCAGGAACCGTCACGGCAGAACAGAAGGCGCTCATAGCGGAAGCGGTAGCTACGATGACCAGGTACAAGCAGTACACGGCTGCAGGTGACTTCGCAAAAGCAGGACAGGAACTCAAGGCGCTGGAGGATGTCCTGGCTAAGCTGGACGCTCTGCAGAAGACGCCATAACAGCAGTCTCCGAACGACCGTCGGGGCCACGGCACGTGCCGTGGCCCTTTCAGCATATACTGGACCAGAGACGCCGGTCCTCATTCGGGAATCATGGCGTTCTCCAGGAGAGTTGGAAATGATGCGACAACCTGACGTGCGGCGCGGAATTCCGCTGGCTTTGTGCGCCGGTACGCTGCTGGGAGCGGGAGCTCCTCTTTCGAAGCTGCTGGTCTCCCGGATGGACCCCGTGGCGCTCGCCGGAGCACTGTACACTGGTCCGGCGATCCTCGCCGCATTGGCACTGCTGCTGGGATTCGGCAACCGGAGGCGGTACGTGCCGGTCACGCGCCGGGATGTTCCGCGTCTTGCCGTTGCCGTACTGGCGGGGACGATCGCGGCGCCCGTCCTCCTGATGTATGGTATCCGCATTTCCAGTGGCTTCGCCGCGTCGCTCATGCTGAACATGGAGGCTGTGGCAACGGCGCTCATCGCGCTGGCATTCTTCGGCGAGCGTGTTTCTCCCTCGATATGGCTTGCCGTGGTATGCATGACCGCCATGGGTGTCCTGGTCACCGGCACCGGAGGCGCGGGATCGGCGCCCGTCACGGGGGCGATGCTGATTCTCGGGTCGTGCGTCGCCTGGGGGATCGAGACGAATGTCGTGGCGACGCTGTCGTCGCGCAACCCGTTAGTGGTGACGCTGTTCGAGTGCATGCCGGCCGCAGTGGTGCTCACTCTTGTGGCCGCGCTTCGCTCAGGCGGCCTTCCGCCGGCGCGAGACCTTCTGCTGGCAGTTCTTCTGGGGTCGTTGTCCAACGGAGCAGGCCTGCTGCTGTACTTCGTTTCGCTGCGGACCATGGGTGCGGCACGAACGGCTGCGTTTGCAGGTGTAGGGCCGCTCGCTGGAGCACTACTGTCACTTGTGCTGTTCAGGACGCCTGTGACGTGGGTCGTCGTTGCGGCGCTTGGATTGACGGCAGCAGCTGTAATGGCTGTGGGTCGGGACGACGAGCGGCGGTCGCTTGCATGGGAAGTGTCGGAGCGATGAACGTCCGCCGCGGTATTCCTCTTGCGCTGGGAGCAGGAGTCCTGTTTGGACTCAGTGCCCCGCTGTCGAAACTCATCGTCGCCGACATGGATCCGATCGCACTGGCAGGGGCTCTGTACCTTGGCGCATTCGTAGCCGTGTCCCTCGGCCGCCTGCTCGGCGTGACGCGCGGGCTGAACAGCGAACCCCTGCGACGCCGGGATGTACCTTACGTGCTTGCCATGATCGCCGTGGGCGGAGTGGTGGCGCCCATTCTCCTCATGTTCGGGGTGCGTGCGGCATCGGGGTTCACGGCATCGCTTCTGCTGAACCTCGAGGGCGTAACCACGGCGCTCATCGCCTGGATGTTCTTCAAGGAGCGCGTATCGAGGTCGGCGTGGGGCGCGGTCGTGCTGATGACGGCGGCCGGCGTCCTGCTCACCGGAGTCATCACGGGTGGGAAGTCCAGCATGGTGGGGCCGCTGCTGATCGCGGGAGCCGCCATAGCGTGGGGCGTGGACAACAATGTGTCCGCGAAGCTTTCCCACTGCGATCCGCTGACCTTGGTCACAATCAAGGGACTGGCCGCTGGACTGTTCTCTCTGGGGCTCTCATGGGTGACCAGGGGCAGTCTGCCCGCACCGGGCAGCCTCCTGGCCGGTCTCGGCGTCGGCTGTATCTCGTATGGAGTTTCACTTGTCCTGTTCATTCTTTCGCTCAAGGCCATGGGCGCAGCCCGCACAGGAACCTTCTTCGCCGTGGGCCCATTGGCCGGTGCCCTGCTGTCCCTGGTTATCTTCCACACCACTTTCACGTGGGCGATGGCATTGGCGCTGGTCCTGACGGCGTTGTCCATCACGCTGGTGGCAAGCGAGGGTCTGCGCATAAGGGAAGCGCAGCAGACTCACCGTTGACCCGCTGGCTGTTCGGGTCAGACTGTGATGTCAGGAGAAGTCTGTCAACCGGGAGGCTCACATGAAGTGGGTAACACGCGCACACGTGCATGTGGACAGGGTCGCCTGTCCGTGGCTGATCAGCAGGTTCGTCGACAGCGAAGCGGAGTTCGTGTTCGTAGCGACCGACATCGTGGATCAGTTTGGCCAGAACGAAGTTGCGACACCCTTCGACCTTGAAGGTGCCGAGCTGGGTCACCAGAACGGTCACTGCAGCTTCGTCTCCATCATAGAGAAGTATCATCTCACCGACAAGGCGCTCGTGCAGCTTGCCGACGTCGTCAACGCAGCGGATACAGATCAGCTGGACGCGAACCCATACGCGAGGGGGCTCGAAGCGCTGGCACAGGGTTTCTCTCTGATGTATCCCGACGACGTCAGCAACCTGGAGGCGCAGTTTGTCGTCTATGACGCGCTTTACGCGTTCTTCCGGCTCAAGGTGGCACGGGAGAGCAGGTGAACTCACACATCACTCACACTGGAAACAGCGGTTGACTGAAGAATACTATGGCGTTCACACTACTGCACGAGGAGGAATGACGATGACAACAGCTATCAAGAAGGTCCATGCACGGGAGATCCTTGATTCGCGCGGCAATCCGACGGTTGAAGTCGAAGTTGTACTGAAGCATGGGATTATGGCGCGGGCAGGCGTCCCCTCTGGAGCCTCGACCGGCATCCACGAAGCGCTGGAACTGCGTGACGGGGACAAGGCCCGGTATGGCGGAAAGGGAGTTCTGAAAGCAGTAGAGCACATCAACACCGAAATCGCCGACGCCCTTGAGGACATGGACGCGACCGACCAGGGTGCTATCGATCAGAAGATGATCGAGCTGGATGGCACGCCCAACAAGACCCGGCTGGGTGCCAACGCCATCCTGGGCGTCAGCCTGGCAACCGCGCGGGTCGCGGCACTGGCCTGTGACCTTCCCCTGTACCGCTACATTGGCGGCGTGACCGCGACAATGCTGCCGGTCCCCATGTTCAACATAATGAACGGTGGCGTCCACGCCAATTGGCAGGGGACCGACCTGCAGGAGTTCATGATCGCACCGGTGGGCGCACCGACGTTCCGGGAAGCTGTGCGCTGGGCAGCTGAAACCTATCATACGCTCCAGGGCGTTCTGAAGGCTGCTGGCTACACCACCGGCGTGGGGGACGAGGGCGGATTCGCTCCCGCACTCAAGCGCAATGCTGACGCAATCGAGTTGATCGTCAAGGCCATCGAGAAAGCCGGGTACAAGCCAGGCGAGCAGATCGCCATCGCGCTCGACCCAGCGTCCAGCGGCTTCTATGAAGACGGCCTCTACAACCTGCGCACCGAGGGCCGCAAAGCCACCTCTGCCGAAATGGTCGCCATGTATGCCGACTGGGTGGAGAAGTATCCCCTCGTCGTCCTGGAGGATGGCCTGGCCGAAGACGACTGGGACGGCTGGAAACTGCTGAACCAGACCATCGGGCAGAAGATCGAGCTGGTTGGCGACGACCTGTTTGTCACGAATGTCGAACGCATCCAGCGCGGCATCGACGAGAACGCTGCCAACGCCGTCCTCATCAAGCTGAACCAGATCGGCACGCTGACCGAGACCATCGCAGCGATCACGCTGGCACGCAAGGCCGGATGGGGCGCCATGGTCTCCCACCGCAGCGGTGAGACTGTCGACAGCTTCATTGCCGACTTGACCGTCGGCATGGGTACGGGTCACCTGAAGACGGGTGCACCGTGCCGTGGAGAGCGTGTCGAGAAGTACAACCAGCTGATGCGCATTGAGGAGGAACTGGGCAACCAGGCTTCCTATGCCGGACATCACGCTTTTGTACGGCCCTAGGTAGCAGGAAAGAGTAGATGAACGGCGCGGCATGGACGTGGACCACAACATGAGTCAGGGCAACATGCCGCGCCGTAGCATTGGCAGTGCGATCGGCAGTTTCTTCGCGCTCAACTCCAGCATGATCGCCCTGCTGGCCATGGTCGTTCTGGTCGGCATGGGCGAGAAGATGGCCGAGCGGTTCCTGCCGCTGTACATAATGGCCGTGGGCGGCACGACATGGGTGGTTGGCTCCCTCAATGGAATGGACAACCTGCTCTCCGCTCTGTACAGCTTCCCCGGCGGGTATCTCAGCGACCTGCTGGGCTACAGGAAGGCGCTCATTGTGTTCAACCTCATCGCGATGGCAGGATATCTGATCGTCATTCTCATCCCCACATGGTGGGCGGTCCTCGCGGGTGCTGTCTTGTTTATCTCCTGGACCGCAATCTCGCTGCCAGCCATCATGTCCCTGGTGAGCAAGGCTGTTCCCAAGGACAAGCGCACGATGGGCGTCACTCTTCACTCACTGACGCGACGCATACCCATGGCCCTTGGCCCCATCGTTGGTGGTGCCCTCATCGGGGCATTCGGGCGTGTCAACGGTGTCAGGATCTCGTTTGCGATAGCTCTGTTGCTGGGCGCCGTGGCCATCATGCTGGAGGTCTTCTTCATCAAGGAGGACCCGGATGCAGGCAAGAAGGACCGTGCGGTCCACCTGAAGGACGCGATCCATTCCATCACCCCTGACCTGCGCAATCTGCTGATTTCGGACACCCTCATCCGGTTCGCCGAGCAGATCCCCTATGCGTTCGTCGTCCTCTGGGCCGTGGACCGGAATGGCATTACACCTCTGCAGTTCGGCATCCTGACCACCATCGAGATGGTGACCGCGATGCTTGTGTATATCCCCATCGCGATCCTTGCGGACCGCAACAGCAAGAAGCCGTTCGTGCTGACGACGTTTGTCTTCTTCACGGCGTTCCCGATCGTCCTGTACTTCAGCCGATCATTCCCTGCCCTGTGCGGCGCCTTTGTTCTGCGCGGGCTGAAGGAGTACGGTGAGCCGACGCGCAAGGCACTGATCATGGACCTTGCTCCCGAGAACGCCAAGGCGTCGACATTCGGGACATACTACCTCTTGCGCGACGTCATTGTCTCGGTCGCAGCCTTTGGTGCAGCTTGGCTGTGGAACAGGGGACCGGGCGTCAACTTCTTCACGGCCGCTGCCTTCGGGGCAGCAGGTACGATCTACTTCGCCGTATTCGGCCGCGACCTCAAGTCTGCGGCCTGAGTGTTCGCGGCTCTCCGTCTTCTGACAAATCCCGGGATGCCGACGGCAAGGATGGACCACCACAGCCCGATACTCCATCCTGCGAGGACATCCGACAGGTAGTGGGCGCCGATGTACAGGCGACTGAACCCTATCAGCAGAGGGAAGAGAAACGCCAGGGCCAGCCAGAGTGATTTCAGACGCGGCGAGCGTGTGGCGCGGAACAGCAGATAGAAACCCAGCGCGTAGAGTGCTACCGAGATGTTTGCGTGGCCTGAAGGGAAGCTGGCATCCAGAGGCGTAACAGCCGCAAGGACGGCCGGCGGCCGTGGTCTCCCGAAGCCGGCCTTGCCGAGCGAGACGATGATCTGTGACCCGGTGGTGGCGAGGGCCATCGCCAATGCCCAGCGACGCCTGGCGTTCCACAGGAAGATGACGGCACCGATCAGCACGACGACGGCCACCTGCCAGTTGCCAAGAGACGAGACGGCGTCGAAGAAGCCGATGCCGAACGGCGTACGGTGTGCGGCCAGCCAGTGCACGAGCCAGCCGTCTACGTGGACGATACTCTCATTGTCCAGCACCTCCTCCGCCAATCCCGAGACGAGGGCGCCAACATAAAGCAGGGCTGTGCCCACCAGCACAGCAAAGGGCACGGGGTTCTGCAGCCAGAGGCGAGCGCGACTTGCCAGGAACGACACCTGTCTTCTCATACAAACATGATAGCAGAAGAGCAGCGCAAGCACACTCGGGCTTGCCTGAAGAAGCTGTCCCGATAGACTTCAGAGGCAGGGACCCATAGTGGCGTGGTTCCAGGAGGTACGAGTGCACGACACAGAAGCCAGAGAAGCCTTCACTGCCGAACACCATGCACTGCTGTTCGCGGGGATCGCCCGGGAGACGATCGCGCTCGTCGGAGAGGGAGCGGCTGCTCCGGTCCTGCGAGCTGCTGTTTGGCGGTATGGTGAACAGCGTGGCCGTCGCATGGCGCTCAGGGCACAGGAGGATGGACAGCCTCTTTCCATGGCAACGTTCCTGTCCTATCGCGAGTGGGAGGTTCCCGCAGGCGAGATGCAGCAGACCGGCGTTCCCTGGCGAGGAGACTTGCGGGTTCAGGTGCGGCGCTGCTGCTGGGCCACGACATGGCAGCGGGAAGGGCTCACCGAGTATGGAAAGTACTATTGCCAGGAGATCGACGAGGCTCTCGTGCACGGGTTCAACCCCGACCTGGTCATCGACGTGCAGGGGACCAGGACCAACGGCAGCCGGATGTGTCAACTCGTCTACCACGGTGCATTTGAGGGCACGCTGATCCACGAAGAGACACAGCGGGAGCAGGGACGGCGGATGCTCCCGTGGAGCTACCACACCGCGCACCTGTATGCCACGATGAACGCAGTACTTCAGCGGGAGCTGGGTCCTGCCGGAGTTACTGCAGTGCAGGCGGCACTGGAGGCTTTCGCCAAACGGTTCGGCGCCTCAATGGCAGATGCCTTCGTAGCCGATGCCGCGGCCGATTTTGGTGTACTTCCGGAGGGACGATGATGTATTCGCTGCATTGCGCCCGATGCGGTCGGGACTATGACGACGACGCCAGACGCCTGGCCTGTGACTGCGGAGGCGTGCTGGACCTGCGGTTCGAGCCGTCCTTCCAGCCTGGCATGGAAGTCCGTCGACCGCATGATCTATGGCGCTACCGCGAGGCACTGCCTGTCGGTGATGATGTCCTGACACTGGGCGAGGGCTGGACACCTCTCCTCCCGGTGACGTTTGACGGCCGTGAGTTCCTGGTCAAGCAGGAGCAGCTGTTCCCTACCGGTTCGTACAAGGACCGGGGTGCAGCAGTGCTCATGACGCGCCTGCACGAACTCGGCGTGCGGCACGTTGTCGAAGACTCCTCAGGAAATGCAGGATGCGCCGTGGCCGCGTATGCCGCCCGCGCCGGTATCGCCTGTGATATCTACGTACCTGAGGGTACGTCCTCCGCCAAGACAGCGCAGATCGAGGCATACGGGGCGACGCTGCACCGTATCCCCGGGACCCGCGAAGACACCGCGCGCGCGGCGCTCGAAGCTTCTGTGACGTGCGCGTATGCCAGCCACGTGTACAGTCCGTGGTTTCTGCAGGGCACCAAGACCTTTGCGTATGAGGTTGTGGAACAGCTCGGCTGGACGGCGCCCGAAACGCTGGTCCTGCCCGCTGGCAATGGGACTCTGCTCCTGGGTGCCTATCTGGGGTTCAGCGAGCTCGCCAGGTCGGGGATCGTGCGTCAGGTGCCGCGTATCGTCGCGGTGCAGGCTGCGGCATGTGCGCCTCTGGCGGCAGCATTCCAGGATGGCCTGGATGAACCTGTTGAAGTCCGGGCAGGCCACACGGCTGCCGAGGGCATCGCTATTGCGACGCCGGCGCGTGGTGCGCAGGTTCTGGCCGCGGTGCGTGCTACTGGCGGATCATTTGAGACCGTCTCGGAAGAGGAGATCACCACCAGCCTCCGGGATTGCTGCCGAGGTGGCTGGTTCATCGAACCGACATCTGCTGCCGTCATCGCGGGCGCGCGCAGGTATGTTCACACTGCCGCGCCGAAGGAGAAGATCGTTACAGCGTTTACCGGACATGGGTTGAAGGCAGCGACCAGGATAGCCGAACTCGTGAGATCTCTCTGACGAGACGACACCAAGTACACAGCTGACAACATTCTCTCGTGCCGAAGGGGCGACCGTCTCGGCCCTTGCGAACACGATCAACTATGTGTCAACTGGCTCTGACGGCGCGGAACAGGATCCAGGCACTCAGAATGGCCAGAGCGACCGTGGAAAGGGCGATGGTTGCCCGGTATTCCTT
>CAYRQW010000011.1:0-20172 GCA_964426505.1 uncultured Caldisericota bacterium
TCTCCAAGTGTGGTCGCACCAATCGTTTGAAGCTCGCCTCGCGACAACGCCGGCTTGAGGATGTTGGCAGCGTCGATAGAGCTCCCCTCGGCCGATCCTGCACCTACAACGTTATGCAGTTCATCGATGAACAGGATGACCGTGTTGCCAGCCGTCTTCATCTCAGCCAGGAACTTCTTCATGCGGTCCTCGAATTCGCCACGATACTTGGTCCCTGCGACAAGGCTCGGGATGTCGAGAGAAATGACGCGCTTGTTCTTGAGGAGTTCAGGCACCTCGCCGGCCGCAATCTTGCGTGCAAGCCCTTCGACGATGGCCGTCTTGCCCACGCCGGGGTCGCCGATGAGAACGGGATTGTTCTTGGTCCGACGCAAGAGGATCTGAAGCAGCCGCTCAGTTTCCTTGTCACGACCGATGACGGGGTCGAGCTTGCCCTGGCGAGCCATCTCCGTCAAATCACGACTGTACTGGTCAAGCGTTGGGGTCTTCGTGCGCTGCCGCGGCTGGTGACCAGGGCGGGGGGATTCCGGTGTGTGCTCGGTCCCTCGCAACGAGAGAACCGTGTTCACCAGCTTGGAGATATCAACACCCTCATCTTCGAGACTGCGAACGCCCACACCGCCACCCTCGTGCACAATCGCCAGCAGGATGTGTTCGGTGGAGATGTACCCGTCGCCAAGATTGATGGCTTCGCGCTCAGCCAGATCCAGAACCTTCTTGGCCCTCGGCGTGAGGATGATCTCGTCATTCCTGCCGAGGAAGTTGTTGTGCTTGACTCCTCGCACCTGATCAGAGACGTAGTCGACAAGTTTGTGAAGATCGATGCCACTTGCGATCATGGCCTCATATGCTATCCCTTCTTCCAGCTTGGCAAGGCCAATCAGCAGATGGTCGGTATCGAGGAAGTCGTTGCCCAGCGAACTGGCCGACTCCTGTGCCATCCAGACAGCCTTTTGAGCACGTTCTGTCAAGTTTGCCCAGTTCATGGAATGATACCTCCGTTTCCGGCACTGCATGTGGCGTCAACAGGGGCCGGACCCTGCGTATCTGTTTGTATGACAGTTTACCGCTCCAGTAGCTTTCGTCAAACGGCCGACTGTGGCGAGAGTGCATCGGCATCATAGTTTGACTTGTTCTGCTACCGCATGTAGAATCCATAGCGTGGACTTGGATGGCAAAGGGGGATGCTATGGATGATAAGGTCGACGCAGGAAGTGCACCGCGTGACTGGTTCGCAGAACTGACGGCTCGCATCCCGAGTTTCGTGGGCTATCAGGTCAAAGACCAGCGCCGTACTGCTGACAAGACAGTGCGAGATACTATGGTGTTCAAGCTGGACGACCTGAGGGAGATCCTCTCTGATGTCATCGAGAAGGCAAACGACGCAGAAACGTCGGTCGTCGATGACATCTCCAAGATCCTTCGAACCATGAACGAACTCCGTGACAAGGTAGAGTTCCTCGGTTACGGGGACACGACTTTCTTCACCGATGATCAGCTCAACCCCGATTTCCTGGCGAGAGTCTATCAGCTGGAGACACAGATATATGACAGCCTTGATGAACTCGAGACTGCGTTCGAGTCGCCAAAGGATCTTGGTCGTCGAGATACACTGAAGGACATCCGCAAGCGTCTCGAGGTGATCTCGCAGGACTTCGCCGCTCGCAAGGAAACCCTGAAGTCACCACGGTAACGCCGAGAGCGTTCCGCATCGAAACACAGGATCCCATATCTGCCGTTCACGGGGCCCGACATGCCGTCATTCTGTGTCGACAACCAGGAGGCATCATTTGACTATCGAACACGCTAGTTCACCCAGGCACCGGGCTCGACCGCGGATCAAGGTTGTTCTCGGATGGATCCTCATCGCGATACTCGCGGTTGGAATAGCCGGTTGCGCCACGGTCGCACTCCTCTTTGCGCACTATTCCACCCAGGTGCCTCCTGTCGGCTCGCTGTTCATCCAGACACCCAAAGCCTCACAGGTATTCGATCGCAACGATGATCTTCTTTCCTCCGTATACTTCGCTGAGAACCGCCTGCCCAAGCAACTCTCCCAGATCTCCGAGGTTGCCATCAAAGCACTTATCGCTTCTGAAGACGAACGCTTCTTCACCCACGGTGCCATTGACCTTCGGGGCCTGGTTGCTGGTCTGGTCGTGGACCCACTCCTCGGTCGTGGCATCCGCGGAGCGAGCACGCTCACGCAGCAACTGGCACGCCAGGCCATCCTCCATGACACCGACGTTACGATCGCGAGGAAGTTCAAGGAAATCATCGTCGCATTTCGCCTGGAGAAGCAGTACACAAAGGAAGAGATCCTCAACATGTACCTCAACTACGTGTACTTCGGCAACGGGCTGTATGGCATAGAAGCCGCCTCACTGGGCTACTTCGGCATTCCGGCAAAAGACCTGAACGTTGCTCAGGCAGCCATGATCGTCGGCGTTCTGCCCGCACCCTCCGCACGAAACCCCTATTTGAGCCTCGAGAACGCGAAGGCGAACCAGGAACTGGTCCTTCACAAGATGGTGCGGAACCACTATCTCTCGGAGGAAGAAGCCGATTCAGCCTTTGCAGAGGCACTCACTCTCAAGAACGGCATGAAGTCGTCCTACGGGAGCATTGGATGGTTCGTCGATTACGTCAAATCCATCGTCCAGGAAGAGTATGGCCAGGAAATGCTCTATCAGGGCGGCCTGCGCATCTACACGACAATCGATCCAAAGCTCCAGGAAGCAGCATTGTCAGCTGTCCAGAAGGTCTGGACTCAGGCCAAGAAAGATAAGGTCTTCGTGGAAAGCGATCGTGATTCGCTCGGAGTCTTCCAGCCCCAAGTGGGCCTGGTGAGTGTCGATCCCAGGACAGGCTACATTCTGGCCATGGTAGGCGGAACGAACTACGACGAGACGAACTTCAACCGTGTGCTGGCGCCCAGGCAACCAGGATCGACCTTCAAGCTCTTCGACTATACCGCAGCGCTGGATAACGGCGTGACCTTCCCATCCGAGATTGTTGCTTCACAACCCACGGACTTCGGAGGGTGGAATCCTCCGGAATGGCTGGGCACGAATCAGTGGTTCGGACGTATCTCCGTGGCCAATGCCATCAAGGAATCATCCAATATCATTGCTGCCAAGACATCGCTTCGGGCAGGACTCGACAGGGTCATCTACTACGCACGCAAGATGGGAGTGACGTCTCCCCTCAAGCCATATGCCTCGCTCTCCATCGGCAGCTTTGAGATCTCGCCGCTCGAGATGGTCGAGGCATACTCGACTATCGCCAATGGAGGGGCCCGCATTACGCCGTATCCAATCCGGCGGATCGAGACAGAGAACGGCACAACAATCGAAGTACACAACTTCGCGGCAACACAGGTCATACCGGCCTCGACCGCCTGGATCATTCAGTCAATGCTCAGGGGCGTGTATGAGAACACTTCCAACGCGCGTATCAGCGGATTGCAGGCTGCCGGCAAGACGGGCAGCACCAACGACTGGCGTGACGCCTGGTATGACGGCTTCACTCCGGAACTCTGCACGGTGATCCACATCGGAGCAGACGCGGCTCGCGCTCAGATGTCCGCCATCCGCAACGCAGGTTCGCGGTTCCCGGCAATGACGTGGAAAGCGTACATGCAGGAGGCTATCAAGCTTCAAAAACAGACAAACTTCGGTCCCAAGCCTGACGGAATATCGGTGCGCACAATCTGCGATGCCTCAGGATTGCTCGCCGCCGAGACCTGTCCCGCCTCCTCGACTCACTCAGCGTACTTCTTGTCGAGCCACGTACCCACGCAAACATGCACGGTTCATCCGCCGATTCTTCAGACTGTACGACTCGCGGCAGAGGACCCGACAAAACTGGCTCCCGCCGACTGGCCCGACAGCAGAGTCATTGTCAGAACCATGTTTCGCGACCAGGTCCCTACGGAAGTCTATGGGCAGCAGACCGCGTCGGACAGTGAGCTCAGCGTGACAGCATTCCCCGAGCAGTTCAGAGTAGGGCAGCAGATGACTCTCCGTATCGATGCCACTCAGTCGGCCTGGTCGGTCGCCACATCATTCGACGTATATATCGGAGGAACACTCGTGACGTCAGCGTCGTCGCTACCCGTGACAGTGTCCTATGCACCAACCCTGGCAGGTTTTCTGGAAATCGCTGTTGTGGGGCGGTCCGCTGCACTCGATACTGTCTTTCAGGCAACTTCGAAGGTCCTGGTGCAACCTTAGCGCAGAGGCTTCTCGTCCACACGAAGCGCTGATTCTGCAGGGGCTCCCGGCTCCACCACGATGTGTGCATACCGCGGGTGGGCGAGAGCCTTTCGGCTTCTGCCGCAATTGCATTGGATGTCATGTGTAGTAGACTGATCACGTGTCCGATCCCATCCCACACAGGAGAAAGGAGTGCGTTCGACAATCCTCCGATCGGCCTGGCAGCCTCACGGCGCTCAGACCTCTTACGGTCGTCAGCAGTCGAACAACTACCATGGAGAATCAACAAGTGGAAGCGTTGGCCCGCCAGTTCGAACCACAGATCCTTGAGTTTGCGCGTGACATCATCAAGACACGCAGCTATTCGACCGAGGAAGAAGGTCTGGTCATGCTCATCAAGTCCAAGATGGAGGCTCTTGGTTTCGACGAAGTGAAGGTCGACGCCATCGGCAATATCGTCGGACGGGTGGGAACCGGGCCCCGCAAGATCCTATATGACGCACACATTGACACCGTGTGGGCAGAGGACAAGGAAAACTGGAAGGTGGATCCATTCGCCGCTGTTGTCGACGGGAACCTCCTCTACGGCAGAGGTTCCAGCGACGAGAAAGCGGCCATGTCATCCATGGTCTACGGCGCCGCAATGGCAAAACAGCTTGGGCTTCTTGACGGATTCTCGCTCTACATATCCGGAACGGTCCTCGAGGAGACCTGCGACGGGCTGTCGGTCATCCACATGGTCGAGAAGGAAGGGTTCAGGCCGGACTTCGTCGTCATCTGCGAACCGACCAGCCTGGGCGTCTACCGTGGACATCGCGGCCGCGTTGAACTCAAGATCACGACGACGGGGACGTCAGCGCACGCAGCTCATCCGGACAAGGGCGACAACGCCATCTACAAGATGGCGCGTACCGTTCTCAACATCGAGAAGCTCACAGAAACCTTCAGGGATGACCCCTTCCTGGGCAAGGGGACAGCCGTCGTCAGCATCATCGAGAGCCGGGCACCCTCGATCAACTCGGTCCCGTTTGAGAGCACGATCTATATCGATCGACGCATTACGGTCGGTGAGACGAAGGAGACCGTTCTCGCGGAATTCCGGGGTGCAGTCTGTGATCCCGAGCACACGACCGTCGAACTGACCAAGTTTGAGGACACCAGCTGGACGGGGCTTCACGTCTGTCAGGAGAAGTACTTTCCCACATGGGTGCTCGATGAGAACCACCCCCTGGTGAAGGCCGGTGTGAGTGCCGCCACCGAAGCGCTAGGCAAGGAGCCCAGGATATCCCGGTGGGTCTTCTCCACGAACGGCGTTGCCTTCATGGGTCGCTTTCACATTCCCAGCATCGGATTCGGCCCCGGCGATGAATGGCTTGCCCACGCTGCCAACGAATATGTCCGCATCAGTGATCTCTATGAAGCGGCACGCTTCTACGCACTGCTCCCGTCCAAACTCGCCAAGGAGGCTTGATCTCCATGAATACCAGAATGAAGGGAAGAGACTTCCTCTCCACCAATGACTGGACCACTGAGGAACTCGACATGCTGCTGGATGTTGCATTTGACCTCAAGAAGCAGAAAGCCCTGGGCATCCGCCACCATCTGCTCGAGGACAAGACGCTCTTCATGCTCTTCAAGGACAAGTCCACTCGCACTCGCAACTCCACTGAGGCAGCCATGACTCAGCTTGGTGGACATGCACACTACCTCACTGAAGAAGCTGTACAGATCTCCCACGGCGACACGGAGAAAGAGATGGGCATCATCCTGTCTCGTTACGGTCATGGAATCGCTATCCGTGACGACATCTACCTCGGAGTGGGTCACAAGTACATGACCAGCATTGCCAAGTATGCAGACATCCCCGTCATCTCACTCGAATCGGACTTCGACCACCCGTGCCAGATGATGGCCGACATCATGACGGTCAAGGAGAAGTTCCACAATGAGGTCCGGGGCCGCAAGTTCGTCATGTCCTGGGCCTACGCACCCAGCTACGCCAAACCTCTTGCGTGTGCTCAGGGATCGATCATGATGATGCCGCGGTTCGGCATGAACGTGACGCTGGCCATGCCACCTGAGTTTTCGCTGCAGCCGGAGGCAATCGGCATCGCCCGGCAGAATGCCCTGGAGGCCGGCGTCAAGTTCGAGATCACAAATGACATGGATGCCGCCATGGAGGGTGCCGACGTCATTGAGGCCAAGTCGTGGGGGTGCTTCATGACAACCAGAGACCTCAAGGAATCACAGGAAATCGCAAAGAAATACACTGGCTGGATCATGGATCAACGCCGTATGGATCTGGCGAGCGACTCAGCCATCTATATGCATCCGTTGCCGGCGGACCGCGAATGTGAGGTGACAAACGCAGTCATCGACGGACCGCACTCTGTCGTGTACGATGAAGCAGAAAACCGGCTGCATACCGTCAAGGCAATTCTTGCCCTTACCATGTAGGGCAGAGAAGCATTCGGGAGCCAACAGACATGCCAAGAATAGCCGTCATCGCCATTGGCGGTAACTCTCTGATCAAAGATGAGCTGCACAGGAGCGTTGCCGACCAGTATGATGCAGTCGTCGAAACAACGCGGCACATTGCCGGTATGGTGGAGCAAGGCTACGATGTGGTGATCACGCACGGGAACGGACCACAGGTCGGCTTCATCCTCCTCCGTTCCGAGATCGCGGAGAAGGCGGCCGGACTTCACCCCGTTCCTCTCGATTCGTGCGGGGCCGACACTCAAGGCGCCATCGGGTATCAGATCCAGCAGGCCTTGCATAACGAGTTCTTGAGACGAGGCCTCGCCAGGAAAGCGGTCACTGTAGTCACTCAGGTTCTTGTCGATCGGAACGATCCTGCCTTCAGAACCCCTTCGAAACCCGTGGGATCCTTCTACAGCAAGGGCGACATCGATGACAAGGTCGCCAGAGAAGGCTGGACCGTCACGGAGGATGCAGGTCGGGGATGGCGGCGAGTCGTCGCTTCGCCCATGCCGATCGAGGTCATCGAACTGGATGCCGTGAAGGACCTCGTCAAAGCCGGGTTCATCGTGATCGCGGCAGGTGGAGGCGGAATCCCTGTCATCATGGATGATCAGGGGAATCTCAAGGGTGTTGCCGCCGTCATCGACAAGGACCACGCGACGAGCCTCCTGGCTACGAACCTGAATGCGGACCTTTTCATCATCAGTACTGCCGTTGAGAAGGTCTTCATCAACTACAACAAGCCTGAACAGAAGGGCATCGACCGCATGACGGTAGACGAGGCCAAGGCGTATATAGGCCAAGGCCAATTTGCCAAGGGTTCCATGCTTCCCAAGGTGAATGCGGCCATTGCCTTTCTTGAACACGGAGGAAAGGAAGCTCTTATCACCAATCCGGAGTCACTCGAGCGAGCGATCGCTGGCGAGACCGGCACCCGGATCGTCCCCGACTAGCTTCAGCCGTACCATCAACGGATGGATTGGACGGGTGAGGCAGCAACCTCGCCCGTCTTGCTGTTAAGGAGGAAGGATGTCCTCAGTTCTCGGACTGAAATGCATGAAATGCGGGCACGAGTATGATCCGTCTACACTCCGCTACGTCTGTCCGACCTGTGGCAACGACGGAGTACTGGAGGTTCTCTACGACTACGACCGGGCCCGCACCGCGATCACCAGGAAACGACTGGAGAGTGACGCCGATCTCTCCATGTGGCGGTATCTCGCGCTACTGCCCGTCGAGAGACGCCCTCCATCGCTTACACTCCAGATCGGATGGACGCCATTGTATGCAAGCCGGCAAGTCGGCCCTCGACTCGGACTGGACCATGTGTGGTTCAAAGATGATGGGCGCAATCCGACAGCGTCTCTGAAAGACAGGGCCTCCGCCATCGCCATCGCCAAGGCCGACGAACTTGGCGAACACGTTATCACGGCTGCAACAACGGGAAATGCAGGTTCAAGCCTGGCGGGGCTTGCCGCCAACGCCGGGCTCACTGCATACATTTTTGCTCCGGCATCTGCGCCTGCGGGAAAGATAGCGCAGTTGCGAGTATTCGGCAGCCATCTGTTTCTTGTCAACGGCAACTACGACCAGGCGTTTGACCTGTGTATGGAAGCAACGGAACGATTTGGCTGGTACAACAGGAACACGGCCTTCAACCCCTACATGGTCGAGGGCAAGAAAACCGTGGCTCTCGAGATTGCGGAGCAGCTGCACTTCAGAACCCCGGACAAGGTGATCATCCCGGTCGGAGACGGCTGTATCATCTCTGGTGTCGCAAAAGGGTTCCGTGACCTGATGGCCCTTGGACTTGTCGACCACGCGCCTCAACTCATAGCTGTCCAAGCTGAGGGTTGCGCTCCGATCGCACGTGCGGTCATCTCTGGCGAACCAGTCGCCTGCATGGAGAACCCGAGATCCTGCGCCGACAGTATCGTCGCCGGCATTCCGCGCAATCGCCTCATGGCAGTACGCGACATCATGTCCAGCGGTGGTCTTGCGGTCACTGTCTCGGATGATGAGATCATCGACGCCATGGGGTTCCTCGGCAGGAACGAGGGGATCTTCGCCGAACCGGCCGCAGCAGCTTCCGTCGCGGCACTGCGCAAACTTGCTGACAGTGGGGACCTGCGTCGGAAGGACCGTGTCGCTGTCCTCATCACCGGGAACGGCTTGAAGGATGTTCAGAACGCGCTCAAGGTGAGAGGCACGAGCATGGCAATACCACCACAGATCGGTGCAGTGGAGCAAGCCATTGCAGAAGGATTCTGATCTCTCATTTCTTCTGTACGTCGAACGCGACCCGCAGTAGTCGTGAATCACCAGTGCAGATCATTGCGTTGATTTTTGGCCGCCAGTCAGTAGAATTCAACCTGAAAACTGCAGCTGCAGTAAGGAGATGCCAATGCTGAGCCTGGAACTGATTCGTCAGCACCCTGACCTCGTCAGGGCTGGAATAGCAGCAAAGAATGAAGGCCCCGAGATGGTCGACGAAATCCTTGAGGTCGACCGCGAAAGAAGAGAACTGCTCCAGAAGGTGGATGAGCTCAAGCATCTGCGCAACGAGGCCAGCGAGCACATTGCCAAACTCAAGAGCTCCAGACTGGATGCTTCGGCCGCCATAGCCGAGATGAAAGAGGTAGGTTCACACATCACGGAACTGGACAATCGAGTCAAGGTGGTCGATACACGCCTTCGGACTCTGCTGCTCTGCATTCCAAACCTGCCCGAGGCATCGGTCCCTGTCGGCAAGAGCGACAAGGAGAACACAGTCGTGTTCACGTGGCATGAGAAGCCCACGTTCACATTCGTGCCGAAGCCTCACTGGGAGATCGGAGAGTCTCTGGGTATCATCGATTCTGCAGCGGGCGCGAAGATTTCGGGATCGCGCTTCTACGTTCTCAAAGGATTGGGAGCCAAGCTGGAGAGGTCCCTTATATCATGGATGATCGACGTCCACGTCCAGGAAGAGGGATACACGGAGATCCTTCCACCCTATCTGGTCAATCGGGAGTCAATGACGGGGACGGGTCAACTGCCAAAGTTTGCTGATGACCTCTACCACACCGATACTGATGACCTCTTTCTGGATCCGACGGCCGAGGTTCCCGTTACGAACCTGCTGAGAGACGAAATCGTCAGCGAAGAAGACCTGCCCATCAAGTATGTCGCCTATACCGCGTGCTTTCGGAAGGAAGCAGGTGCGGCGGGCAAGGACACTCGGGGCATCGTCCGCGTGCACCAGTTCAACAAGGTCGAAATGGTCAAGTTCGTCAAGCCGGAGGACTCATATCATGAACTGGACCTGCTCATCGAGAACGCCGAGGGCATTCTGAGGAAGCTGGACCTGCCGTACCAGCGCAGCAAGATGTGTACCGGTGATCTTGGGTTCACGGCAGCAATGAAGTTCGACCCAGAAGTCTGGATGCCCGGCCAGGATCGATATGTCGAGATAAGCTCCTGCAGCAACTTCGAAGATTTCCAGGCGCGCAGAGCGAACATCCGGTATCGCACCAGGGACGGCAGGGTCGCATTCGTCCATACGCTCAACGGATCGGGGCTTGCCGTGGGCAGAACGATGGCCGCGATTCTGGAGAACTACCAGCAGGAAGACGGAAGCGTGAAGGTGCCGGATGTGTTGATTCCATACTTGGGAACCGACGTTATTCGCTGACGCGGGTCAGACATGTATGAAATCCCCGGTCGACAAGCCGTGTGGATGGCTTTGACAACCGGGGATTGTTCTGTAGACTTGTGCCAGAGTGTGGAGGGGTGGCCGAGCGGTTGATGGCACCGCACTTGAAATGCGGCAAGGTTAACGCCTTCGGAGGTTCAAACCCTCTCCCCTCCGCCATCGTATTCACCCAGGAGTGTTCCGCGGGGCATACCGACGCTGCAAACGGGAGGCGTGCGTGGGAGTAGTCTCTAGTCTGGACCTTGTCATTGTGACCGGCCTGAGTGGTGCTGGCAAGACGAAGACCATGGGCTACCTTGAAGATCTCGGGTACTATGCCATGGACAATCTGCCGATCTCGCTCATGAGCCAGTTTCTGGACCTCGCCTCGCAAACCGACGGCAAGATAAGCAAGATAGCTGTCGCCCTGGACGTGCGCAGCTCAGGGTTCAAGACCCAGTTCCATTCAATGCTTCAGCGTCTCGGCGCGCGCGATGTTCACCCTCGCGTCATCTTTCTGGAAGCCTCATCCCGCGTCCTGGTGAACCGCTTCTCCGAAACACGAAGGCGCCATCCACTTCCCGGGAGCACCGTATCAGAGAGCATCCAGAAGGAGATTGAACTGCTCGGAGAAGTGCGGGACCTGTCGACTGTCATCATCGACACCACCGACCTCTCCGTGGCCGAGTTGAAGGACCGGGTCCGCGAGGCCATTCTTGGATCGCAGCAGTCCCAGACTCTTACCATCAATATCGTCTCGTTCGGCTACAAGAACGGCCTGCCGATCGACCTCGACCTCCTCTTCGACGTGCGCTTCCTGCCTAACCCGTACTACATCGGTGAGCTCGTGCATCGTACCGGGTTCGACAAGGGCGTCATTCTGTACGTTCTTCATGAACCATACGCGCGGCAGTTCTTTGCCCGCCTGGCCGATTTCGTCGACTTCGTGCTTCCGCGCTATCAGGAAGAAGGAAAGAGCTACCTCACAGTCGGTATTGGATGCACAGGTGGCAGACACCGTTCGGTCGTGATCGCAAACATGCTCTACCACCACCTCAAGCCACGGGCAAAAGTAGTCCATGTTTTCCATCGGGACCTCCAGAAGTGAAGAGACACAGACAGACACTCTGGTACTGGCTCGTTCCCGGCATTCGCGTCAAGAGATTCATTGTGCTGTTTGCTGCCGGAACTGCCCTTCTTGTCCTGGCCACGCTCGTAATGCTTCAGACGCCGGGCACGTCCTGGCTGCCAAGCGTGCGGCTGTCAATCGAGGATACCCTCCGCCGCATCCTCCCTTCCGGGGCAGTCTCTGCAGTCTTCGGGATCCTGTGCGGTGCCACCGCGGTCGTGTCCGTTGGCCTCATGGTTCTGGCTGCAATCCTTCTGGCTCGTTCCGTGTTGGCTGCAATCACGGGGTCCGTTCCCCGGGAGTATGTCGCACGAACGATCTACCGCTTCCGAAAAGCCGAGTCTCTTCCCCGTATCGTCGTAATTGGTGGAGGAACCGGCATCAAGCCAGTCATCGAGTCACTCCGAACTGAGAACGTCATGCTCACCACCATAGTCACGATGGCTGACAGCGGGGGGAGTACAGGACGTCTGCGTGAGACTACCGGCATGCTGCCTCCGGGCGATTTCCGGAACGCTCTCATCGCCATGGCAGGTGAATCGACACGCAGTGCTCGCCTCCTTGCTTATCGCTTCCCAGAGCAGCTTGAAGGGATCGGTGGCCATAACGTCGGGAATCTCATGATCGCCGCACTGAGTGACATCAAGGGGAATTTCGGGGATGCAGTCCAGGAGCTTTCCGAACTCATGCAATTGCCCGGCCGGGTTCTGCCGATGTCTCTGGACAGCATCTCGCTGCGGGCACACTTCACCGATGGTACGACCGTTGACGGCGAAGACCAGGTTCCCCTTCAGGGCAAGACAATCGACGTCATCGAAGTACTGCCACATCATGCAAAGCCCTTTGTACCTGCACTCGAAGCACTGTCTCAGGCGGACTACATCATCATCGGGCCTGGCTCTCTCTTCACCAGTCTCATACCACCCCTGTCCATCGAGGCGACCGCCGATACGATCGTGCGATCTTCGGCAACGAAGATCCTGGTCGTGAACGCCATGACCGAGCGAGGCGAAACAGATGAGTACACGGTCAAAATGCACCTTCATAAGGTTGAAGAAGTGCTTGGACGTTCATGCATCGATATGGTCCTGTTGAGCAACACTCCTGTCCCTGCCGAGACGCTGGGGCGGTACGCATCTGCCGGGGTCACTCGCGTCATCAATGACCTCCCCAGAAGCCAGCATCCGCGGGTCGTCGAGGCCGATATCTGCTCAACAGCCGACGGGCTCATCCGACATGACCCGGGCAAGCTTCGCGTCGTGCTGAGGTCACTCCTCGGGCTGTAGCCACGGATGGCGACGATCGAGTTTCTGAAACAGGAACTGGCTGGCCTTCCTTCGGCCGATCCACTGCTTGAACTGTCTGGAGCCCTCTACGGCGGTAGCTCTCTCTTTCTCCGCCATGGAGGCGTACTGTCGATCTCCTTCACCTCGAAGAGTCCTTTCATCATGCGCTACGTGCTCTCTTTGTCTTCCCACGCGCTCGCGAGCTGGCAGCCTGGACAAGCACTCCTCTCAAGAGCAGGTCGCAAGATCAGTTTCAGCGTCGATCTTACGCCGGTCCAAGTACAGCAACTGTTCTCGGGGCTCAGCCCCCTGGAGCCTGCACAACTCGAACGGCGTCTACGTGGAAAACATGCGGCAGCCGCATTCACAAAGGGCTTCTTCCTCATTTCGGGGTATGCCGCCCTGCAAGGGACCCATCTTGAGTTCAGCTGCTCTCTGCCTCTGGGGCGTCGGCTCATCGAGCGTTCGTTGACGACCCTGTGCGTCACACATGGCTCCGAGGTCCGCCGCGCCTCTGAGATCACATATCTCAAGTCGCGCCAGGACATCATGTCATTGCTGGGAACCTGGGGGGCATCCAACTCATTGGTCTCCCTGGAAGAGCTGCAGCTGGAGAGAGACATGGACAATCAGGTCAATCGATCGGTCAATGCAGAGCTGGGAAACCTGCAGCGTGAGACAATGGCTGTCGATGAGTTGCGAGCAGCTTTTGAGCGAACTGACCGTACCTGTCTGTCGGATCGGACGATCGAGGTCGTCCAGGCACGGCTGAGATACCCTGACCTCGCGCTGTCACAACTTGCCGGCAAGATCCCGGGAGCCGTCTCCAAGAGCACGATCCACTACCATATCGACAAGGTTCTTCGAAATGCGCGCTAGTCAGAAACAGCGACAGCAACTGAGTCTTCGCCAGAAGTCCTATCTGGCCACGCGTGGCCTCGTTCTCGAGCAGCCTCTGAGCGACTTTGGGACTCTCATGGATCGGTTCGCCTCGGACAGCATCGTCGCCGAGAAACACTTCCGGTCAGATCCATCGACCGACGCCTGGAATGGCGACCTCGACAACTTCGCAGACCTTGCAGAATCAACACCGGCAGAGTGGATTGTCGACGAGCTTGTGGAAGACGGTCTCATCGAAGACTCTCAGATCGAGTGCGCAAGGTTCGTCGCCTCGGACCTGGACGAACATGGCTTCTTTGCGAGACAGCTGTCACGCTACGCCCTCTCTATCGGTCATACCGTTGCGGAGGTTCGCCGGGTGCTGGCAGCGATCCGCGCGATCGAGCCGGCAGGACTCGGCGCGACGGACGTCGCTCATGCCTTTGCCTTGCAGATAGCGCGCGTCCTTCCTGATCTTCCCGTGGCCGCCTGTGCCCAGATACTGCGCCAGCGCCAGCGCTCGATTTCGCCGGGCGTCGTTCGCGCCTGCCTCAAGAAACTGGGAATAGACTCTGACGCCACGACGATGCAGAGAATCCTTGCTATGCTTGATCCTGAGCCCGCCAGACACATGACACCCGGACAACCACGCGTTATCGTGCCCGATATCGTCATCGAGCACGATTCGCTGACCGATGCTCTGGTGTGCTCAGTGCCCTGGCCCGCCTGGGGACTTGCAATCGATCCGGTAGTCGTGTCATCTGCCCGCAAGGATCCTGAAGCACGGAAGCAAGTCCTCGCCGAGGTCACGAGGGTCCGGTGGATCGATGATGCCATCACCGAGCGGACCGCGATACTCGCCAGACTGGGCGACGCTCTCATCGCTTCACTTGCTCCATACATCACCAACCGCTCAGATCACCCATCGCGTGTTCCGGTGGAGTACCTGATGCAGTCAACTGGAATGTCGAGGACGGTCATGGTCCGGGCACTCCGTCGCAAGTATGTGAAGACCCCTCGCGGCACCTTCAGACTCCGCTCGATGGTGATGGACCGTTGGCAGACTGCCGCAGCCCCCGCCAAGGAAGCTGTGGCGCTGCTGCTCCAACCCAGCGGGAGTTCGAAAGCCATGAGTGACCGAGCAATAGCCGAGCGCCTGGCCAACCAGGGCATCCATATCAGTCGAAGAACAGTCGCAAAATACCGTCTATCACTTGGAATCCCGGCTCGATACTTCAGGGACAATTATTAACCTTCCGTTTTCTTTTTGCCGGCATTTGCGTATCATGTGTATACGTTGCCGTTGCGGCTCAACCGACGCGGCCTATCTTTCAGGGAGGTAGACTATGGCAAGGATTGCAATCAACGGACTTGGCAGGGTGGGTCGCCAGGTATTGAAGCACCTCATCACACGCTATCCAGAACTTGAGATCGTTGCCGCCAACGACATCACCGACGAGAAGACGCTGGCGCACCTTCTTAAATATGATTCGAACTACGGTACGTGGGAAATTGACATCGAGGGAAGGGAAGGCGCGATAATCATCGGCGGCCGCGAAGTCAAGATCTTCCGCGAGAAAGACCCTGCCGCTCTGCCCTGGGCTGCCTTGGGTATCGACATCGTCATCGAATCCACGGGCGTCTTCACGGATGCGGACAAGGCCCGCGGACACATAACCGCCGGCGCCAGGAAAGTTCTGATCACCGCTCCCGCAAAGGGTGAGGACATCACGATCGTCCTGGGCGTCAACGAGGATCTCCTGGATGTCTCCAAGCATACGATCATCTCGAATGCTTCCTGCACGACGAACTCCCTGGCTCCAGTGGTCAAAGTGCTCAATGACAACTGGGGCGTCGAGAAGGGCTACATGACTACTGTCCACAGCTACACACTCGATCAGCGCATCCTCGATGCTCCGCACAAAGACCTTCGCCGAGCCCGCAATGCAGCCACCAACATCATTCCCACAACGACAGGCGCAAGCAAGGCTGTGGCCCTGGTCATTCCGGAGATGAAGGGCAGGCTGGACGGGATATCATTGCGTGTTCCTACGCCAACAGTTTCCATTACTGTGTTCGACGCCGTTCTCAACAAGCCGGCCACAAGGGAAGAGATCAACGCTGCACTCAAAGAGGCTTCCGAGACGAGGATGAAGGGCTTCCTCGGGTACAATGAACTGCCTCTTGTCTCTTCTGACTACCGCGGCACGATCTACTCAGGCATTGTCGACGGCCTCTCAACCAAGTCCAGTGGAACGCTTGTGCAGGTTCTGAGCTGGTACGATAATGAGTGGGGCTACAGCGCAAGGGTCGCCGACCTCACACAGCTCATCGTCACGAAAGCATCCTACTAGGAGGTATCGTCATGACGAAACGGAGTATCAGGGACCTCGACGTTCAGAACAAGAGAGTGCTTCTGAGAGTCGACTACAACGTTCCCATGTCGAAAGAGGGAGCAATCACCGATGACAAGCGTATCCTCGAGACGCTGCCGACGATCAGGTACTTGCTCGGCAAGAATGCCACGATCATCGTCGTGACACATATGGGCCGTCCGGATGGAAGAATCGTCGAATCGCTGCGCCTGGACAAGATAGCACAGCGGCTATCGGCCCTGCTGGGCAAACCAGTCAGCAAGCTCAATTCGGTGGTCGGTCCCGACGTTGCAGAAGTCGTCGCGAACGCCAAGCCTGGTGATATCATCATGCTCGAAAACGTACGGTTTCTGAAAGAGGAGAAGACCGGCTCCGAGGAACTCGCGAAGCAACTTGCCGCTCTCGCGGACGTCTATGTGGACGATGCGTTTGCGACCGCTCATCGGCCAGACACGTCGGTTGCAGGGGTGCCCCAGTTCCTCCCTTCCGCAGCCGGCTTCCTGCTTGAGAAGGAAATCAACGTCCTGGAGACGGTCACGACGTCTGCAAAGAAGCCATTCATAGCTATTCTGGGCGGCGCCAAGGTTTCGGACAAGATCGGCCTCATCAAGAACTTGCTCACCAAGACTGATGCAATCCTTATTGGAGGCGGCATGGCGTTCACCTTCCTCAAGGCCATGGGGTACGGGGTTGGGTTCTCCCTCGTCGAAGAAGACTACCTCAAGGTTGCCGACGAGATCATCGAAGCAGCCAGGAGAAAGGGTACGCGCCTCCTCCTTCCCGTGGACGTCGTTGTCACGAACGAGATCAAGGCCGGAAGTTCCCACCGCATCGTCGACATCGAAGAGATTCCTGCGGACCAGATCGGCGTGGATATCGGCCCGGAGACTCTAGAAGCATTCAAGGCAGAGATCGCGAAGGCCAGTACCGTTATCTGGAACGGACCGATGGGCGTCATCGAGCTCCCCGAGTTCGCGGAAGGCACTAGATCTCTCGCACGGATCGTCGCGGCCAGGTCAGACGCACTGACCGTTGCCGGCGGAGGCGAGACCGCCTCGGTCATCGACGCCCTGAACCTCCAGAATGACTTCAAGCACGTGTCCACCGGCGGTGGAGCATTCCTTGAATACCTTGAAGGCAAGCAGCTTCCCGGCATCGAGGCCATCGATCAGGCGGAGTAGTGCGCTTTGGGACTTGAATTCGAAGCGGCTTTCCGTATAATACCTTCTGTTACCGGAGGTCCACGTTGAAAACCGTTTTGGAGATCATAATGGCGTTGGTTGCAGTCGGCGATATCCTTGCGATCCTGTTCATGGAGCCCAAGGGTAGCGGACTGGGTGCGATTTCAGGCAGCGCGACCGTGTTCAACTCGCGCAAGCCCAAGGATGCCATCCTTGACCGGCTTGCAGTTGTTCTATCCATCGCATTTGTGGTATTGTCCCTGGTGCTGGTAGTCTTCCAGTTCTAGAGAAGCATCAAGCCTCGTGCCGGGGTGGCGGAATTGGCAGACGCGTGCGTTTAAGGGGCGCATGGAGCAATCCGTGTGGGTTCAATTCCCACCCTCGGCACCATTGATATGAATACCACGATCCAGGGGCGGATAGTTCAGCGGTAGAACGCTTGCCTTACAAGCAAGAAGTCGCAGGTTCGAATCCTGTTTCGCCCACCAGCCGTGCGACATCTTTCTGCTTGATGATGGAAACGCTCATTTGACTGAAGCGCACGATGGGCGGTCTTTTTGAAGCACAGTGCCGAGATAGCTCAGTCGGTAGAGCAGGGGACTGAAAATCCCCGTGTCGACGGTTCAATTCCGCCTCTCGGCACCACTTGAGTGTCCAGTCCAGTCCTCTTGTTCTGTGAAACCATTGCGTTTCATATCGCCCTGTGGCCCACTATGCGGACTTCGGCAATCAGGCCGTCTGATGCTGACAGGCTTCCATTCCCTCTATGACTGTTCTCGATGACGGCACCCCGCCACGAGCACTGGATTCCTGTAGCGAGACGAAGCAACACAACCCGGGCCTTCCCCATTCGAAATGCAGTTGCCGCCACAATGCTTTTCGCATTGAGCGGCAAGGGTTCTCAGGCAGCGGCCAATTGAGGCAGCAGTTATGCCGTCTTCTCTGGAGACTCAGCCGCCTTCACGGCAAGTGCAGCCTCGATGCGTTCTTTCTGAATGAGACAGCCAAGAGCGTAAGGCTTCAGCAGGGCACCGTTCGTCGCGTAGTTGTTGGCAAGACACCCGCCGCTGCAGTAGAAGCGCGCCCAGCAGCTGCCACACTCCTCCTTGGCGAACAGGAAGTTGGCATGAGCAAATTCCGACACCAGCTCGGGATGCTCCAGCGCAGGGTCCATGAGAACGCTGCCCATCCTGAACTCTCGGACGCCGTCGAACTGATGACAGGGAAAGATGTCCCCATTCGGAGCAACAGCCATGTATTCGACACCAGCACCACACCCATAGATGCGCTTGCTGAGACACGGTCCTGCTTCGAGATCCAGCTTGAAGTGAAAGAAGTCAAACCCCTTGCCCGAACCCAGTTCACTCAGGAAGTACGCGATGAGTTCCTCATACTGAGCACGGATCTCCGGCAGATCGCTTGCCTGGAGAGCAAGAGCCGAATCTGCCGAAAGTACGACCGGCTCCATGGAGATGAACTTGAATCCCAGGCCATGGAGATCTCTGACGCTTTCCGCAAATGCCAGCGTGTTGCGTGCGTATGTCCCTCGGACGAAATAGCCACCGTTGTCGCGCGTCTGTGCAAACTGCCGTATCCGTTCGATGATGATATCGAACGTACCACGCCCATCCTTCAGGATGCGATTGGCATCGTTGGCACTCCGACCCCCGTCCAGACTAAGAACAACGGACACGTCGTTCGCCTCGAGCACTGGAAACATGTCATCTCGCAGCAATGAACCATTGGTGGTCAGCGTGAACCGCCACTTCTTCAAAGGATATGCTGACCGCGCGTATTCCATGGTGTCGACGACCACAGCCCAATTCATGAGCGGCTCACCACCGAAGAAGTCGACCTCGACATTGTGATGGGAACCACTCTCACGTACGAGGAAATCGATCCCCGCGCGGGCAACCTCCTGTGTCATCAGCGTTGCCTCACCGTGGTAGTCGCCCCCATGAGCGAAGCAGTAGGCGCATGAGAAGTTGCATGCATGAGCGACGTTGAGACACAGGGACTTCAGAGTAAGAACAGATCCATCTTCGGCCGGCCGTGTTGCCAGTGTGAACAGACACCCTGCAGTGATAAGCTGCTCGAGCTCGCCCTCGATCTCGGTGATCGTCTCTGCGTCCAGACCAGTCAGTTGTCGGATGACCTCATTCTCCGTCGAGGAGTTCGCCAGAACCAGCTGAAGATAACGATAAACTCGTTCATCAAGCGAGAAGATCGATCCCGATGGAACATCGAGGAGCACAAAAAAACCGCCTCTCTCGAAGAGATGGGTCGAGGCGGGCAAGATGCGAGAGAGCGCCACGGATTACCAGATGAACCTCTCGGGCTTTCTCCTGGTTTCGCAGACCTGGTTGCCTACGGTCGATGATGTCTTGCAGGCAGACTTGCAGGGAGTCTGGCACTCACGACACGCCTTCGCCAGCTTGTCGTCGACATTGATCGTCTTTGCTGCTATCACCTTGATGAACTTCACAGTGTTGCTCCCTTCTCAAACCGAGATTTTGTCCCCATAATATCCACGATAAGCAGCCATAAGTCAAGAGGTCCAGCATGAAAACCATCTATCTCGTACGTCACGCCGAAACGGTCTGGAACCTGGAGGGCAAGGTCCAGGGCAGTCAGGACACTCAACTGTCCATGGACGGCCTTGCACAGACAGAGAAGACTGTAGCATTTCTCTCAGCTCTCCGATTCGATACGATCCTTACGAGTCCACTGGCGCGCGCGCGGGCCATCGCAGAACCCGTGGGTGCCAGTCTGGGCATTCTGCCTATCGTCATGCCTGAGTTGCGAGAGATCGAGTTCGGAGGCTGGGAAGGACACAGCTGGAATGAGATAGGAGCCATGTACCCGGCCACGCTGGCTGCATGGGAACTCAAGTCGCCGGAGGCCAGGCCAGAAGGCGGCGAGTCTCTGGATGATGTACGTCACCGTGC
>CAYRQW010000011.1:20182-23037 GCA_964426505.1 uncultured Caldisericota bacterium
GTGCCAGAAAGGTGCGTTCGGCTGTCGAAGCCAGTACCGGAAACGTAGCACTGATCGTCGCTCACGGTGGATTCAACCGTGTCCTGTTCTCGGTTCTGCTGGACCTTCCCCTCAGCAGCTACAGCAGCTTCATCCAGCCAAATGCCTCCATCTCGATCTTCGAGGCCGCGGATGGCAAATGGCAGGCCAGAGTCATCGACTCGACCTGCCACCTGGCCTAGCCGGAATCCCGGCAGTCCTATTCTGGTTTGCCGGTCAGCTCGAATCCTTGCTGCAGCGCTCTGAAGTTGGCCTCCAGGGCCTCTGCCGGTACGGTACGAGACAGGATCTGGCGTATTGTCTCTACTTCCAGAGGGATCAGACCGGTTCCCATGGCCGCTCCCAGCAAGACGACGTTCGCAGCCTGGGGCAACCCGATTTCCTCAGCCATGGCAGCTGCAGGAACAGCGTAGACAGCCGCAACCTGCGAGCGAAGGTATGCCAGGAGGTCCTCCACTGCAGGGTAAGCTGTGCCACCCAGCGAGACACTCACTGGGATGATTGGACGGATCTCGGTTATGACAACGGTACGGTGACTCGCTCTCGTGAGGGACCGCACCGTCTCGACCGGTTCGAACCCCAGGATGAGATCGGCCTCACCCTGCGGGATCATCGGGCTGTGTACATCTCCCAATCGAAGCTCACACACCACCGAACCGCCACGCTGCGCCATGCCGTGGACCTCACTCATGACGGCCCCCACCCCGCCAGCAATAGCAGCTCGTGCGATGATGCTGGCTCCAGTTATGATGCCTTGACCTCCGACCCCGGCAAAGAACACATTCAGTGAACTCATCTCTTCACCCCGATCGCATGTGCTGGGCAGACTTGTGAACACACGCCGCACCCGTCACACAGCTCCTGGTTGATCTCCGCCTTCCCTTCCGATACGAAGATGGCAGGGCAAGCCACCTCATGTACACATGTCAGGCACCCCGTACATATGCTTCGGTCGACTCGAAATGTCTGCCAGATCCCCTTTGCATGCTTCGCGCGGTCGAGGAGGAGACTGCAGACTTGCTTCGACACAATGACGGCAACGCCGTCCACCACGGCGGCCTCCTTGTAGGCCTCGGTGGCTTCGGCAACCCTGTATGGGTTGATGACCTTCACGAATGGAACACCCATGGCCTTTGCTACCGCTTCGATGCTGATAGCAGGCGCCGAGTCACCCACAGCATCCGTCAGCATGGATGGATTGGGCTGATGTCCCGTCATCGCAGTCGTCCGGTTGTCCAGAACGGTCAGGACGAACCGATGCTTGTTGTGAATGGCACTTGCAAGAGCCGACAGTCCGGCATGGAAGAACGTACTGTCACCGATGAACGAGAAGACCTTTCGATCGGTTGCCACGTCAAAGCCACCAGCAGTACCCACGCTGGATCCCATGGATAGAAGGTAGTCCGCGGCGCTGAATGGAGCTGCCATACCGAGCGTATAGCAGCCGATGTCGGAGGCAAATATCGGTTCCGGGATACCCAGTTCACGTATAGCCCGACGCACAGCGAGATACGATCCGCGATGAGGGCACCCGGGACACAGGACCGGCGGCCGTGACGGAAGAGGCGATGACCAGGGTTGCACCACGCCTGAAGCAGGCGCATGAAGTGGCACGCGAAAGTGATTGGCCAACGCCTTTGCTACAACATCAACGTTGAGCTCGTGCACGCGCGGCAGCAGAAGTTCCTCCTTGCCGCATACAGGAGTCCTGGTGCCACGCGAGAGGAAATCGGCCTTGATGTCAATCTCCATGAGAGGCTCGAGCTCTTCAACGACAAGCAGTTCGTCGACGCCTGTGGCAAACTCACGGATCCTGTCGAGCGGCAGGGGATAAGAGAAGCCAACTTTGAACACCTGAGCGCAGAGCCCCAGCTCCTCCAGAGCGTCAACCACATAGTTGAACGCGCTGCCTGCGGTAACGATCCCCACCGTCCCCCCGCCCCCCACATCGACGATGTGGTTAAGCGAAGATGCTTCACTGAGAAGCCGCGCCTCTGCAAGTCTGCCCAGCAACTTCACATGCATTTTCGAAGAGTTGGCGGGCACCGGCACGAATCTTGATGGATCCTTCTCAAAGACCCCGTGCCGCACGACCGGCCTTCGATCGCCGAAAACAACATCACCACGCATGTGCGCAACACGCGTCGTCGTTCGGAAAAGAACCGGGAGCTCCAGCTGCTCCGAAATACCGTAAGCCTCTACCATGTAGTCCTTGGTTTCCTGCGGATTCGATGGCTCCAGCATAGGCACATTCGCAAGACGCGAGTAGTACCTGTTATCCTGTTCGTTCTGCGACGAGTGTGTCGATGGATCGTCTGCGGAAAGCACGACGAATCCTGCCCTGGTCCCGATGTATGCTGTCGTCATGAAGGAATCTGAAGCAACGTTCAGTCCGACATGCTTCATGAAAGTGAAGGACCGGACACCACTTGCGGCCGCAGCTGCCGCAACCTCCAAGGCCACTTTTTCGTTCGCGGAATACTCGAAGTACACCCCTGATGCCTTCGCAACCACACTGAACACATCGCCGATCTCTGACGATGGGGTTCCGGGATAGCTGGCCGCCACACCGATACCGGCTTCCAGGGCACCACGAACAGCGGCTTCGTTGCCAAGCAGGAGCTCGTGATCCCCTGACCTGCCATCAACCAATGCTTGATACTTCATGTCACCTCCTGGTCTCTCTCTGACGCCATTGCTAAAGAGTACAGCGTCCGCTGCGGCTGTCAAAAGGCCATTGCACCGTGCACAAGCCGGCGGCCCTATTGCCTCACGAGTAAACCTACTCGAACGTGGAGTCGTTGCCTCACATCAGA
>CAYRQW010000012.1:0-21895 GCA_964426505.1 uncultured Caldisericota bacterium
GAAATCCGATCGAACGCTCACTGTCGATGTCTCAAAGCATGGGTCCAATAGCACTCGCCACACCCGTGCGGCGAAATCCGACATATGAAAGAGCCGTCTGCTGACTGTCTGAGAGCGTCATCCTGTCGAGCGCCGGCACAAGGAGCTCCAGTGACATTTGATTCATTCCGTCTTGACCCCCGCCTCACCGCGGGTATTGTTTCATGCGGCTACACCACACCCACACCCATCCAGGAACAGGGTATCCCTCCTGTCATGGAGGGACGTGACGTCATGGGCCTTGCCCAGACCGGTACCGGCAAGACAGCCGCCTATGCGCTTCCTATCATGGAGCGCCTGTTGACGGGACCGCGCGGTTCGCTGCGCGCCCTTGTCGTCGCCCCGACTCGCGAACTGGCGGAACAAATCGCCGAGGACTTCCGCGATCTGGGTCGCAAGGCTCGCCTCACCGTCCTCACCATCTACGGCGGCGTCGGCATCAACCCTCAGATCGACGCGCTCCGGCGTGGCGTGGATATTGTTGTCGCCTGCCCCGGCCGTTTACTGGACCATATCACTCAGGGTACCGTCGACCTCACGAAGATCCAGGTCCTCGTCCTCGACGAAGCCGACATGATGCTGGACATGGGCTTCCTGCCAGACGTCCGCCGCATCATCAAGAACCTCCCGGCTGAACGCCAGAACCTGCTGTTCAGCGCCACCATGCCAGTGGACATCCGCCACCTTGCCGACGCGATCCTGCGTGACCCCGTGACGGTCCAGATAGGGCACTCCGCTCCCGTCGAGACCGTTTCGCATGCCCTGTACCCGGTACCCCAGCATCTCAAGACACCACTGCTCATAGAGTTGCTGAAACACACCGACACCGAGTCGGTCCTGATCTTCACACGCACCAAGCACCGCGCCAAGAAGCTCGGCGAGAAGCTGGCCAAGGAAGGCTACCGTGCGACGTCGCTGCAGGGAAACCTGTCGCAGCGTGCACGTCAGGCGGCACTGGGTGGATTCCGCGACGGCAGCTACAAGGTGCTTGTCGCAACCGACATCGCGGCCCGCGGCATCGATGTGACCCAGATCTCGCACGTCATCAACTATGACATCCCGGACACGACGGACGCCTATACTCATCGCATCGGTCGTACTGGCCGCGCTCTCCATTCCGGAGATGCCTTCACCCTGGTCACCGAGGAAGACACGATACTGGTCCGCGATATCGAGAAGGTTCTGGGAACTCCTATCGAACGGCGTACCCTCGCCGGCTTCGACTACAGGGCCGCAGCCCCGAAGCGCGAAACGGAATTCGCGTGGGACCCCAGACCTGGTACGGGTTCCGGTCGTCCTCAGCGTTCGTCTGGCCGTGACGGTCAGTCCACTCCAGCACCGAGACATCATGAAAACAGCGTGAATACGCCAAAGAGTTCAAATCATCAGACAGGAACCAGAAGACCAGCCAATATCCGGACTTCTTGACAGCGTTTGCAGAGAAGTGATATAATAGGGTCGTGATAGCGCCAAACGTTATCACATGCCCTCCTTCGCAGGGGCCCCGTCTGGGGCCCCTCGCTTTTTCGCCAGCCTGTATATGCCTCTCGTACCCTATTCCCGAATCGTCTGCCCCAGCGTCGGCACATCCACGAGGACGTAGTCTGAGCGGTCGATCGCCCCTACCATGAACTCGGGCTCACCCGCTATGCGCGCCTGGTCGCCCACCTCATAGCCGACCCCATTGATCGTGAGGGCTCCACGGGTCAGGTAGAGAAAGGCACACCGGTCCTGCGCCATCTGGTAGTTGACCATCTGGTAGGCTTCAAGGGAGCCAATGAAGACTGTCGCGTCGGCATTCATGGGAAGTGACCCCGCCCTGTTCTGGCCGGAGGCCACTGCAACCAGTTCGTTGGGGTGAGGAAGAGCTCCGAATGCTGCCTCGATGTGCGATGGCATCAGTCCGGTCACCCGTGGAAAGATCCCGATCTGATACAAGTGGGACTGTCCCGGACACTCGTTCATCTCAGTATGATGAACCCCCGTCCCGGACGACAGGACCTGCACATCCCCTGGCCGCAGGCGTATCGGAGGCTGGACCCCCTGCCGCTGCCGTATCTCTCCTGCCATGACGATGGTGACGATCTCGATTTCGTCATGGAAGTGCAGCGGGAAGCCGCACGCGGCGTGAACTAGGTCGTCGTTGAAGAACCGCAGGCCGCCCCAGCGGATGTTTCCGGGTTCGAAGTAGTCGCCATACGAGAACAGCAGAAAGTCCTCAGAGCAATGCGATGCGGCAAGGTGCCGCTTCTGCGATGCGATGCGGCGAATCATCCACCCTCGCTGTGGGACTGGTCCCCGGACAGGATCTCGCCGGTGCTGATCATGTCCAGGAATACTTGTCCGATTGTCGGGTCGAACTGCGTCCCAAGGTGTCCCGCGATCTCCTCCCGGGCCTCTTCTACCGACAAAGAATTGCGATATGGGCGCTGAGACGTCATCGCATCGAATGTGTCAGCCAGAGCCAGGATTCGAGAGCCAACGGAAACGTGTTCTCCCGCCAAGCCGTCCGGATAGCCTGCTCCGTCCCATCGTTCATGGTGGTTGCGAATGATGAGAGCAACATTGCGGAGTTGCGAGATGGGACGCAGGATACTCTCGCCGACCAGGGGATGTGTGTCCATCAGCACCACTTCTTCCGGCGTCAGACCGGATGGCTTGTCCAGCAGACGGTCGGGGACTGCCACCTTGCCGATGTCATGCAGACGTGCAGCCAACTGGATCTCGGCGATATCGGCGGCATGGCCCAGGATACGGCGTGCGAGTTTTCCGGCCGTCGAAGCGACCCGGGTAGAGTGTCCACACGTATACCGATCGCGAGCCTCCAGGGCGTCTACCAGCGTGATCATGCCATCCACAAAACGCTCCTGCAGGGCATCCTGAAGGACTGCGACCTGTCGCTGGAGTCCGGAGACTCTCGCCTCCTGTCGGGCATCCTGAAGCCGCCGATCAGTAACATCATGGGACGTCACGGCAGTCCCGGCATAAGCACCTTCCTGCGTCTTCACGGGAACACATCGATGCTCATAGACCTTGCCCGTCGAAGGGTCGCCCTCGACAACCGAAAACTCTGTCGCAGTTCCTGTCCGCAGAGCTCCAAGGCCCAGTTCGACGTCCTCCGTCACCGAGTCGCCAAAGAGGAGGGGAAACGCGATGCTGGCATCCGACCGCGTACCCCTGATGAGCCGCACCTGAGCGTTGAGCGCAACGACATGATCCTGAGCGTCGGCCACGACGACACCGTCTGGAAGCTGTTCGAGCGCCAAACGTATCAGTTCACCATCATCCTGAGCCATACGCGCCTCCTTTGCTTCACATGCAACTCCACCACAGAAGAGTTTAGCGCGTTGTCGTGTCAAGTAAAACGATGCCGACTGGGACCTCGGAAACGGGGGTCAGTTCCGAGGAGAAATGAAAAAGGCGAAGAGCTTGCGCTCTTCGCCATTGTAGTAAGTTGGTTGGAGAAAGAAAGTCGAAACCTTCTCATCTAACACGCATGTTATATTAGCAAGTTCATTCCGGATCGCAAGGGCCGGTTTCGCACACGATTGTTCACAATCGCATCGGGATCGAGAACAATGCTGTAGACCGTTCTCCAACGCAAAACGCCGTGGATGCTGTCACGTTCTCCACTGTCCAGCCACCAGCCTGTTGCAAAAGCGGCAAGGTAACATACCATGAAGTCACAGGACCGCTCGGCGCTCTCGTGGAACGTCGATACCGATGGCCACTGGCGACTCAGGGGAGCACGAAATGGAACTACGTGGAACGCTCAGGGACTTCTCGCTCGAGGCCATCCTTGGCCTGATTCGCAACGGCCACAAGACAGGCACACTGCGCCTTGTCGTTACTACGCCACTGGGAATGCCACGCCAAATCGATCTCTCGTTTCTGGATGGCGAGATAGCGTCGGCCCAGGGTGGCTCCCTGTCCGGGCTCGATGCCCTGCGTGAGGCGGCAATATGTGTGGAGGGATCGTTCGAGTTCACTGTCGACGGTGCCTTCTCTCCTCAGGACGGAAGCATTCCAATCGCCATGGAAGTTGCACTGGCGACCATCGACGAAGCACGCAACACGATGAAGACACTGAGTACGAACCCTCCCGGCATCGGCTCAGCATTCAGCCATGGCATCCCTGCCGGCGAGACTGTTCACATCAGTGCCGAGGAGTTCCGCCTGCTGGCCGTCACGCGTGACGGCATGACCGTGAGCGATCTCGTCGCAGCCAGCGCTGTACCCACGGTGGATTCGATACGGATCCTCCACCAGCTCACTGAACGAGGACTCCTCGTCGCAGGCCCCACTGTCGCACCTGTCGACCAGATGGCATATGCGGGCGTCGTTTCGCTTGTCGAGTATGTCGGTGGACAGGCAGGTGTCAAGATCTTCAACCAGTACTTCCGGCCGGGCACTCCGGTCACTGACTGGGCACGAGCGGTACCCGCCTTCCGGTCAGCCTTTCAAGGCCTCGTGGGCGCCGAGAAGACGAGCGAAGTCATCGCCGGACTGCGTGAGATAACCGGCTGAACTGAACCAGCTCGTCGGGCGATGCCCGGTGAAAACAGCACCACAGGCGCATCCTGTGCCATCATGCCGATGGGTGCCTCATAAGACAACCGGGTACCCGAAATCCGGAACACAGGAGGCACAGATGACCGTCCAGGAACAGGCAGGAACGATCCGCATCACGTTCGTCAGCAAGAAGGGCGAAACCATCGCCTACGTCAACCCGCTTGCCACAGACGCCGTCGCATACGCGTGCGCCGGACAGATCATGACTCTGCTCACTGAGCAGACGGCCGCCATTGTCCGCAACAGGCGGTCCGCATTCGTGGAGTAAGGAGGTAACCCATGGCTGACTCTCAGACCACTGTCCTTCGTCTTGTCTTCGGCACCGACACGCCCGGCAAGACCTACGCAATGGAGTTCAACAACCCGAAGTCCGACCTCACCGATGCACTGATCCGTCCAGTGATGCAGCAGATCATCGACGGACAGCTGATCAGCGGGAAGAACGGCATGCTCACGAGCATCGAGAGCGCCGGTATCGTCACCCGCCAGGTGACGGACGTCATCTCGTAGCAGGAAAACACTCCTCAAGTTACAGCAAAAAGGGGCGCAGCCACGGCTGCGCCCCTTTTTGCACTTCAACCGTCAGGCTTACTCTTTGACATTGACTCCAGCCCGCAGTGCCACTTCGGCCGCAACGATCCCCCTGGCCACAAGGTCCTTGACGCATTTCTCCATCGTCATCATCCCCAGAGCGCCGCTCGTCTGCATCGTGGAGACGATCTGGAAGGACTTGTTCTCCCGGATGAGGTTCCGGACAGCCGGTGTCGCGATCAGCACTTCCGTAGCCACGACCAGCCCATTGCCGTCTTTGCGCGTCAGGAGCTGCTGCGTCACAATGGCCGACAAGACGTTCGCCAGCTGAACTCGGATCTGCCCCTGCTGGCCCGCAGGAAAGACATCAATGATACGGTCGATGGACTGCGGAGCCGAGTTGGTGTGCAAAGTCCCGAACACCAGGTGTCCGGTTTCTGCTGCCGTCAGTGCTGCTGCGATCGTCTCCAGGTCTCGCAGTTCTCCCACCAGGATAATGTCCGGGTCCTCCCGCAATACAGCACGCAGAGCATGTGCGAACGATTCGGTGTCCTCGCCCAGTTCCCGCTGGACCACGATGCCCTTGCGGTGCTGGAACAGGAACTCCACGGGGTCCTCGACCGTAACCGTATGCACGTCGCGTTCCTGGTTGATCTTGTCGATCATGGCCGCAAGTGTCGTCGACTTGCCATGGCCCGTCGGCCCCGTCACCAGCACAAATCCCTTCTCCAGCTTGGTGAGGTCCTTCACGACATCCGGCAGGCCAAGTGAATCGAGGTCAGGGATGACGAACGGGATGCGCCTCATGGTAACGGCCATCGACCCCCGCTGCCGGAACGCGTTCACGCGGAACCGTGCCAGTCCTTTGACTGAGTAGGAGAAGTCGAAGTCCAGGTGCTGTTTGAACACAGCCTTCTGGTCGTCATTCATAATGGGAAACACCAGTGCTTCGATGGCCCCTCCCGACATCATCTCAGTTCCAATTGGCAACAGGTGCTTGTGGAGACGGAGCATCGGCGGTGTCCCTGCCTGCAGGTGCAGGTCCGAAGCCCCCCGATCAACGACAATCTTCAGGATATCGTCCAGGCCCCTGATGTTTTCAGGCGCCTTGTTGAGTTCGTCCATGCATACCTCCGGATCGGCTGGACACTGGATACATGTACCATGCCTGTATGCAGTATAGCAACACATTGGTTTCTTCTACTTGTGAAACATATGTCGATTTCGCGATCATCGTCAACGAGTCCTGGTCGATCACCGGCATGCCACGCGCACATGCAGGGAGACACGGTTGACAAACCGGCATGGGGGCGGTAGCATGAGCTCACAGTCACGGAGCGCACAACCACCGTGTTCATCCGCTGGGAGGCCTGGCATGAATATCAACACACGCATCTGGGAAAACAGCATCGCAGATCTGCCGAAGGGAGACCAGCAGGCTGAACAGTTCGAGCACTACGCCCGTGAGTTCTTCATGCCTGACAGCATTGCTCCGTCTGTTTACCTGGCCAACGTATCCGCGCTCCTGGAACAGTCGGCCGAGGAAAATGGGGTCCAGCCGACTCCATCGGCGGCCAGAATGGCAGTATCGATGCAGCATCCTGTCGGTTTCCCGACCTGGTTTCTCGCGGCCTACCCGGACGTGGCCCTCTGGTTCACGGCCCAGGATGGTGCGGACCGCAAGACGATCGATACCGAGGTGACAAGGAGATCGGCTGCGTCTGGAACCGCGTCCAGTCATCTCGTGGACGACAACGGGTTCTTCGCGCACGCGGTCCTGCGGACGCTTGTCGACCTGTACCGCGAACGGACAGACTCGGCGCTTGAGTGTATGGCTCCCGACGCTGACCTCCAGGAAGAGGGGACAGCCGGTTCGACCGACGAACAGGCTCTGACCGCTCAGCAGGCGGTCGACCTGATGGCTGCCAACATCACCCGTTATGAGCGCGAGCTGGCAACAAGCTACGGCGACAGGTTCGCAGGGATGCAGCCACGGCTGACGGTGGCAGGGCTTCTCCAGCTTGGCTACTACGTCCTCGTGGACCACGTGATCCCGCTGGCGACGATTGTCCAGGCTGCCGACGCATCAACGTCTGCCGAAGACCCTGTCGTCGAGTTCGTGGAACGGCTTGAGATCGAGGTGTTCTGCGCCGAGAGCGGGGAGGTCGAACGAAAACGCATCGAAGAGGCCTGTCACCTTCTGCGTTCGCGCATTCTCGACGTCGTCCTGCAGACCCGGACCGACTTCGAAGAAGCACCGTCACTCACACAGGCTACCCGAAACTTCATGGAGTTGCCCCAGTTCGAGCCGCTCAGACAGGCCATCGGGATCAGTCCGGCCGGCTGACAGGCATCTTCAACTGGAAGCTAGCCCTGCTAGGGAATGTCGGGTGAGGGTGGTTCGGGCTCGATCAGCCCGTATGCCTCGCTGACTGGGACCACGAACATGATGCCGACGCCTTTCTGAGATAAGTCTCCGACTGCGCCCAGGACGATCTTCTTCGCACGCTCGAGAGCCTCGGCACTGCTGATGACCGAGAAGATCATCTTGCTGCTCTCCTGCACCGGCGAACCGCCCAGCAGGCGGGCAATGCTTGCCACGATGGGGATGTCGGCCGCAAGCATCTGACCCATGCCCCGGCTGTCGATGACAGTTGCGCCACCGACATCGATGGCAGTAAAGCCCTCCAGGACCTTGCGCACATGTGCATCACTGTTCAGTACAGCAACCAGCAGGAACATCGACGCCTCCGGAAACCATGCATCTTGCGCTACTAGTTTGGCGGAGGACTGTCTCCTGTCAACTATTCGCTGGGGTCAAGCGTCAACATCGGCACACTGGTAACATTCAGGGTGTTCGTGAAGCAGCCGGCTCAACGCACCAATCCATCAGAGGAGCGGTTGAAACAGGCTCACCTCGGCACGGCGATACAGGGAGCTTCGGACTCTCGCGAAGAAAGTCACCACAAGGTGAATCGTAACGCTTGACCCCATGAATCAGTCGAGCGGCAGGGGTGTCACTTCGGGCTGAACGGGCGCTACAGTGCGATGAGGAGTGGATGCGGCTGCTGTGTCCTGCGCGGTCATATCGTCGCCAAGTCCGCGCCGTCTGCGCCCCTTTCCCTTCGCAGCCTCGGGGTTGCGTCCAAGCAGGGACTCCGGCACGAACCCGGCATTCTTGAGGAAGAACCAGTTGGTCGCAGGCAGGTCGAGCGCCAGGTAGGCCGAGCGCGCGCCATGTTCCAGTGTCCCCTCCAGCAACAGCGGATGGGAGCCGATCTGAATGAAGCTCTCCAGGACGCCGTCACCGGGATATGACTCGGACGCGCCGAAGTGCCCCGCAGCTGCTCGCAGGCCGTCATGATCGGCGTAATGCAGACGGCAGTCCGGCGAGACCGACGCCAGCAGACGTGCCATGAGCGGCGAAACGTGGGCACCCTGCGGTACACCCGCGGTCACCGTGTGGCGCGCACCGCGCGCTTGTTCCAGCAGCCAGCCCTGATGGCGGGCGCGTTCGCCCACGACGATGCGTTGACCGTCCACGATGTGATTGGGCAGCCACTCCCGGAGTTCGCTGAGGGCCCTTGGGTCGATGCGGCGCACGGCCCCCTCCTGCTCGATGATCCCGACGATGTGCCTCAGGACCGCATCCTGTGCTCCACGGTCGTGCACGAAATCAAGGTCGCCGACCAGGATGAACTTGCCACGCGCGCGGCTGAGCGCAACGTTCAGCAGCCGAGGAGCCGGGTCGACGTCCCAGTCCTCCAGATTGCCCCGCGTCAGCGTGGACATGGACCACTGCGGCTCTGCGTCGGTCAGCGAGAAGATGACGACGTCCACCTCGGACCCCTGGTAGCGGTGGACCGTCGAGATCGTCAGCCGTTCCCGGTCCAGGGCCAGTTCGCGGGCCATGGTCCCCAGCAGGCGTGCCTGGACGGCATACGGTGTCACGACCCCGATGCTGATGTCCGGATAGCGGGAGAGCATGCCCGCAGCGATCGTCATCACGGTGACAGCCTCCACCAGGTTGAGGCGGGAATACCCCTTGACCTCACGGTAGCAGCGTGTCTGCAGCAGTGAGGTATCCACAGCGGCCATGGCCTGCCCCTCGAACGGAGCCAGCCGCGCGATCGAACTGGTACGCACAATGATGCGTTCGCCGTCGTCCAGCCGGTCCTGGTAGAACAGGCGGCTCACAGCCGAACGGATGGACGGGTGCATGCGATACTGCGTGCGCAGCATGGCCATGTCCGGCACGTTCTGGCCCGCGCGCACCGCCTGCGTGATGCCCCGCACCTGGTAGATGTCCCGCTGGAGCCACTCGCGGACAGCAGCCGTCGTGCCCGAGGCAATCGGGGGCAGCTGCATGAAGTCTCCTGCAAAGACGATCTTGCCCTGTGCACGCGATGCCGCAAGCACGTCGTATGGAACCAGGGACATGCTCGCCTCGTCGATAATGACGACGTCGAATGAGCGTTCCATCAGTTCGTCCGACAGGGCCAGCTTGGTCAGCGTCGTCGCGACGACCTGTGTCTCGGCGACAAGCTTCTTCAGCTCTTTGTCGACACGATGGCGCAACTTGCCCATGTCGCCCCTGACGGTCTCGAACTCGGCAGTATCGAACAGCTCCTCCCGCTTCGCGTGTTCCAGCAAGTCCCGGCGCCTGGACTGAAGACCGACGAAGCGCTCGGCGTCGACATTACGTCTGGCAAGGATGTTGAGAGGGTTGATGTCGGACTCGACGAGCAGGTCGCGCTTCGTGATGATGCCATACCGGATCAGGGCGCCGTAGGAAAGGTACGGTGTCCCCCGGCATGCGTTCACCACGGCAAGTGTCGCGACGTCGACTGCCGCGTTGCTATGCGCCAGCAGGAGGACACTCTTGTGGCGCTCGATGAGTTCGCGCACGAGGTAGGCGACCGTTCGCGTCTTGCCGGTGCCGGGTGGGCCCCAGATAAAGCTGACGTCGCGCTCAGCGACCTTCTGCAGTGCGTCGCGCTGAGACAGATCCAGCCACCGGTTCTCCGCAAAGACGCCATCCAGCTCGGGCAGGCTGTCGCCAGCGACGGGAGGACCCATCAGGGCAAGCGCCTGGCCACAGTCGTCCTTGTCCAGCAGCGCGTTCAGCCGTTCTTCCAGCTTCAGCAGCAGGTCCCAGGGCGTGGCAATCATGGTGGCCGCGCGCACCTGGGCCCCCAGGAACTCGCTGGAAGCGATCGACACCAGGTCCCGGTCTCCACCCGCGTAGACTCCCTGCACGACCCGGCCATCCACTTCGAGCTGAATCATTGACTCCTCGGGCAGGTTGACTTCGTAGGGAGTACTGAAGAAGTAGAGGAAGCTCTCGTCCCCAGTGTCCGACACGAGGGTGCCCTCCACGAGAGCATGACGATGTGTCCGCTCTGAGGCCTTTTCGGCAGTGACTTCGTCCTCGATTGCAGCGGCGAACGCCGCGATATGGACTGCCAGTTCTTCGTTCATGCGGGCTCCTGTCATCGCGGCCTTGTGCCACGCGAGTATTCATTATACCGCCGCGGGGTTTCCTGTATACTGAGCATGTGATACACACGAGGTCCATGGCATGCAGAATTCATTATCGGAGGTAACCCGATGTACAAACCGACGGCAAAACTCTCTACTGTCTTGACTGAGCACCCGCGGGCGGCGGCCTATCTTGCATCGATCAATCCGAAGCTGAAACTCCTCGGAAACCCTGTCGTCATCGGCCTCATGGCACCTCGTACTGATTTGCGGAAAGTGGCGGAGCGTGCTGGGTGGACCGTCGAAGAACTGGAGGCAGCTGTGATCAGCAGTGACACCGAGGGAACTGCTCCGATTTCATCAGCTTCCAGCACTACTCTGAAGGAAGACCTCAAGGCCGTCCTCCGAAAACTCTACGCGGGCAAGGACCCGGCAAGCTGCAAGGCAGAGTTCAAAGGGCTGATTGCCAAAGCGGACCCCTTGCTCATCGCAACAGCGGAGGCCGAACTGGCAAGGGAGGGCTTCTCCACCGACCAGCTCATGGAAGCGTGCGACGTCCACATGGATGTCTTCCGAGACCAGCTGGCAAGCTCGCGCACTGTCGTTCCGGACGGCCATCCGCTGAAGCGCTTCATCCGCGAACAGGATGCCATCATCGTCTGGCTCGAGCAGGGACTCGCCCTGGCCAGGACACTCGGCGCGCTGAACGGGTACGCAGAGGCAGAGAGCGCTCTCGCTGAACTCCGCAGCCTGATGCAGCATCTGCATGCCGCTCAGAGCCATGACACCCGGCAGGAGAACACGCTGTTCCCCCTGCTGGAACGATATGGCGTCGAAGAACCTCCTGCCATCATGTGGGCTGAGCACAACCGCATGAAGGCGACGCGCGACCTCATCGACAAGGCGCTTCTGGGAGTGCCTGATGCCATGCCCTACGCTCAGTTCGCACAGGTACTGGCGGGCGCACTCCAGCACTGGCTCGAGACCTTTATCCAGCACGCGAAGAAAGAACAGGAGATCCTGTACAACGTGGCACTTGACCTGCTGTCCGAGAAGGACTGGCAGGAACTTGAGCAGGAATCCCAGGAACTGGGGTTCTTTGCACTCCCAGGGGAGGAGAACACATGAGCGATACCAGTCTTGACCTGTTTGAGGGCGTGGACCTTGAGATCCTGCTTGCACTGTTCGATACACTGCCCGTCGACGTCTCGTTTGTCAACGCAGACGACGAGGTGACGTACTTCAACCTGCCGGCCGCCGGGCGCATCTTCCCACGCACGAGACTGGACATCGGGCGCAAGGTACAGCGATGCCACCCGCCCCAGAGCGTCGACAAGGTCCAGCGGATCCTGGACGATTTCCGTGCGAAGAAGCGCTCCACGGCCGACTTCTGGCTGGAACTGGGCGGCAAGTTCATCTACATCCGGTATTTCGCCGTGTACGGCAAAGATGGCGAGTATCAGGGGACCCTCGAGGTATCGCAGGACTGCACCGGGATCCGTGCCCTTCAGGGTGAGAAGAAGCTCGAGAGCGATTCTACCGCCTAAAACAGATCTGACAGCTGACATACCAGGCGCCCCCGCTCACGCGGGGGCGCTTTCGTTCCAGGCGATGGCCTCTGAGGACCGCCGGTTCAACGTTCTTCAGTCATGCTTTGGTGATGCGCGCGTCCACCCAGTCCGCGGCAAAGGCGAGAACTTGTTCCTTCGCTCCGTCCGGCTCATGGTGGATGAAGTGGTACAGGCCTGGCCACAGCTTCAGCGTCACGTCGCCCTGAACGCCCGCTGCGAGGCGTTTCGACCCCTCGGGCAGCGCAATGGTATCATCCTCACCGTGCATCACGAGCAGGGGGACTTGGATCTCTCCCGCACGCACCAGCGCCTCTGCGGCGGCTTCGCCGATGACGGCCGCCAGGCCGATGGTGATCCTCTTGTACACCAGCGGGTCAGCGTCATAGGCGTCCAGCACGCCGACGTCGTGACAGACTTTGCCTCGAGTCGCGCCCATGCCGTTACTGACGGCCATGGTCGGCACAAGATGCCGCAGCGTTCTGACTTTGCCCATGGCAGCCGCTGATGCCGGCGGCATCACAAAACCGCCGCTGCACAGAATGGCGCCAGCCAACCGCGGATGTCTGCGGACAAGGTACGCTGCTCCAATGGCAGAACCCATGCTGAAACAATACATGAACAGCGGCTTTCCGGGGAAGTACGCCCGGACCTCGTCACAGTACCGGTCGAGGTCCTCCATGAAGTCGTCGAGACGCGAAACGAATGCGCGCCGGCCTTCGGACACGCCGTGTCCCCGCAGGTCTCCTGCCACAAACGCGTACCCGCGGTCGACAAAGCTCTGTCCAATATCCGCATACCGACCTCCGTATTCGCCCAGGCCGTGCACCAGGGCGACTACGCCGTTAATGTCACCGTCGGGTGTCCATACACGTGCATACAGGTTCAGGCTGTCCTTGCTGCGATAGCGGAACTCATCTCTATGCATCGTTGCCTCCGAGACTCAGTGTCCTCGTCCAATCGTAGTAGTATAGCACCAGGACGGCATCACTGGGCTCCTTCATACCGTATGGTCGCCAGCACAACATGTATCGGTGCGCTGCCCTTGTTGAACAGTCTCACGCTCCTCGCCGGGTTCTCCTGATCCACGTTCCACAGCAACGCGTCAGCAGTCTCAATACTCCAGGTATCGTCAGTGTCGACTTCGACGGTCACTGCACCATCGACACCATACACGGCCACCACGACTTGCCTGCATTTGTCGCACGCCGGAGCTGCCTCGACGGGAATCACAGTGTCGGACCGACCCTGCAGGCTCACTGCCCACATCTGCGCCGTGGAGGCGCTTGAGAGCATGATGTTGAAGTCCCTCGCCCTTCCCGTGCTCCGCGTGATCCAGTCACCGGCAAACGCATCCTGCTGAAATGGCTGCAGTCGTGCACTGTGATGATCCTCATGCTCCAGCGTCAAGTCGCCCTCGAGGACCATGATCAGCCTCCAGATGCCGGGTAGTGAGGTGAATGCAGAGTTCTCCGCTTCCACATGAGCCGAACTGATCCGCCACAGGAAGTCGCGGCGGCTGTAGGCAGCATCTTTGGGATAAATGGCGATTTCGGTCGTCGTCCCTCCACTCCACATGCTCACACGCTGTTGATCGCGCCGAACCAGCTCAACCATAACCCTTTGCTCCGGTGTCACCAGAGACTGCGTCTCCTCTCGCATCTGCATCGCTGGCTGTGACGGACACTGCCCGTCAGCCTCGTGGCCAGTATAGCACAACAGGCCCGTGCCTTGGGCTGTACCACAAAAAAGCCGGCCCCTCACGGGGCCGGCTGAAGTGGCTGAAGAGAGTACAGTGTTACTGAGCCTTCGCCTTGTCAAGCGCGTTGGTGATGGTTTCCTTGAAGCGATCGGTCGTCTGAGTGGCCTGAGAGACAGCATCGACCGTCGTGACGTCCTGCTTCTCAACAAGACTCTGGATGAGAGTGGGCCACGCATCAATGCTCGACGGGTACTTGTAGTTGTCCGCGGTCTTCACCTGCATGGCCAGGAGCTTGGCATCGGAGATCTTGCCGCCGGAAACGGTGATGGAAGCATATCCCATGTTGCCACGTTCGTCTGCCGCAGAGAAGCCGGTATAGTTGCCATCCGTGTAGGAACCGACGGTCCCTGCATCCTTGAGAGCATTGTTGACGGCTTCGGTCGTCTGGTCAGACGTGCCGGTTGCCTTGGCAACGGCATCGACCTGTGCAATGTCTCCGGTCTCAATCAGCTTCGCCTGCATGCTGGCTACAGCATCGACAGCAGCCGAGTATGAGTAGTTGTCCTTGGTCTTGGGTGTAAGCTCAACATACGTCGCTGCGGTGATCTTGTCGCCAGCGATCGTCACTGTGGCATATCCGAGGTTGCCATAGTCGTCCACTTTTGAGAGACCCTCATATGTTCCATCCGTCCAAGTGGCTTTCTTGGCGCAACCAGTGAACGCAACGACCAAGAGCGCGGTAACGAGAGCAAAAGAGACAATTCTTCTGGTCATGTCTTGTAGGACTCCTTCCAATTCAGCGAATTTTCGTGCACAGAGATTTTAACGCACACAAGGGGGTCCGTCAAACCAGTTTCTGGCACATCATCATTGACATTTCGCCTTGGCTCGGCTCTCGACCTGCATACTTGAGGCGAGCACAAATTCACAGTTGCTCTGGACAGCCCTGCCAGCACGTGAGGGGCGGTCGCGACCCCGCCCCCCTGAGGAAGGTTGCCGGGCCCCGGCCTCGTGGACGTGGACGAAGCCCGGCACAGACAAAATCGCTAAACCGGGCTGGAGCGTTACAGCAGAGGGGGGATACTCATTGTCGCACTCTGGGACATTCCTATACTGCAGGGGATAGCGCGGGAGGAAGCCATGGACGAATTCGCTCTGCTTGTGCACCAGCGTCTGGTACTCCTTTATGTCAGGGCATCAAGCCTGCTGGAGGAGATTCGTGCATCAGGAATGTCCGCACGTCTGATGTCAGTGGACGGGAACCCGTTTCCGGACGCGGGTAGATGGACACGCGCGCCATACCCCATCCCTGTCATCGACGTGAAGGGCAGAGGCTCGATCGGGTTTGACCCGGCCGGAGTCTTTCTTGTGTTCGCCGTCCCCGTCGCTGAGGCACAGCCCACATATCTAGACGCTCTTTCAGACTGCTTCAAGAACGTGGCGTTCCTGGGCGCCGACAGACTCGAGGATTACCGATCCGGCCACAACAATGCTGTCCGGGCAATTGCAGCCGCTGTTCATGACGGCGAGACCGCACTGCTGGTGGTGGTTCGCCTGGACATGGAGACGCAGGGTGTCCTCAGGGTGTTCGACCAGGCATCCATGATCATGGCGGGAGATCTTCCAACACTTCGATCACCTTGTGAACCCGGGCATCCGGATACATCGACCACCTGATGTCAGACCTGTGGAGTGCCGGATCGGCAGTGCGGATGCCCCCGGCGGGAGGAGACCGGCTTTCGTCGGCCTTACCGGGGGCATCTGGAGCACGAGAGGGTAGTGCAACTGTCGCAGTCGCACCACTCACAGAGGAGGCTGCCGGGAAGTCCTGCAGACTCACCGACATGTCCGGTGACCGGTCCACTCCCGCAAGGCCTCCATTTCCCCGCTTCGAGGTTCAGTGATCTGTCTCGTTTCCCTGGACTGCTTCTTCAGACTTCCGTACAGCGCCACCCACTGTGCAGGCCGTGGATCGTCCTGCCGTCTGCGCGATGTGCAAGGGTCACCGTAAGGTCCCCGTTCGCCGTTCACGTACAGGAAAAACGCGACGCTGTTGATGCCAGCCGGGCTCTGGTTTCTCAGAAAGCTGCAAAGACTACTGCCTCTTGCTGTATTTCCGGATGTCCAGTGCAACAGCCGCCACGATGATGAGTCCCTTGACGACCTGCTGCCAGTAAGCTGATACGCCCAGGACCACAAGGCCGTTGTTGAGCACCTCGAAGATCAGGACACCCGTGAGGACACCGACAACCGTTCCCCTGCCTCCGCTCGTGGAGACGCCTCCAATGACCGCCGCCGCAATTGCGTCGAGCTCATAGCTCTGGCCATAGTTGTTGGTTGCCCCGCCCGATCGGGCCGCAAGGAGGACGCCGGCGATGCCGTAGAGCGTGCCGGCGATGGCGTACACCGCCACGAGGTTTCTCTTGACGTTCACACCCGAGACAATGGCAGCGTTGACATTGCCACCGATCGCGTACATGTTCTTGCCGAGCTGGGTCTTGTTCAGCATGACCCAGTAGAAGGCAAAGACGATAAGCGCGATGAGGATGATTGTCGGAATCGCGAAGCGTCCGAATCCAACCGACCCTGTCCCCAGATTCGTGAAATCGAGCCGCAATCCACCAATCGGCTGAGCGCCCAACGGAGGCCGGTCAACATAGAGCGATGCGGCACCCCATACGACGACCATCATGCCTAGAGTCGCGATGAATGGTGGAACTTTCAGATAGGCAATGACGACGCCATTGATGATACCGACAAGGAGTCCGGCAGCGACTGCGATCAGGATCGGGAAGATGACCCACATATACGGAAGGTTCGGGAAGATCTTGCTTGCATAGTCCGGGCGCTGGACAAGTGAGGCGACAATGACTGCCGAGAGTCCCACAGTACGCCCCGCGGAAAGGTCGGTACCGCCAGTGATCAGGGCTCCGGCGCACGCAAGTGCAATAATGAGACGGACCGAGGAGATCCTCATGATGTTGACAAGATTGCCCGGCGTCAGGAAGCCATTCTTGATGATGCCGATAACCAGAACCAATGCCGCGAGGACCAGGATGATGGCATTCCTGACTGCGAACTCCCGGACGGAACGCGCCGTGATGCGCTTGCTTAAACTCGTGGATGCAGGATTCTTCATGTTCGTCTCCCCGTTACATAAGCTGTGTCGCAAGCGTCATGATGCGCTCCTGTGTCGCTTCTTTTCCATCAAGGATTCCGGTGACCCGGCCTTCGCACATGACCATGATGCGGTCGGACATTCCGATGAGTTCGGGCATCTCCGACGAAATCATGATGATCGTCTTGCCGCTCTTCGCCAGTTCAGCGATGATCGAGTAGATCTCGTATTTGGCGCCCACGTCGATGCCACGGGTCGGCTCATCGAGGATCAGGATGTCCGGTTGGGTAAGCAGCCACCTCGCAACAATGACCTTCTGCTGGTTTCCGCCGGAGAGGTTCTCGATCAGGGTCGCCAATGCGGGCGTCTTGACCCTGAGCGTGGTGATGATCTTCTCCGCATCACGGCTGCCTGCCTTCTCGTCAAGAAGGCCGGCTTTGTGGACGTACCGTCCAAGGTTCGCAATGAGCGTGTTGTCCAGCACCGACAGCACCGGGAAGATGCCGGTTTCCCGCCGCTCTTCGGTCAGGAGTGCCATCTTGTAGTGTTTGGCCTGAATGGGGTTGGTGATGACGGCCTTTGTGCCATTGATGCTGACTGTGCCATTCGTGACGTGGCGCAGCCCGAACAGGGCTTCGACGAGCTCACTCCTCTGCGCGCCGACGAGGCCGCCGATACCAAAGATCTCACCCTTCTTCACGTCAAACGTTACATCCCTGAAGGAGTGTTCGGCGGCGGATGTAAGTCCTTCAACCCTGAGAATGACACCGTCCGGCGTATTCTCCCGCGGAGGGAACAGGTTTGTCAGTGTACGACCCACCATCTGCTTGATGACAACCTCATAGGTGAGTTCGCTGGTAGGATAGGTACCGACACACTTGCCGTCGCGCATGATCGTGACTTCATCCGAGATCTCGAAAATCTCCTCCATCCTGTGGGAGATGTAGATGATCGCGATGCCCTGGTCCTTCAGTCTCCTGATGATCGTGAAGAGATGCTGCACTTCGTTCTCGGTAAGGGACGAAGTCGGCTCATCCATGATAATGACGCTTGCATGGTATGAGACTGCCTGTGCAATCTCCATGAGCTGGATCTTCGAGGACGACAGATTGGAGACTTTGGTCGCGGGATCAATATCCAGTTTCAGGTCATCGAAAACCGTCTTGCAGTCGGCGTACATCTTCTTCTCATCCACGATCCTGAGGATGCCGTAGTTCTTCACCGGAAAACGTCCCAGCCAGAAGTTCTCCATGACGCTTCGATCAGGTATGGGCAGGAGTTCCTGCTGGATCATGGCGATACCCGCATCGTGAGCTTGCCTGGCACTTGCGAACGAGACCGGCTGGCCACCAAGAACCACTTCACCACTATCAGCTGTGTAGAGGCCGAACACACACTTCATCAGTGTCGATTTCCCCGCTCCGTTTTCGCCTACAAGTGCATGCACGCTTCCCGGAGACACCTTCACGGTGACGTCGTCAAGGGCCTTCACCCCTGGGAATTCTTTGGAGATGTTACGCATCTCCAGGACATATTCGCTGCTCATCGAGAGGACACCTCCGTGGCAGAAACAGACAGACGGAGGGCGTACACGCCAGCGCGCACGCCCTCCTTCCGATTACAGAGAAATCAAGCGCCTACCTGAAAAACGAACAACACTAGTTTGCGAGGAAGTCCTTGTAGTTGTCCTTCGTAACCTTCACATACGGAACCCAAATGTACTTTCCGGCTGGGTCTACAGTTCCATCGGCCAGAGCAAGCGGGGCAACATCGGACTTGGCCTCTGCGCCTGTGGCAAGAGCATAGGCGAGATCAAAGGTAGCCTGACCCTGCTTGACGGCGTCGTTCAGGACGGTTCCCAGAAGAGTGCCTTGTGCAACGGCGTCAAGTGCGGGCGGAGTAGCATCGACACTGACAACGGGCATGTACTTGCCGCCAGTGAAATAGCCGGCAGCCTTGAGAGCCTCGATTGCGCCGAGACCCATGTCATCGTTGTTGGCAAGGACAACTTCGATCTTGCCTGCGTTGGCGGTAAGGAAGGCAGCCATCTTCTCCTGCCCCTTGACGCGGTCCCACATGGCGGTGTCTTCGGCGAGCTTCTGGACCTTGATGCCTGCAGCTTCAACGGCCTTGATGGAGAACTCGGTGCGGTACTTCGCATCGGTGTTGGACGGGTCACCCATCAGCATAACGTACTGAAGAATGCCATCTTTGTTGAGATCGGCTTCCGGATGAGACTTCCAGTACTCAGCGACGATCTCCCCTTGATAGGTGCCAGACTGCTGTGCCTTGGCTCCGACATAATAGACCTTGTCCCATGCTGCCATATCGGCTGCAACGGGCTCACGGTTGAAGAGCACGAGCGGGACACTTTTCGTCTTGCACTTATCGATGATGACGGACACGGCCGACGGGTCGACCATGTTGATGGCCAGAGCGGTGTCGCCCTCGACAAGGAACTGGTCAACCTGGTCATTCTGCTTGGGCTGATCGTACTGGCTGTCCTGGACGGATAGCAGGATCTTGCCGTTTGCAGCGGACTGGATCTGGTTGCGGACATACGACATGAACGTATCGTCAAACTTGTAGATGGCAACACCGATCTTCGGCGTTACTTCGGCCTTCTTGGCGCAGCCGCCGACGGAAAGAACAAGCGCAGCAACGAGAAACAGCATGACGAACTTCTTCATTCTCAATCCTCCTTGTCAAGATTTGAGTACTGCCAACGCAACAATAATAACGTCACATAACGAATCCTAGAAGCATTCGCAGGATTGTCAACAGGTCGCACGGTTTTGCCTGGATATCGCTTGACAAGAAGGTTTCAGAATCATCATGAGAACATTGGAAATCACTGATATACTCTCCCGGCCTACTGACAGTCTGAGGAGAGTATTGGATGAAAGCCTTCCTGTTTGACCTTGATGGTACACTGCTTTCCATGAACAGTACCGACTTTATGCATGCATATTTCAGCGAGATCTCACACGCCTTGTACGGCCTCCTTCCCCTGGATGGATTAGCCGCAAATATCCTTGAGGCGACGGCACGCATGCAGGCCGACACCAGCCCGGACGGCACCAATCTGGACAAGTTCAGGAGAGAATTCGGAGCCCTGTACAAGGATGTCGACCAGCGGGCCGTCTGGGAGCGCATCATGGAGTTCTACGCGACAACCTTTGACAACGTTCACGATGTCGTGGGGCGCAATGAGCCCCTCCATCGAAGTGTTGTCTATCTGCGCGCAAAGGGACACCGCCTCCTGCTGACAACCAATCCCGTTTTCCCCCAGTTGGCCACCTACAAGAGGCTGGCATGGGCCGGGTTCACTCCGAACGTGTTCGAGTACGTCAGCACAATGGAGAACTGCGGCTACAGCAAGCCCCATGCAGAATATTGGCAGCACGTGGCCGACACCATGGGTATCGACCCCGCGCAGGCAATCGCGGTCGGAAACGACTGCACTGAGGACATGTCAGCTCATCTGGCCGGCATAGAGACATACCTCGTGACTGACTACGCCATCGGGGATGTCGAGGCGTCTGGAGCGGACCACATCTCAGACGCTCTGGGCTTCGAGCGCTGGGTTCTCGAGAACTACTGATTCTGGAGGCAAACCACGCGGTGCGCCGTCATGGCGAACACACATCTGCCTGCCTCAACCATATACTGAACGTCGAGGTCCGGCAGACCACTGTTCAAGCGTTGCCATGTGGCCCCACCGTCCCGTGAGACCGCTGCTCCGCGTGCCTCGGTTCCTGCATACAGCGTCCCATGCCTGGTGACCAGAATCACGTTGATCGCCCCTGAAGGGGAGAAGACGGTCGACAGCCCACTGCTTGACCGGGACCACTTCGCGCCCCCATCCTGCGAGACATACACGCCGTCGGCATCTGTGCCGGCGTAGTACCGGCGCGCCTGTTCGTCGACAGCCAGACTGTCGACCCATGGTGTTCCAATTGATGACTCTAAAGGCTTCCAGCGGTTACCGTCATCTCTGGTTATGTAGAATCCCTGGCCCAGCAGCGACAGCAACACCGTGCCAGGCAATGCCGGGTCCGGCAGGAACGCGGCGATCTCTGTCCGGGGTGTCGGTGACCCTGCAGGCGTGGTGGCAACGAGACCGATGTTTCGCGGTTCCCAGGTCAGACCTGCATCGTTCGAGACCGCGAATCCTCCGTCTGTACCAGCATAGACTGTCGTTGGTCCTGTGGCAGGAGCCGCCAGAGCAGTCACCTTGACCCCAGGGATACCACGCGTGATGCTGACCCAATGGTTTCCTGTATCCGCGCTCCGCAGTATGGATCCTTCAGATGTGCCCGCCAGGACGGTTCGCCCGTCTTGCAGCACAAGAACGCTAAGCACAGACTCCGATTCGGAGCAACGCGACCACGACATTCCCGCATTCAGGCTGCGGAACACCCCCTGGTCCGTCGCTGCATAGAGAACGTCCACATCGGCTGGCGACACTGCCAGTCCCGCAAGAGTGAGGTTTGTGATCCCGGTGCTGGATGCACTCCATGTCATGCCGTCATCGGATGAGAAGACCCCATGTGATGTTGCAGCCAGCAAGCCCAGGCTCGACCGCTCCAGCGCAAAGACGTGACCGCCTTCTGGCAATTGAAGCGCAAGCTGCCAGTCAAGACCGTCTGGCGAGAAAAACATGGCACCTGACTGCGTGCCGGCAGCAAGTCCGCCTTTGCCGTCACCGAGGAATTGCACGACACTGCAGTCTGTCGGGAGCGCTCCTTTGCGCGACATTGTCCACGTCCGTCCTCCATCCTTCGAGAGTCCCGTTCCGCCGCCCGTCACGGTGACGGCCAGATGCGCCTCGTCGGCAGGGTCGATATCGATCCCCGTTACCATGAGTTGTGATCCGAAGGG